>NZ_JAKFCB010000001.1:0-12885 GCF_036676885.1 Aeromicrobium sp.
GTCGCCGAGCTGCTGGACACGATGTTCGACCCGACGGTGACGTTCGACGACCTGGCGTGGATCAAGGACCAGTGGCACGGCAAGGTCGTGGTCAAGGGCGTGCAGAACGTCGATGATGCGGTCCGCCTGGCCGACCTGGGGGTCGACGCGGTGCTGCTGTCCAACCACGGCGGCCGCCAGCTCGACCGCGCTCCGGTGCCGTTCCACCTGCTGCCCCAGGTCAAGGCCGCGGTCGGCGACTCCGTCGAGATCCACCTCGACACCGGCATCATGTCGGGCCAGGACATCGTCGCCGCGCTCGCGCTGGGCGCGGACTTCACGCTGATCGGCCGGGCCTACCTGTACGGGCTCATGGCCGGCGGCCGCCGCGGCGTCGACCGTACGATCGAGATCCTCACGAAGGACATCGAGCGCACGATGCGACTCCTCGGTGTCACCAGCGTCGCCGAGCTCGAGCCCGGCCACGTGACGCAGCTGCAGCGGCTGACCCCGCGGGGCTGATCCCTCCTGGCGTGGAGCGGGACGAAGGAATCGGGTTTTGTCCGGCTATATGCGGACAAAACCCGATTCCTTCGTCCCGCTCCCGTTCTGGAGCGCCGATAGGCTGGGCCAGGCTCCCGTAGCCCAATCGGCAGAGGCAGATGGCTTAAACCCGTCACAGTGTGGGTTCGACCCCCACCGGGAGCACGTGCTCGTGGGCGCGTCATTGTCCGTCGTCGGTGGAAAGATGAACCCATGACGATCGAGGTGCGGCCGGCGAGCAGCTTCGAAGACGTGCGGACCATGGTCGGCCCCAAACAGCCCGACGCCAACGTGTGCTGGTGCCTGAGCTATCGCATCCCTTCCAAGGAGAACGTCGCACTCCGTGGCACGGAGCGCGGTGACCGCGTCGCCGAGCTGGTGCGCGAGGATCCGCCGCCGGGCGTGCTCGCGTACGACGGCGACGAGGTGGTGGGCTGGGCGGCGGTGCACCCGCGTGCCGACACGAGCTTCGCCCGCAACCGCAAGATCCCGCACGTCGACGACCTCGACGTGTGGTCGCTGTGGTGCATCCGCGTACGTCCGGGGCATCGCGGCACGGGCATCTCGCACTTCCTGGTGGCCGGCGCCGTCGACTTCGCCCGCGCCCATGGCGCTCCGGCCATCGAGGCATACCCGGTCGACAACGGCGACCGGAAGGTCGACCTCACGATGGCCTACGTCGGCACGCAGAAGCTGTTCGAGCGGGCCGGGTTCGTCAAGGTCGCCGACACCGCCTCGGTGATCAACGGCTTCCCCCGCGTGCTCATGCGCCTCGACCTGAGTTGAGCCGGAGCGCGGAACTCCGTCGGGACGCCGCCTCACCGTGCCCGACGGGGTTTACGCAGCTTCGCCTCAGGCCGCGTGGTGGCGGCCCCGCGGCCGGTAGTCGAAATGCCCTCCGTGCAGGCGCTGCTGGACGACCCAGCCCAGCGCGGCCATCCCGACGGTCAGCACGAGGTGCAACCAGTTGTCCGCCGAGTTGACCGGGACGAAGTTCTCGGCGCTCGCCTTGTCGACCACGACCCCGTAGACCGTGAGCACGCCGTAGACCGCGGCGCTCGCGTACAGGAACGGCGCCACGAATCGCGCCTGGGTCGCCGCGAGGAGCCCGCCGACACCGAACAGCAGGTGCACGATGTTGTGCAGGACCGAGACCGCGAAGACACCGAGCAGCTCGGCGCCGCTCTCGTGGCCTGCGAAGGTCATGCTGTCGTAGTCAGTGGTGACGCCCGGGATGAACCCGAGCACGCCGACCAACAGGAACACCACCCCGACGGCAGCCGCGACGGCCCTGGCGAACCGCCCGGCGTCCGTGGCGTTGTCTCGAATCTCAGCCATGATGCGTCCTTCCGCTGGGAGTTGCACCCCTGGAAAGAGCAATACCCACTGGTCAGACGGCCATTCGCGGGCACCGGCCGGAACGCCGTACGCCCCGAGGGCCGGAGCCTTCGGGGCGTACGAGCGTGTGTGCGCCGGGGTGGCGCGGTCGGGCCTACTTGAGCCAGGCCTCGACCTTGTCCGGGTTGTCGGCGATCCACTTCTTCGCGGCCTCGTCGGCATCCATCTTGTCCTCCGCGATGTACTTCGCGACGATGTTCTGGTCGTCGTTGGTCCACGTGAAGTTCTTGACGACGTCGTATGCCGGGCTGCCGGACTCCGCGAACTTCGTCGCGACGATCTTCTTCAGATCCGTCTTGGCGTAGTCGCAGGCGACCTTCTCGGGGTCGGAGTCACAACCCTCCTCATAGGGCGGGAGGTTGACCTTGACCAGCGGGACTTCCGAGAGGAACCACTGCGGCTCGTAGAAGTAGCCGATCATCGGCTTCTTGTTCTTCTCCGCCTGGCGGAACCCAGTGATCAGGGCCGCCTCGCTGCCGGCGTAGACGACCTTGAAGTCCAGCTTGAGGTTCTTGACCAGTGCCTCGTCGTTCGTGACGTACGACGGGTCGCCGTCGAGGAGCTGGCCCTTGCCGCCGGACTCCGACGTCTTGAACAGGTCGGCGTACTTGTTGAGGTTCTTGTAGTCCGTGATGTCCGGGTACTTCTCGGCCATCCACGGCGGCACGAACCAGCCGATCTGTCCGACGTTGCCGTTGGGTCCGGCATCGGTTGCGGACTTGTCGCCCTGGATGTACTTCTCCTCCAGGGCCGGGTGTCCCCAGTCCTCGATGATGACGTCGACGGTGCCCTTGGCGAAGCCCTGCCAGGCGACTTCCTCCTTGAGGTCCTTGTAGTCGACCTTGCAGCCGAGCTCCTGCTCGATGACGTTGCCGACCACGTGCGCCGAGGCCTCGTAGCCGACCCAGGGGTTGATCGCCATGTTGACGGTGGTGTCGCACTTCTTGTCGCCGCCACCGCTCTCCTCGATGTCCCCGCCCCCGCAGGCGGACAGCGCCAGCAAGGCGCTGGCCGCAAGTGCTGCGGTCAGGCTTGCTCTACTTCTGAGTGCCTTCATTCGTACTCCTTCGTGTGATGCCATCGTCAGCTCACGAACCAGTCGGTCGTGAGAAGAACCTGCGTTTTGCCGTGGCTTGGCGGGCCGACGTTCCTTGGGCCATCCGGTCGAGCATGATCGCGAGCGCGACGATGGCGATTCCCGCTGCGAGTCCCTTGCCGAACAGCTCGGTCTGCGAGAAGCCCGCGACGACGAGGTAGCCGAGCGCGCCTGCACCGACCAGACCGCCGATCACGACCATCGCGAAGACGTAGAGCATCCCCTGGTTGGTCGCGAGCGCGATGCCCTTGCGGGCCATCGGCAGCTGGACCTTCGTGATGAGCTGCCAGCGACTCGAGCCGGCCGACTGCGCCGCTTCCACGACGGTGGGCGACACCTCGCGGATCGCGTCGCAGACGAGCTTGATCGCGACGGGCGCCGCGTAGACGACCGCGGCGATGATCGCGGTGAAGCGGGTCGCCTCGAACAGCGCCAGTGCCGGCACGAGATAGACGAATGGGGGTACGACCTGGGCCGCGTCAAGCGTGGGCCGGACGATCAGGTCGACCGCGCGGCTCTGCGCCATCCAGACCCCGAACACCAGCGCGAGGATCATCGTGAGGATCGTCGCGACGAGCGTCATGGTCAGGGTGATCATGGCGTCCTGCCAGAGGCCCACGCCCAGGATCACGCCGATGCAGACGATCGAGGTCAGCAGCGAGCGTACGCCGCCGAACAGCAGCGACAGGGCCAGCAGCACGAACGAGACGAGCCACCACGGCGACTCGGCGAGCAGGGTCTGCAACGGGTTGAGCAGTCCGTACGTCAGCGCGTCCTTGATCGCATTGGTCGTGGTCGCGGCATTGTCGGTGAAGAACCCGGACACCGAGTCGGCCATCTTGGAGAACGGCGTGCCGAGGTCGGGGTCCTCCGGGAAGTTGGCCAGGTCGAGGTACTGGCGCGAGGCGATGATGCACGCAATCGTGGCGACACCACTGACGCCGAGCGCGATCCACCGGTTGCGTCTGCCGTGCTCGGACGGGATGGCTTCGCTCCGCACGCTCGCCGCCGTGGTGACGCGGTCGAGCATGATCGCCATGATGACGATGCAGAGTCCGGCCGTCGCGGCCCGGCCGACGTCGAGCGACTCGAGTGCCTTGATGACCGGCTGGCCGAGGCCGGGCCCGTCGACGAATGCCGCGATCGTGGCCATCGACAGCGCCGCCATGATGGTCTGGTTGACGCCGACGATGATCGTCCGCTTGGCCATCGGCAGCTGGACCTTGCGCAGCATCTGGGAGCGGCTCGTCCCGAGCGACTCCATCGCCTCGATCGTCTCGGCCGAGACGGTGCGGATGCCATGGGCGCTGATGCGGATGACCGGCGGGAGCGCGTAGATCAGGGTCACGATGACTGCCGCGGCCACGCCGATGCTGAAGAACAGCGTGATCGGCAACAGATAGACGAACGACGGCAGGGTCTGCAGGCCGTCGAGTATCGGGGTGATCACCGTGGTGGCGCGCTTGCTCCGGCCCATCCAGATGCCGATCGGGATGCCGATGATGAGGCAGATCGCGACCGCCATGAACGTCACGATCAGGGTGTCCATGCTGTCGGCCCAGTAGCCCAGCATGCCGAACAACGCGAAGCTGACGCCGGTCAGGACCGCCATGCGCCAGCCCGCGATCGCGAACGCGATCCACACGGCGACGGCCAGCACGCCGAGCCAGCCGATCTCGGGGACCGGGCGCGGGAATGCGGGCTGGCTGAGCAGCTCCTGCAGGAACACCGCGATGTTCTCGAGCGCGTTGCTGACCTTGTCGAGGCCCTGCAGGATCGCGCTCGAGCTCTGGGCCGACTCCAGCTTGTCGCTGAGCTCGCCGAGCCACTCCTGGAACCCCGTGAGGTCGGACCGGGCGAGCGGGAGCGTCGCGACGTCACGGAACGGGAAGCTGAGGACGACGAAGACCGCGAGGACGATCGCGACCGCCCGCCCGCGGTAGGACTGTTGTTCCGGCGCGGGAGGCGGCGCCTGTTCCTTGGACTCCGGCGGGATCGCCGTTGCGGTGCTCATGCCACCTCGCTGGGCTTCTCCTCGGCGACGATGACCCGCAGGATGTCGTCCTCGGTCACCACGCCCAGCAGCTCGCCGTTCTCGACGACCTTGACCGGCTTGTCCGAGTCGATGACGAGGCGCGCGGCGTTCTGGACGATCGTGCTCGGCGGGAGCTCGGGCCCGTCGAGGGCGTCGTCGGGCTCGGCCGGCCGCATGACCCATTTCAGCGTCAGGACGTGTGACTTCGGGACCTCGCTGACGAAGTCACGTACGTACTCGTCCGCGGGTGCGCCGACGACCTCGTCGGGTGTGCCGATCTGGACGACTTCGCCGTCGCGCATGATCAGGATGCGGTCGCCGAGCTTGAGCGCCTCCTGCAGGTCGTGGGTGATGAAGATCATCGTCTTCTTGACCTCGTGGTGCAGCCGGATGACCTCGTTCTGCATGTCGCGCCGGATCAGCGGATCGAGGGCCGAGAACGGCTCGTCGAACAGCAACAGCGACGGGTCGACGGCGAGCGCGCGGCCGAGTCCGACTCGCTGCTGCATGCCGCCGGACAGCTGATCGGGGTACGAGGTGGCGTTGCCGGCGAGGCCGACCAGGTCGAGCACCTCCTGCGCCTTGGCGTGGCGCTCGGCACGGCCGACTCCGCGCACCTCGAGCCCGTACGCGATGTTGTCGATGACGCGACGGTGCGGCAGCAGGCCGAAGTGCTGGAACACCATCGCGACGTGGGTGCGGCGGAGATTGCGCAGGGACGACTCCGACATCTTCAGGACGTCGTTGTCGTCGATCATGATCTCACCGGCGGTCGGCTCGATGAGCCGGGTGAGACACCGCACGAGCGTCGACTTGCCCGATCCGGACAGTCCCATGACGACGAAGACCTCGCCGCGCTTGACCTCGAAGCTGACGTCCTTGACGCCTGCGACGCAGCCCGTCCTCTTCCGGAGCTCCTCGCGGGACAGCTCCCCTTCGGGGCTGCCCGGGATGCGCGAGGCCTTGGGTCCGAAGACCTTCCACAGGTGGTCGACCTTGACGGCGATATCGGTCATGACTGCTCCACTCCTTGGGTGTGGGACGCGTTGCGCGGATCGCCCGGGGGGTACAACGGTGTGCCCTCACGGTGGCGGTAGTACGGAACGTCGGTGGCAGGCTCGAGCGGGGTGTTGCCGAGGATCAGGTCGGCGGCCTTCTCGGCGAGCATCATGATCGGCGCGTAGATGTTGCCGTTGGTCACGTACGGCATCGACGAGGCATCCACGACCCGCAGGCCGTCGACGCCGTGCACCCGCATGCTGGTCGGGTCGAGCACGCTCATGTCGTCGGTGCCCATCCGCGCGGTGCACGACGGGTGAAGTGCGGTCTCGGCGTCCTTGGCGACCCAGTCGAGGATCTCCTGATCGGTCTCGACCGACGGTCCGGGCGAGATCTCTCCGTCGTTGAACGGCTCGAACGCCGGCTGGTTGAGGATGCGCCGCGCGACGCGGATCATCTCGATCCATTCGCGGCGGTCCGTCTCGGTCGAGAGATAGTTGAACCGCAGGGCGGGATGCTCCTTCGGATCAGTGGACTTGATCTTCACGGTACCCCGACAGTCGGAGTACATCGGACCGATGTGCACCTGGTAGCCGTGCTCGGCCGCCGGCTGCGACCCGTCGTAACGGATCGCGATCGGCAGGAAGTGGAACATCAGGTTGGGGTAGTCCACCAGGTCGTTGCTGCGGACGAAGCCGCCGGCCTCGAAGTGGTTGGTCGCGCCGACGCCCTTGCGCAGGAACAGCCACTCCGCGCCGATGCGGGGCTTGTGCCGGTGCTTGAGCCACGGGCCGATCGACACCGGCTGCTTGCTGGCGTACTGGATGTAGACCTCGAGGTGGTCCTGGAGGTTCTCGCCGACCCCCGGCAGGTCGACGACCGACGTGATGCCGAGCGCCTGCAGCTCCGCCGCGTTGCCGATGCCGGCCAGCTGCAGCAGCTGCGGAGAGTTGATCGCACCGCCGCACAGGATGACTTCCTTGGCGTCGACGCTGCGGTGCAGCTTGCCGCCGCGCAGGTAGTCGACCCCGGTGACCCGGGTGCCCTCGGTGCGCAGGCCCGTGACGTGCGCCAGGGTCTCGACCCGGAGGTTGGGCCGGTTCATGACGGGGTGCAGGTATGCGCGCGCCGCGCTGAGCCGGCGGCCGCGGTGCACATTGCGGTCGAAGCGTGCGAAACCCTCCTGCCGGTAGCCGTTGACGTCGTCGGTCAGCGGGTAGCCGGCCTCCTGCGCGGCCTCGAGGAAGGCGCCGAACAAGGGGTTGGTCGCAGGTCCGCGTTCGAGGATCAGCGGGCCGGAGCCGCCGCGCCACTCGTCCTCGCCGGCAAGACAGGTCTCCATGCGCTTGAAGTACGGCAGGCAGTTGGCGTAACCCCACGACTCCATGCCGGGATCGGCGGCCCAGCGCTCGTAGTCGAGCGGGTTGCCGCGCTGGAAGATCATCCCGTTGATGCTGCTCGAGCCGCCGAGGACCTTGCCGCGCGCGTGGTAGACCTTGCGGCCGCCCATGAACGGCTCGGGCTCGGACTCGTACTTCCAGTCGTACAGCCGGTTGCCGATGGGGTAGGGGAGCGCCGCCGGCATGTGGATGAACGGATCGAGCTTGGAGTCGTTGCGGCCTGCCTCCAGGACGAGGACGCTCGTCGACGGGTCGGCGCTGAGCCGGTTGGCGAGCGCTGAGCCGGCTGAGCCGCCGCCGACGATGACGAAGTCGTAGGTCTTCTGCTTCGTCATGCCGTCGCCTCCCTGAAGAGCGAATGGTACGGAGGCGGCGGCATGACCCCACCCTGATCGTTCCTTCGCTGTCGCTCGCTCATACGCCCTCTGCTCCGTCGAACCAGCGTTGTGGTGTCGGGTCGATGTTGTGCCAGATGTGCTTGGTCTCGCGGTACTCCGCGAGACCGTCGAGGCCGAGCTCGCGCCCGAAGCCCGACTGCTTGTAGCCGCCCCACTCGGCCTGCGGCACGTACGGGTGGTAGTCGTTGATCCACACCGTGCCCATGCGCAGGCGGGCGGCGACCCGCTCGGCGCGGCCGGCCTGGGATGTCCAGACCGCCCCGGCCAGTCCGTAGATGCTGTCGTTGGCCTTGGCGACGGCATCGTCCTCGCCGTCGAACGGCTCGACCGTGAGGACCGGGCCGAATGACTCGTCGCGCACGACGCTCATCTCGGCGGTGCACCCGGTGAAGATCGTCGGCAGGTAGTAGAAGCCGTCGGCCAGCGCGGGGTCGTCCGGACGGGCTCCTCCGGTGCGAAGCTCGGCGCCCTCGGCGATGCCTGCTGCGACGTAGGCCTCGACCTTGTCGCGGTGGCCGGCGCTGATGAGCGGTCCGGTCTCTGCCTTGTCGTCGAACGGCCCACCGATGCGGATGAGCTCGGCGCGGCGTACGAGCTCGTCGACGAACTCGTCGTGGATCGAGGACTCGACGAGGAGGCGCGCGCCCGCCGAGCAGACCTGCCCTGAGTGGAGGAAGACCGCGGTCAGCGCGAAGTCGAGAGCGGTCTCGCGATCGGCGTCGGCGAACACGATGTTGGGGTTCTTGCCGCCGAGCTCGAGGGCGACCTTCTTGACGGTGGGGGCGGCGGCGGCCATGACGCCGCGGCCGGTGACCAGCCCACCGGTGAACGAGACCAGGTCGACCGAAGGATGAGTCGTGAGGGTCGGCCCGACCTCGGCGCCCGCGCCGAGCACGAGGTTGGCGACCCCGGGCGGTAGCCCGGCCTCGGCGAGTGCCCGCATCAGCCAGACCGCAGTGGACGGTGTCAGCTCGCTCGGCTTGAGCACGAACGTGTTGCCCGCGGCGATGGCCGGCGCGACCTTCCATGCGGTCTGCAGCAGCGGATAGTTCCACGGCGTGATCAGCGAGCACACGCCGACGGGCTCGTGCACGACCCGGCTGACGACTCCCGGTCGGCCGGTGTCGACCACGCGGCCGGACTCGGCGCCGGCGAGACCGGCGAAGTGCCGGAACACGCCCACGATGTCGTCGACGTCGTAGCGCGACTCGACGATGCGCTTGCCGGTGTCGAGCGACTCCAGCCGCGCGACCTCTTCCTTGTCGCGCTCGAGCAGGTCGGCCAGCCGATGCAGCAGGGCGCTGCGCTCCAGCGAGGACGTGGTCGGCCAGCGCCCGGTGTCGAACGCCCGGCGCGCCGCCTCGATCGCGAGCTCGGCGTCCTCGGGCCCGGCCTCGGGCACGGTCGCCACCAGACTGCCATCGGCGGGACAGTGAATTTCCCGTACGGCGCCGCCGACAGCCTGTCGCCACCCACCGTCGATGAAGAGCGCGGACATCTGTGCCTCCTCGCTCTGGAACGACTCGTGGACGTAACCCGCCCGACTCAGATATGTTGCGTATTAAACAACTAGTACTGCGCTACGCAACAACTGTCCCGCCATCTCGGCGTTACGTCAAGAGCCAATTTCGGCAGACGGACGCCTGGTGGCACGCCAGCCGAGCCGTTCGGAGACTTCATCGGCGACCTCGGTCACCTGCTGAACGGCCGCCTTGACCTTGCCCTCGTCGAAGCGGAACGTGGGTCCCGAGATCGACAGTGACGCGATCACGTCGCCGTGCGCGTTGCGCAGCGGGGCGGCAATCGCGGTCAGTCCCATCTCGAGCTCGTCGACCACCACGGCGTATCCGTTCTCGCGGACGGTGTCGATGTCGACGAGCAGCTTCTTGAGCGTCGTGATCGTGGCCGGCGTGTAGGCGCGGAGTCGCTGGCCCACCTCCGTCGTGATCTGGTCGGCGGTGAGGCCGGACAACAGGACCTTGCCGTTGGCGGTCGCATGCAGCGGTATCCGCTGGCCGACCCAGTTGTGGGGCTGCAGGGACGAGCTCCCGGCGATCTGGTCGAGGTACAACGCGGCACCTTCGGAACGCACCGCGATGTTGACCGTCTCGCCGGTTTCCGCGGCCAGCGCCCGAGCCAGCGGTCGCGTCTCCTGGACCACGTCGAGTCGCGCGGTGGTCGCGCCGGCGAGACGGAGGATGCCGACTCCCAGGCGGTACTTGCCGCGGTCAGCGTCCTGCTCGACGAGACCTCGCTGCTCGAGGGCGGCGATCAGCCTGAACGCCGTGGACTTGTGGACGCCGAGCTGCTCGGCGATCTTCGTGACGCCCGATTCTCCGTCGTGGGCGAGCATCTCGAGGATGCTGACCGCACGGTCCACCGACTGCACGGTGGTGGTTGCGGCCTTCGCGACTCCAGAATTGTCCAAGGAACTGTTGCTCATGACACGACTCTATTGCACAATTCACAACACGATGGGCCGACAGCGAAGTCCGGCCGAGTGTATTTCGAGGCGGGAACCATGGTGTCCGATCAGGATCAACTTCCTTCGTACGTGCTCACACTGGCGTGCCAGGACCGGCCGGGCCTGGTCTTCGCGGTGTCGTCCTGGCTCATGGACATGGGTGGAAACATCCTCGATTCCCAGCAGTTCGACGACCGCATGGGACACCAGTTCTTCATGCGGGTGCACTTCGAGGTCGGCGGCGTCGACCTGGATCAGATGCGCTCGTCGTTCGAGCAGGTCGCCGCGGTCTACGGCATGGACTGGCAGATGTTCTCCGCGGTCGCGCCCTACCGGACCCTGGTCCTGGTGTCGAAGTTCGGCCACTGCCTCAATGACCTGCTGTTCCGCCAGAGCACCAGCTCGCTCAACATCGTGATACCCGCGGTCGTCTCCAACCACCGCGACTTCGAGCGCCTCGCCGCGACCTATGACGTCCCCTACTACCACGTGCCGGTCACGCCGGACACCAAGGACCAGGCCGAGGCCCGTCTCCTCGAGCTCGTCGACGAGCTCGACATCGACCTGGTGGTGCTGGCGCGCTACATGCAGGTGCTGTCGGATGAGACCTGCAAGAAGCTCGAGGGCAAGGTGATCAACATCCATCACTCGTTCCTGCCGAGCTTCAAGGGAGCCAAGCCCTATCACCAGGCACATGAGCGCGGCGTCAAGCTGATCGGCGCGACGGCCCACTACGTCACTGCCGATCTCGACGAGGGGCCGATCATCGAACAGGACGTGACCCGGGTCAACCACCGGATGACGCCCCCCGAGATGGTTCAGGCCGGCCGCGACGTCGAGGCCCAGGTCCTGTCGCGAGCCGTGCGCTGGCACACCGAGCAACGGCTGCTCCTCGACGGCTCACGCGTCGTCGTCTTCCCCTAGGGTCGGTCGGCGCTGCTCGCCGAGACCGGCGGGGTGAACGGGCTGCGGTGATCAGCGACGAGCGCGGTGAGCTCGCCACGCGAGCTGACCCCCAGCTTGCGGAAGATCTTCGAGACATGGAACTTGACGGTGTTCTCACTGATCCCCAGAGCCAAGGCGATCCGGCGATTTCGACTGCCGGTTGCGATGAGCTGGATGACCTCGCGCTCGCGCGAGCTCAGGGTCGACAGCGCCGAGTCGTCGTTTCGCAGCGAGGGTGGATCCAGCGGCATGACGACCGCCATCTCCGAGCCCCACCCGCTCGTTGCCGAGAGCGTCAGCTGGCCGTGGAGCGCGCGGACCCGCTGCTGCAGTGGTTGGAGCTGAGTGCTCTCCGCCGACAGGGCTCCCGGACCGTCGTCTCGTACGTTGACGAGGAGGTTCGTGCCGTCGCAGTCCCATTGCACGCGAACCCGGGTGACCGCCGGTTGGTCGACCAGGGCGAGGATCGCACCGCGAACCACGGCCCTGGCCCCATGGGCCACCTCGCTCGGCAACGCTCGTCCGTCGACCGGGGGCTCCACGAACTGGACGTCGATGTCGCGGTACTTGACGAGGGGGCGCAGGTCGTCCCGTAGTCGCTCGAATGCCGTGGCCACGGGTTCCTCGGTGAAGGTGAGCACCCGGTCCGTCGAGGTGCGAAGGTGCACTGCCGCCTCGGTGGCGAGGTTCGTGGCGGCCTGACGGGCTGCGCGATCGTCGATGCTGCTGGTGCGGAGCACGGCGAGCATGGACTCCAGGGTCGTGGTGTAGCGATCGGCAAGCTCGGTGACGGCCTCGGCCCGTACGCTCGCCGCGGCTCGCGACTCCATCAGATAGACCGGAGAGGCCTCCTTGGCCTGCTGGTGGATCTGCAACGCGAGGATCTGCCAGAAATGAAACACCAGCTCATCGGACTCGCCGTGGCCCGGGTCCGTCATGACCAGGAGAGCGCCGGTCCTCGCGAGCGACCCCAGTGACGTCCGGGGTCGGCCGGCCAGCTGCCATTCGCCGCGCCGGAACTCTCCCGGCGAAAGGCTCGAGCTCACGGCTTCGAGCTCCGACAGGCTGATGTCCGAGATGAGCTTCGCGTCGCCGTGCTGCTTGCGCGGACTGCCGACGTCGTCCACGGCGAGGATCACCAGCGCCGAATGGGTGACCCAGCCCGAGAGGAAGGCCGAGAAGTGGCTCGCGACCTCTGACGGCGGCGACGCCAGCACCTCCTCGAGTCCGGCCAGGTCGCGCATGCTGCGTCGACGCAGGTCCGACGGGTTCACTCCGTCGGACGCTCCGGCAGTTCGTTCGGGTGGGCGCATCGGCTCAGGTTATCCGGCCCGGGTTCGCCGACCTACCCCTTCGGGTAGTCAGGGCCATCCCGAAAGGCAGTCGTTCTGCCCCATGCATTGAGTCACGCTCAACGAAACAACCATTGCGCCTCGTTGAAAGGAATGGACATGCCAGAAAACAGGGCTGTCGCGTACAAGGGACCGGGAGTCGTCGAGGTCATCGACATCGACTATCCGTCGTTCGAGCTGAAGGACGGGCCCGGGGTCAACCCCGCGAACATCGGTCGCAAGGTGCCGCACGGGGTCATCCTGAAGACGGTCACGACGAACATCTGTGGGTCGGAC
>NZ_JAKFCB010000002.1:0-2693 GCF_036676885.1 Aeromicrobium sp.
TTCACCGGCTCGTCGATCTGGAAGTACGTCGCGATGTTCCCGCCGGCGTCCGAGGAGATGATCGCCGCGGGCTACCAGGACTTCGCCGATCGCTGGAACCCGATCCTCGACGTGTTCGACGAGGAAGGCGTGCGGTTCGCCCACGAGGTGCACCCGAGCGAGATCGCGTACGACTACTGGACGACGCACGCAGCGCTCGACGCGATCGGGCACCGCGAGGCGTTCGGGCTCAACTGGGACCCGTCGCACTTCGTGTGGCAGGACCTCGACCCGCTGGGATTCCTGTGGGACTTCAAGGACCGGATCTACCACGTCGACTGCAAGGACGGGAAGTTGCAGGTCGGCAACGGCCGCAACGGCCGGCTCGGGTCGCACCTGCCGTGGGCGGACCCACGCCGGGGCTGGGACTTCGTGTCGACGGGAAGGGGCGATGTGCCGTGGGAGGCGTGCTTCCGCATGCTCAACACGATCGGCTACGACGGCCCCATCTCGGTCGAGTGGGAGGACGCCGGCATGGATCGCCTGCTGGGCGCCCCCGAGGCGCTGGCGTTCGTCAAGGCCAACCTGTTCGACGCCCCGACCGCCGCGTTCGACGCGGCCTTCAGCTCCAGCGACTGACCACTCCGACCCGGGGAGCGGTGTCTTGGCGTCCACTTCGAGGTCCGGAGTGGACGCCAAGTCACCGCTCGGTGTTGTGAGGCGTCGACGGGCGGTGCTGGTCGGCGCCCGCTAGCGTCGGGGCATGAAGCTTCCGATCGCGGATCCGCGTGATGCACTGGCTCTGATCGCACGCGGACCGGCGATCGTCGAGCAGGCGTTCGCCCTGATCCCCCGCGCATCAGCGCTGCTCGAATCCGCCGAGGCGCTGCTCGCCCGGGTCGACGGCCTGGTCGACCGCATCGAGTCCACCCGGCTCGCCGCTGACGACGTGGTGGAGCGGACCGGCGGGACCCTCGACGAGGCCAACACGCTCATCGTTCGCGCGGCGGGCACGATCGGCAGCGTCGAGCCGACGATCGAGCACCTGCAGGCCCTGCTCGACTCGTTCGCGCCGTCCCTCGAGCGCCTCCAGCCGACGCTCGCGCGCCTCGCCGAGACCACGCATCCCGACGAGGTCGACGCGATGGTCAAGCTCATCGATCAGCTGCCGGACCTGGTGGAACGCCTCGAGACCGACATCCTGCCGATGCTGGTGACCCTGCGCACGGTCGGTCCCGATGTGCACGACCTGCTCGACATCACCCGCGAGCTCAACCAGATGCTCGGCAAGCTTCCCGGCATGGGCCGGGTCAAGCGACGGGTCGAGGAGCAGAAGGTGCAGGATCCGCGGGAGCCGGACTAGGCGTCCTGTCCCCTCCGCCAACGGACCCCGGCTTCGATGAAGTCGTCAATCTCGCCGTCGAGCACGGCCTGGGTGTTGCCGGTCTCGAACTCGGTGCGCAGATCCTTGACCATCTGGTACGGGTTGAGGACGTAGTTGCGCATCTGGTCGCCCCACGACGCCTGCACGTCACCGCGCAGCTCGTCGAGCTGGGCCCGCTCCTCGGCCTTCTTGAGGGCCAGCAGCTTGGCCTTGAGGATCACCATCGCGCTGGCCTTGTTCTGCAGCTGGCTCTTCTCGTTCTGGCAGCTCACGACGGTGCCGGTCGGGATGTGCGTCAGGCGTACGGCCGAGTCGGTCGTGTTGACGCTCTGACCGCCGGGACCCGACGAGCGGAACACGTCGACGCGGATGTCCTCCTCAGGGATGTCGATCTCGTCGGTCTCCTCGAGCACCGGGACGACCTCGACCGCGGCGAACGACGTCTGGCGCCGGCCCTGGTTGTCGAACGGCGAGATGCGGACGAGCCGGTGCGTCCCGGCCTCGACCGAGAGCGTCCCGTACGCGTACGGGGCCTTGACCGCGAACGTCGTCGACTTGATGCCGGCCTCCTCGGCGTACGACGTGTCGTAGACCTCGACGCTGTAGCCGTGGCGCTCGGCCCAGCGGATGTACATGCGCTGCAGCATCAGCGCGAAGTCGGCCGCATCGACGCCACCGGCGCCCGAACGGATCGACACCAGCGCGTCGCGTTCGTCGTACTCGCCGGACAGCAGCGTGCGGATCTCGAGCGAGTCGATCGCCTTCTGGATGCGTACGAGCTCGCGGTCGACCTCTGCGGACGCCTCGGCGTCGCCCTCCTCGAGGGCCATCTCGTGCATGATGTCGAGGTCGTCGAGGCGCTGGCGCAGATTCGTGACGCGCTCGACCTCGGCCTGCAACGCCGAGAGGCGTCCGGTCACGCGCTGCGCATTCGCCTGGTCGTCCCACAGGTCGGGCGCGCCGACCTGCTGCTGGAGGTCCTCGATCTCCGCCCGGATGGAGTCGAGATCGAGGACCTTCTCGATCGACGTCAGGGTCGCGTCGAGGGCCTTGGTCTGCTCTGCAAAGTCGGGTGTCGCCACCCGTCGAGGTTACAGGGCTGCGTTAGATGCTCTTGCGCCGGAACTCGGGTGCCTGCGTCGGGCCGTTGGCGCCGTGCGACTTCTCGCTGCCGTCGTGCTCGGCGCCCTCTGCGGTGGCGTGGTGCTGGTGCTTCTTCTTCTCCAGCGCCTCGCGGAACTTGGCCTTCATGTCGGACTTGTTGTCGGTTCCCTCTGATTCAGCCATACCGCCACCCTATGCCCCCCATGTGGTGAGATCGACCCATGGA
>NZ_JAKFCB010000003.1:0-13443 GCF_036676885.1 Aeromicrobium sp.
CTCGTCGAACACGTCGAGGATCGGGTTCCAGCGATCGGCGAAGTCCTGGTAGCCCGCGGCGATCATCTCCTCGGACGCCGGCGGGAACATCGCGACGTACTTCCAGATCGACGAGCCGGTGAACCCGATGACGGTGTCGACGCCGAGCAGCCTGGCCGCGCGGGCAGTGTTCTTGAGCTCCTCGGCGGCACGCTGGCGTACGCCCTCGGGATCGCCGTCGCCCCAGATGCGCGACGACAGGATGCCCTGGTGGCGCGCGTCGATCGGGTCGTCGCACACGGCCTGGCCGGTCAGGTGGTTGGAGATCGCGTAGACCTTGAGGCCGTACTTCTCCAGGATGTCGTGGCGGGTCTGGACGTACGTGGGGTCCTCGACCGCGGCCCAGGGATCGAAGTGATCGCCCCAGCAGGCGATCTCCAGCCCGTCATAGCCCCACTCACCGGCGAGCCTGGCGACCTCCTCGAACGGCAGGTCGGCCCACTGGCCGGTGAACAACGTGATCGGTCGAGTCATGAGGCTGCTCCTGTCGTGTGGGTGGTTCCGTCGGCGGCGCTCGCCTCGACGGCGTCAAGCACGCGCTGCACCGCGAGCCCGTCCGCGAACGAGGGGGTCGGGTCGGCGCCCTTGGCGATGTCGGTGACCAGGTCGACGACCTGGTGCGTGAACCCGTGCTCGTACCCGAGGCCGTGGCCCGGTGGCCACCATGCCGCGATGTACGGGTGGCTCGCCTCGGTCACCTGGATGCGGCGGAAGCCGGCGACCGCGGGATCGTCGGTCGCGTCGAACAGCTCGAGGACGTTCATGTCCTCGAAGTCGAACGCGATCGAGCCGCGCGTGCCGTTGACCTCGAGTCGGAGTGCGTTCTTGCGCCCGGTGGCGAACCGGGTCGCCTCGAAGACGCCGATGGCGCCGTCGGCGAAGCGGGCGGTGAAGGCGGCCGCATCGTCGACGGTCACCGGTCCGCGCTCGGCGTCGGCGCTGGAGGTGCCGCCGAGCGTCGCGCTCTCGCCCGCGATCGGGCGGGTCTTGACGAACGTCTCCATCAGCCCGCTGACCGAGGTGATCGACGATCCGGTGACGAACTGCGCCATGTCGATGATGTGTGCTCCGATGTCCCCGAGCGCGCCGGAACCCGCAAGCGACTTGTCGAGCCGCCAGCTCAGCGGCGTGTTCTCGTCCGTCAGCCAGTCCTGGAGGTACTGCCCGCGGACGTGGCGGATCGTCCCGATGCGCCCCGACGCGACGAGCTGCCGGGCGTACGACACCGCGGGCGTACGCCGGTAGGTGAAGCCGACCATCGCGCGTACGCCGTGTTTCGCGGCCTCGGCCGCTGCCGCCGCCATGGCCTCGGCCTCGGCGACGGTGTTGGCCAGCGGCTTCTCGCACAGCACGTGCTTGCCGGCCTCCAGTGCCGCGATCGCGATCTCGGCGTGGGTGTTGCCGGGGGTGCAGATGTCGATGACGTCGATGTCGTCTCGAGTCAGCAGCGCCCGCCAGTCGGTCTCGACGGACTCCCAGCCGAACCGGCGGGCGACGTCGCCGGCGGCGTCCTCGTTGCGGCCGCAGATCGCCCGCAGCCGCGGGTGGAGCGGCAGGTCGAAGAATGCGGGGGCTGTGCGCCAGGCCTGGGAGTGGGCGGCGCCCATGAAGGCGTAGCCGACCATGCCGATCCCGAGCTCCGTACGTGTGTCGGTCATGTCCCTGCTCTCGTGTGAGTGGTCTCAGTGTGGCGTGGTGGATGGGGTCGGGGCCCGCGGTGGTGACCGCGGGCCCCGGACCGATCAGGACTCGAAAGCCGACTTGATGTACGTGTCGACGTTCTCCTTGGTGACGACCGGCGCGGCGAGCTTGACCTCACGCGGCACCTCGACCTCGGCGAGGTCGGACATCGACTTGCCCTGGACCACCAGGCGGGCCAGCTTGATGCCATCGGCAGCCTGCGTCGACGGGTAGATGACCGTCGCCTTGAGCACCGAGTTGTCGGCCTTGATGTCGCGCATGACGTTGGCCGAGCCGGCGCCGCCGATCATGACGAACTCGTCGCGGTTGGCGTTCTTGATCGCCGCGAGGACGCCGACGCCCTGGTCGTCATCGTGGTTCCAGAGGTAGTCGATCTTCGGGGCGGCCTGCAGCAGGTTGGATGCCGCCTTCTCACCGGACTCGACCGTGAACTCCGCGGCCACGCGGTTGTCGACCTTGAGGCCGCACTTCTTGAGCGCGTCCGCGAAGCCCTGCGACCGGTCCTGGGTCAGCGGCAGCGAGTCGATGCCGGCGATCTCCGCGACGACCTTGTCCTTCGCGCCCTTGGCGTCGTCACACACGTACGTACCGGCCGAGACACCCATGCCGTAGTTGTCGCCCAGCACCGTGGTGCGAGCAGCGAAAGGTGAGTTGAACTCTCGGTCGACGTTGATCACGACGATGCCGGCGTCCATGGCCTTGCGGGCCACGGCGGTCATCGCCGCGCCGTCGAACGGCAGCAGGACGATTGCGTCGACCTTGTCGTTGATGAACGTCTCCACCTGCGAGATCTGCAGGTTGACGTCGTTGGTGCCCTCAGCGACCTTGAGCGTGATGTCGTCGTACTGCTTGGCCTGGGCGACCGCGGCCTTCGTGATCGCACCCATCCAGCCGTGGTCGGCGGCGGGGGCGGAGAAGCCGATGACGACCTTCTTGCCGGACTTGTCGTTGTCGGTGTTGCTCTTGCTGACGTTGCTCGAGTCGCCGTCGTCGCTGCTGTTGCCGCAGGCTCCGAGGACGAGGGTGGCGGCCGCAAAGGCTCCGATGACCGCGAGACCGCGGCGCCGACGATGGAAGATGGACATGGTGGACTCCTGTTGTGGTGGGGGTCGGACTGGCTGGAGAAGTCAGGTCTTCTTGCGTTCAGCGATGCGCTGCTGCAGGAGCACAGCGATCACGATGATCACGCCCTTGGCGACGTTCTGGGCCGAGATCGACAGGTTGTTGAGCGTGAAGACATTGGTGAGGGTCGTGAAGATCAGGACGCCGAACAGGGTGCCGATCACGGTGCCGCGGCCACCGCTGAGCAGCGTGCCGCCGATCACGACGGCCGCGATGGCGTCGAGCTCGAGGAGCGTGCCGTGCGTCGACGAGCCCGTCGTCGTGCGTGACATCAGCATCACGGCGGCGATGCCGCAGGTCAGGCCCAGCAGGGCGTACAGGTAGACCGTGTGGCGCTGGACCTTGATGCCCGCGAGTCGGGCGGCCTCTGGGTTGCCTCCGACCGCGAAGGTACGGCGGCCGAAGGTCGTGCGGTTGAGCAGGAACCAGCCCGCTGCGGTGACGACCGCGAAGATGATGACGATGACCGGGATGCCGAGCGGCTCGGCGCCGAAGAAGTCGGTGAAGCCCTGGTTGCCGATGATCTGGGTCTTGCGGTCGGCGATGATCTCGGCGAGGCCCCGGGCGGAGGCCAGCATCGCCAGCGTCGCGATGAACGGGACGACCTTGCCGTAGGCGATCAGGACACCGTTGATGACGCCGGCGCAGGTGCCGACCAGCAGCGCGCTGAAGACCATGGCGATCCAGCCGATGCTGTCGGCCATGTCCTGCGTCCCGGTCGTCGTCGCCCACACCGAGGCGAGCGCGAGGATCGCGCCGACCGACAGGTCGATGCCGCCGCCGGTGATGACGAACGTCATGCCGACCGAGACCACGCCGACGACGGCGGCGAGCCGCAGGATCGTCAGCAGGTTGTCGGTGCTGGCGAACCGGTCGCCGGCCGTGACGATGCCGACGACGCACAGCACGATCAGGGCGATGACGAGGCCGAGGTTGCGGGCGAGGCCGAGGTTGCTGCCGCGGTCACCCCGTGGGGGCGCCGGCAGCGTCATCGAAGGGTCGTCCGTGAGGTCCGTGCTCATGCAACATCCTCTTTCTTGTCAGTCGTGGTCGAGTCGTGCACGGCGAGGATGCGGTCGAGCACCCCGGACGGGTCGATGGCGTCGCTCGGGCCGTCGTGGACCACGCGCCCGTCGGCCACCACGAGGACGCGGTCGGACAGGCCGAGCACTTCCTCGATGTCGCTGGACACGATCACGAGGGCGACCCCGGAGTCGGCGAGCTCACGGATCAAGGCGTAGATCTCGGCGCGGGCGCCCACGTCGACGCCACGCGTGGGCTCGTCGAGCAGCAGCACCTTGCAGGACCGCAGCAGCCAGCGGGCGAGCACGACCTTCTGCTGATTGCCGCCCGAGAGCGTACGAATGATGCGATTGGGGTCGTCGGGGCGTACGTCGACGGAGCGGGCGGCCTCGTGCGCGGCCTTGCGCTCGGCGCCCTCGCGGGAGACGCCGTACTGCGCGAAGCGGTCGAGGCTGGCGAGCGAGATGTTGCGGTAGACCGCGTCGTCGAGCACCAGCCCCTGGGACTTGCGCTCCTCGGGGCAGAGGCCAAGACCGGCGGCGACTGCGGCTGAGACCGAGCCGTTGCGCAGCTTGCGACCGTCGACGCTGACCGAACCATGACCGGTGCGGCGCGCGCCGAAGACCGTCTCGATGATCTCGCTCCGCCCGGCGCCGACGAGCCCGGCGATCCCGACGATCTCGCCGGGGCGTACGTCGAACGACACGTCGGAGAACTCGCCGTCGCGGCCGATCCCGTCGACGCTCAGCAGGGGTGGCCCGTCTGGCAGCTCGGTCGTACGACGGGGGAACACCGACGACACCGTGCGCCCGGTCATCAGGGTGATGAGCTCGGACGTCGGCGTCTCGCGCGCGGGCAGATCGGACGCGACGGTCCGCCCGTCCTTGAGCACCGTGAGCCGGTCGCCGATTCGGCGGATCTCCTCGAGCCGGTGCGAGATGTAGATGATCGCCGCGCCCGAGGAGCGGAGGTCGTCCACGACCCGGAACAGGCCGTCGACCTCGTCGGGGTCCAGGACCGCGGACGGCTCGTCCATCACGATGACGCGCGCGCTGCGCGACAGCGCGCGGGCCATCGACACGATCTGCTTGCCCGCGGCCGAGAGGCTGCCGACCTCGCGGGTCGGGCGGATCTCCGGGTGCCCGAGCCGGCGGAGCAGCTCGCGCGCCGAGCGATTCATGTCGCGGTCGCGGGTGACGCCGCCGCGCGCGTTCTCGTGCCCGAGGTAGATGTTGTCGGCGACGCTGAGGCCGTCGATGAGGTCGAGCTCCTGGTAGATCGTCGCGATCCCGGTCGCCAGCGCGGCCTGCGGATCCGAGAACGTGACCGGCTCGCCGTCCCACAGGATCGTGCCCTCGTCGACGTCGTGCGCGCCGGACAGGACCTTGATCAGGGTGGACTTGCCGGCGCCGTTCTGGCCGAGGAGGCAGTGCACCTCGCCGGCCCGGACGACGAGGTCGACACCGTCGAGGGCGCGTACGCCGGGGAACTCCTTGACGATGCCGCGCATCTCGAGCAGGGGCTGTGGCATGGCGGTGATGCTAGTCACATGTTTTGTCGTTCGTCAAGCAAAAGTATGTTGTCGGGCAACAGACTTGCTCGACGCAGGTTGTGAAAGGGGGCATGGTTTACTCATGGCCATGAATCTGCCCGCTGCGCTGCCACCGACCCTGGCCGGCACGGGCGAGCTGTTCCAGCTGCTGCGTGACGGGACACCCCGTACGCGTGCTGAGCTCGCCCAGCTCTCGTCCCTGGCGAGGTCCACCGTCACGGCCCGCGTGGACGCCTTGCTGGCGTCGGGGCTGCTCGCGCCGGTCGGCGAGGCCGCATCGACCGGCGGTCGCCCACCGACCCGATTCGCACTGAATCGCGACAACCGGGTCGTGCTCGCGATCGACCTCGGTGCATCCCATGCCAGCGTCGCCGTGACCGACCTGTCGGGGCGGGTGCTCGACGAGAAGACCGTGGACAGTGACATCGCGGACGGTCCTGAGAAGGTCCTGGACCGTGTCGCGGCGATCGGGCTCAAGCTCCTCGCCGCGATCGACCGTCCGGTCAGCGATGTCGCGGGGGTCGGCATCGGCGTGCCCGGACCGGTCGAGCACGCCACGGGCCGGCCGGCGAATCCGCCGATCATGCCCGGCTGGCACGACTTCGACATCCCGGCGCACCTCGGCAAGACGTTCGTCGGGCCGGTGCTCGTCGACAACGACGTCAACCTCATGGCTCTGGGGGAGTACGTCACGGCGTGGCAGGCCGCACCCCACCTCCTGCTGGTCAAGGTCGCGACCGGCATCGGCGCGGGCATCGTCTCCGACGGCCGCCTCATGCGTGGAGCCCTCGGGTCAGCCGGTGACCTCGGGCACGTCCAGGTGGCCGGGGCCAGGGACGACGTGGTGTGCCGGTGCGGCAACACCGGCTGCCTCGAGGCGGTCGCCGCCGGCCCGGCGATCGCGGCCAAGCTGCGCGAGCGCGGACTCGATGTCGAGAGCTCGCAGGACATCGTCGACGCCGTCGTCGCCGGCGAGATCGCCGCACTCCAGGCCGTACGCGAGGCGGGCCGCGATCTCGGCACGGTGCTCGCCACGTGCGTCAACCTGCTCAACCCTTCGGTCATCGTGATCGGCGGCAAGCTGTCCGAGGCGGGGGAGTACCTCCTGGCCGGCGTACGCGAGGTCGTCTACCAGCGCTCGCTGCCGCTGGCGACGCACGACCTGCGGATCGTCAGCACCTCGGCGGCCAGCCGCGGCGGGATCCTCGGCGCGAGCGCGATGGTCATCGACGCGGTGCTGTCGCCCCGTGCCGTCGACGAGTACGTCGCCAGACAGGCTGCAGCGCAAACGGCCTAGACAACCGGGTCCGACAGCGGGTGGGTGCACCCACCTACACTCGATGGGTGATTCGATTCGACAAGGTCACCAAGACCTACCCCGGCCAGAAGCGCGCAGCGCTCGACGCCGTCGACCTGGAGATCGAGAAGGGCGAGTTCGTCTTCCTCGTCGGCTCCTCCGGCTCGGGCAAGTCGACGTTCCTGCGCCTCATCCTCCGCGAGGCCCGGCCGACCACCGGCCGCGTCTATGTCGCCGGCAAGGAGATCAACAAGCTCTCGAGCTGGAAGGTGCCCAAGCTGCGCCGCCAGGTCGGCACGGTCTTCCAGGACTTCCGGCTGCTGCCCAACAAGACCGTGACCGAGAATGTCGCGTTCGCGCTCCAGGTCATCGGCAAGTCGCGCCATGAGATCAGGAAGGTCGTCCCCGAGACGCTCGAGATGGTCGGCCTCGAGGGCAAGGGCCACCGCATGCCCGACGAGCTGTCAGGCGGCGAGCAGCAACGTGTCGCCGTGGCGCGCGCCTTCGTCAACCGGCCCATGATCCTCATCGCCGACGAGCCGACCGGAAACCTCGATCCGGCGACCAGCGTCGGCATCATGAAGCTGCTCGACCGGATCAACCGCACCGACACCACCGTGGTCATGGCGACGCACGACTCGTCGATCGTCGACCAGATGCGCAAGCGGGTCATCGAGCTCGACAACGGACTCATCGTCCGTGACGAGGCCCGCGGCATCTACGGCTACCAGAACTAGGAGACGTCGATGCGAAGCACCTTGAGTGAACTGGGTCAGAGCCTGTCCCGCAACAAGTCCATGACGATCTCGCTGGTCGTCACCATGACGGTTTCCCTCCTGCTGGCCGCTCTGGGTCTGCTGATCCAGAGCCAGGCCGATCGCACGGAGAAGTACTTCGGCAGCAAGCTGCAGCTCCAGGTCAACCTCTGCACCAAGAACTCGTTGAGCAAGAACTGCATCGGGGGTGCCGCGACCGACGATCAGAAGCAGACGATCCAGGCGGCGCTCAAGGAGAACCCCGAGGTCAAGTCGTTCGACGTACGCACTCCTTCCGACAACTTCGAGCAGGCGCGCGCCGTCTTCGGGCAGTCCGACAACGGACGCAAGCAGCTGGAGACGCTCAGCCCGTCGTCGTTCCCCGAGTCGTACATGGTGACGCTCAAGAACGCCGACAAGTACGAGGGGGTGAGGAGCCAGGTCACCGGCATGGACGGCGTCGGCACGGTCAACTCGCTCAAGGAACAGCTGGGCCCGCTGTTCACCGCGCTCGACAAGTTCAAGTACGCCGCGATCGCGACGTCGGTCCTCCTCATCGCTGCGGCGATCCTCCAGGTCTCCAACACGATTCGCATGACGGCGTACGCCCGAAGGCGCGAGATCGGCATCATGCGACTCGTCGGAGCGTCGAGCTGGCACATTCAGCTGCCGTTCGTCCTCGAGTCGTTGATCGCGGCGCTCCTGTCCGCTGCGCTTGCCGCCGCGGGACTGGCGGCGTTCATGCAGTTCGTGGTCTACGGCTACCTGCGGAACACGCTCGGCCGGATCACGACCTGGGTCGGGTGGGAGGAAGCCGTCCTGGTGGCGGGCCTCACGACTGCGCTCGCGGTCTTCCTGGCTCTCATCCCGACGCTGGTGATGACGCGCAAGTATCTCGACGTCTAGCGCCACTCCCGGGACCAAATGTCCTGCACGATGTGACTGATGTGACGTAAGGTGCGGAAGAGTCCACCCTCCTCCTGCAGGACGATTCTTCCCCAGAGGTCGAGCCACATGATTTCCACCAAGCGCAAAGCGATGATGGCGGCGCTGCTGGCGACCGCACTGATCGCCGCGTTGACGGCGCCGTCCTTCGCCGACAAGAAGGACGAGCTCGAGGAGCAGAAGAAGGGCGTCAGCGGCAAGATCGGCGACGCCAAGAAGGATCTCGAGCTCTCGACCAAGAAGTACGCCAACGCCGTCGCTGCGCTCAAGAAGGCCCAGGGCAAGCTCAACGCCGCCGAGTCCAAGCTCAGCAACACGCGGGGTGCGCTCGCGACCGCCGAGGCCCTGGACGCGCAGATGCAGGCCAAGCTCGCCGCGACCGAAGCCGAGCTCGACGCCGCCGTTGCCCGCCTCGACAAGGGCGAGGCGGAGCTGCGCCGCTCCGAGGCCAAGGTCGAGCAGTTCGCGGTGCAGACCATCCAGGAGGGCGACCCCGGGATGCGGGCGTTCACCAACCTCCTGCGCGGTGAGGACCCCAACGAGTTCTCCGAGGAGATGTCCCTCAACGAGGCGGTCAGCGACGCCCAGCTCGCGACGATGCAGAAGCTCGACGCCACGCGGGTGATCCTCGAGGTCAACCGCGACCGGGTGAAGAAGCTGCGCGACCAGGTCAAGAAGCAGCGCGAGGCCGCCGCGGCCAACCTGGTCCGCAAGCAAGAGCTCGAGGCGGCGGCTGAGGCGCAGGCCGCCCAGGTCGCCCAGCTCGTCGAGGCCCGCCAGGGCGCACGGAACACCGCTGCGAAGCTGCGTGCGGCCGACAAGAGGCTGCTGGCCGAGCTCGAGGCGGACCGCCGAAGGATCGAGCAGCAGATCCGCGCCCTCACCCCCAAGCAGGTCAGGGACGCCGGCGGAGACGGCGGCGGCACGCTGTCGCGACCCGCGAGCGGACCGATCACCTCGGCGTACGGCATGCGGTTCCACCCCATCCTGCGGGTCTGGAAGCTCCACGACGGCACCGACTTCGGGACCGGCTGCGGGGCGCCCATCCGCGCGGCGGCCGGCGGCCGGGTCCTGCAGACGTACTACAACGGTGGCTACGGCAACCGCGTGATCCTCAACAACGGCAGCATGCGCGGCGTGGGCGTCGTGACGACGTACAACCACCTGACCCGCTGGATCGTCAGGCCGGGCCAGCGCGTCTCGCGCGGTCAGACGATCGGCTACTCCGGCACGACGGGCTACTCGACCGGCTGCCACCTGCACTTCATGGTCCTCGTCAACGGGTCGACCGTGAACCCCATGAACTGGCTGTAGGGGCGCGTGCCGGTCGTCGAGTCGAGCGTGCTCGTCGCGGTCGATCACGCCACGGCGTTCGCGGTGTCGCAGACCACCGGCGAGACGCGGCTGCGGTGGGATCCGTTCATCCACGAGCAGCACCTGCTGGACGGCGCGACGGCTCCGGCCAAGGGCGTGCGGACCGCGACCCGCCACCGGCTCAAGCTGCTCCGGATGGTCAGCGAGTACGTCTCGTACAACCCGCCCACCAACGTCGGGATGAAGATGCTCGACGGACCGTGGTTCTTCGAGTCCTTCGCGGGCGGGTGGCGATTCGCGCCTGAGCCGGGTGGCGGGACGCGGGCCACCTGGCGCTACAGCTTCCGCTGCCGGCCCCGCTGGCTGGCGCCCCTTGCCGAGCGGGTCGGCGCCCGCGTGCTGCAACGTGACATCGATCGCCGCATCGCCGGCTTCGCCCGCGGGTGTGCCGATCCGGCGGTCCTGGCGGCCATTCGGGGCTGAGCCGTTCGCCGGGATGACACAATGGGGTCGTGGCCAAGGAAACCGGGCGCAAGCTCGTTGCGCAGAACAAGAAGGCGCGCCACGACTTTCACATCGAAGACACGTTTGAGGCCGGACTGGTCCTCACCGGCACCGAGGTGAAGTCGTTGCGTGCGGGTCGCGCATCCCTCGTCGACGGCTTCGGCGAGATCGAGCGGGGCGAGGCCTGGCTGCTGCACGTCCACATCCCCGAGTACACGCAGGGCACCTGGACCAACCACGAGACCCGCCGCCGTCGCAAGATGCTGCTCAACCGGCAGGAGATCGACCGGATCGAGCGGCGTACGTCCGAGAAGGGCCTGACGATCGTCCCGCTCTCGCTCTACTTCAAGGACGGCCGCGCCAAGGTCGAGATCGCGCTGGCCAAGGGCAAGAAGACGTACGACAAGCGGCACGCGATTGCCGAGCGCGACGCGACGCGAGAGGCCGAGCGCGACCTCGGGCGACGCCTCAAGGGCATGTAGCTGTGGCGCTGGAGGACGCTGACCTGCCGGCCTTCGCCGCCAGGCTGGGCATCCCCGGGATCGTCGACGTCCACACGCACTTCATGCCGCCGGCGATCCTCGCCAAGGTCTGGGCCTACTTCGACGCGGCCGGACCCCTGCTCGGACGACCCTGGCCGGTGACGTATCGCGGCAGCGACGACGAGCGCGTCGAGCAGCTCCGCGCGATGGGCGTCAAGAAGTTCTCGGCGCTGTCCTATGCCCACAAGCCCGGCATCGCGGAGTTCATGAACGACTGGACCCGCGAGTTCGCCGCCAACACGCCTGACGCGCTCTACTCGGCGACGTTCTACCCCGAGCCCGAGGCGGCCACGTACGTGCCGAAGCTCGTCGCCGACGGGGCCGAGGTGTTCAAGGCTCACGTGCAGGTGGGCGACTTCGCGCCCAACGATCCGCTGCTCGAGCCGGTGTGGGGCGCCCTCGCGGAGAGTCGCACGCCGATCGTCCTGCATGCCGGGTCCGGCCCGGCCCCGGGCACGCACACGGGTCCCGCGGGAGTCGCCGACGTGCTGTCGCGTCATCCGGACCTCGCGCTGATCATCGCCCACCTCGGCATGCCCGAGATCTCGGAATTCCTCGACCTCGCCGAGAGTCACCCCCATGTGCGACTCGACACCACGATGGCGTTCGTCGACTTCTGGGGACTTCCGGTCCCGGACGGCATCGCGCCGCGGCTGGCTCAGCTGCAGGACAGGATCCTGTTCGGCACCGACTTCCCCAACA
Organism: Aeromicrobium sp.; assembly: GCF_036676885.1. GTDB lineage: Bacteria > Actinomycetota > Actinomycetes > Propionibacteriales > Nocardioidaceae > Aeromicrobium. Next base: position 11,497 of record NZ_JAKFCB010000003.1, read on the forward strand.
TCCCGTACGCGTACGCACACCAGGTCGAGGTGCTCGAGCGGCTCGACCTCGGAGACGACTGGCTGCGCAGCGTGCTCTGGCACAACGGCGCCGAGCTGTTCGGAGTCTCGGCATGAGGCTGGCGAGCGCCCAGGGCAAGTGGCTGCTGGCCGCGATGATCCTGGGCTCGGGCATGGCGTTCCTCGACGGCTCGATCGTGGGGCTGGCGTTGCCGGCCATCACGCGTGATCTGGGTGGGGGACTGCCGGGTCAGCAGTGGACGGTCAATGCGTACACGCTCACGCTCGCGGCGCTGATCCTGGTCGGCGGCTCGTTGGGTGACCGGCTCGGTCGGCGCAAGGTGTTCGTGGTCGGTGTGACCTGGTTCGCGGTGGCCTCCGTGCTGTGCGCGGTGGCACCCACGATCGAGGTGCTGGTCGCCGCCCGCGGTTTGCAGGGCATCGGCGCCGCGCTCCTGACCCCGGGCAGCCTGGCGATCATCTCGGCTTCGTTCGTCCCCGAGGACCGCGGACCGGCGATCGGTGTCTGGGCCGGCCTGGCCGGCGTGACGACCGCAATCGGGCCGCTGCTCGGCGGCTGGCTGGTCGACACCGTGGGTTGGCGCTCGATCTTCTGGATCAACGTGCCGCTCGCCGCGGTGGTGGTGCTGCTGTCGATCAGGCACGTGCCGGAGACGACCGGTGAGCAGAAGAAGCTCGATCTCGGCGGCGCCGCCCTGACCGCCGCCGGTCTCGCCTTCCTGACATACGGGCTGGTCGAGAAGTTGTGGATGTGGTCGGCAGCCGGCCTGATCGTGCTGGTGGCGTTCGTGATCCAGCAGAAGCTCACGCCGCACGCCATGGTTCCGCTGGAGCTGTTCGCCAACCGGGTGTTCACCGCGGCCAACATCTGCACGTTCGCCATCTACGGTGCACTTGCTGCCTCGGGCTTCCTGCTCGTCCTGCAACTCCAGTACGTCGCGGGGTTCTCACCCCTGGAGGCCGGGCTGTCCACGATTCCGGCCACGATCCTGATGCTGCTGTTCTCGTCCAAGGCGGGTGCGCTCGGCACCAGAATCGGCCCGCGCTGGCCCATGACGATCGGCCCCTTGGTGGCCGCCGGCGGCCTGCTGATGTGGCTGGGCATCGACGAGGACACCAACTTCTGGATCGACGTCCTTCCCGGCGCGATCGTGTTCGGCATCGGTCTCACGATCTTGGTCGCGCCGCTGACCACGGCCGTGCTGGCCGCGGCCCCGGACATGCAGACCGGCATCGCTTCAGGCATCAACAACGCCGTCGCACGTACCGCCTCGCTCCTGGCCGTCGCGGCGATCCCGCCGATCGCCGGGATTGCCGGCAGGGACTTCGCCGATCCGGAGGTGTTCAGCCCCGGCTTCCGCACGGGCACCCTGATCTGCATCGGCATGCTGGTCGTCGCGGGAGCCTGTGCGGCCGCCCTGATCCACGGCCGCGCCGTCAGCCCCGAAGTCCTGCTGGCTGAGGACTGACGGCGGCCGGCGGAATTCCTGGATCGGTTCTGCGGTTGTGCAGGAGTAGGATGGTGACGTTGCTACGGCAGCGTTTGAAAACTCAAGAGGGGCTGATCGGTTTCGACTAAGGTCGTTCGATTCAGGTGAAGCGGGTAGAGGATCCAGGGTTATCTCTTTAACGATCTCTGGAAACCAACAAGTGCCGATTCAAAGCGCACTGACTTCGCCCTCGCTGCTTAAGCGATAGGTGAAGGGCTGGCCCGGGGGCGTTCCCGCTCCGGATCGCCAGTCTCATTGAGGGGACTTGCTGATCACACGGCGTCGCAGCGTGTGATCGGGACTTTTCTGCGACTGGGCCCGTCGGCGACGCGTTCGTCCGAGCGTCGGGGCCGAGAAAAGCGATAGACGAACTGCACCCGGAGAAGCCCTGACTCAGCGCCGTAGGACCCGGGTTCGATTCCCGGCAGCTCCACGAA
>NZ_JAKFCB010000004.1:0-11543 GCF_036676885.1 Aeromicrobium sp.
GGACTTCACTTCGCTTTCGGCTGGTCTGCACACGATCGCGCGCCTAGACTTGTCAGTAGCAACACCCGATCCAGGAGGCAAAAGTGCCGCTCTCTGATGAAGAGGCCCGGCTGCTCCACCAGCTCGAGCAGTCATTGGCCGCCGAAGACCCTGACTTCGCGTCCACCCTCCGTGGCTCGAAGTTCATGGCACACAACCGTCGCGTGGCGATCCTGGCCGTCCTGGGATTCATCGGCGGACTGGTCCTGCTGTTCGCCGGCGCTGTGTCGGCCATGACGTGGCTCGGGGTCGTCGGATTCGTCACGATGCTCGCCACTGCCTATCTGTTCATGAATGCCTGGAAGCGGGGGATCGGCCGCAGCGACGAGGAGCCGGCCCGGAGCTCGGGCAAGCCGCCCAAGCCGACCGGAACCTTCGTGGACCGCATGGAGGAGCGCTGGCAGCGCCGCCGCGACGGCGACGAACGCTAGAACTGCCCCACTTCACTCCACTTTCACCATGACCGCCCCCTCGGGGGCGGTTTTTCTTTGCCCTGACGGCATTTCCAGGCCACTCCACGCCGGGGAGCGGCGCCCCAGAAATCTCCCCGAACATGCCCAAAACGGGTAGAGAGTGGGGGATCGTGGGGTATGGTGGGGCGAAATGGAGGAACTGACCGGCGAGGAGGAGAGAGGTGAACCCGGATGTCGCAAACTTCTTCGGCACCTACACCCCTCGTCTCGACGACAAGGGCCGGCTCTTCCTCCCCGCCAAGTTCCGCCCGCGGCTCGAGCACGGCATCGTCCTCACCCGCGGCCAGGAGAACTGCATCTACGGCTGGACGACCGAGGCCTTCAACGCCTTCACCGACCGGGTCCGGGACACGCCGTTCACGAACCAGGCCGCCCGCAACTTCACCCGCATGTTCTTCTCCGGCGCTTCGTCGGAGGTCCCGGACAAGCAGGGGCGGATCTCCGTACCCCCGGTGCTCCGCGAGTGGGCCCATCTGGACCGCGACTGCACGGTCGTCGGGGCGATGGACCGCATCGAGATCTGGGACTCGGGCCGCTGGACCGACTTCTCGAACGCCCAGGAAGGTCCGTTCGCGGACATGTCAGAGGAAGTGATGCCCGGCATCTTCTGACGGTCGCGCGGCGAGATCTGCGCCCGCGTGGTTCTGACATCACTTCCCCGGTGTCAGACCCAGCGGACGCAGATCTGGCCACACGACATCAGCCGGGCAGCACGACAAGCGGAGAGGACGAGGTGACATGAGGATCGACACGGGCACGAGGCGCGTACGGCACGAGGTTGCCGACGGCGTCCGGCTCATGGCGTTCTCCCTGGGTTCCTCCGTCGCACTCGCGCTCCTGATCGCAATCGTCCTGGGGTCCCTATGACCGAGGCGAGCCACGTTCCCGTCCTGCTCGACCGCGTCCTCGACCTCCTGGCACCCTCGGTCGCTGTCGACCGGCCGGTCGTCGTCGACGCCACGCTCGGCCTGGGTGGTCACACCGAGGCGATGCTCACCCGTTTCGCCGACCTGCACGTCATCGGCATCGACCGCGACCCCGAGGCACTCGCGCGGGCCAAGGCCCGCCTCGCCGTCTTCGGTGACCGGGTGACGTTCGCGCACGCGGTCTACGACGAGATCGCCGACGTGGTCGCCGAGGCCGGCTTCCGGACCGTCTCCGGGGTCCTGTTCGACCTCGGGGTGTCGTCGATGCAGCTCGACCTCGCCGATCGCGGCTTCGCGTACTCCCAGGACGCGCCGCTGGACATGCGGATGAACCCCGAGGACGAGCTGACCGCCGCGGACATCCTCAACACGTACACCTCACGCGAGCTCGCCAAGGTCCTGCGGGAGTACGGCGAGGAGAAGTTCGCCAAGCGGATCGCCGACGCCGTCGTCGCGGAGCGGGCGCGCGAGCCGTTCACCAACAGCGCCCGACTCGTCGACCTCATCCGTACCTCCATCCCGGCGGCCGCACGGCGTACCGGTGGCAACCCCGCGAAGCGGACGTTCCAGGCACTGCGCATCGAGGTCAACGACGAGCTCGGCGTCTACCGCCGCGCGCTGCCGGCATCGCTCGAGCTGCTGGCGCCCGGCGGCCGCGTCGTCGTGCTGGCCTACCACTCGCTCGAGGACCGCATCACCAAGCGCGCGTTCACGGAGGTCACCACGACCGACGTGCCACGCGACCTGCCGTTCGTGCCGGAGGGGCACGAGGCCCGCTTCCGCCTGGTCACGCGCGGCGCCGAGATGGCGACCGACGCCGAGATCGAGGAGAACTCCCGCGCCCGGTCCGTACGCCTGCGCGTCGTCGAGCGGATTGCGGCATGAGCCCCCAGCTGGCGCGGGTCGTGGGTGGTGCTGCTGCGCCCGCTCCCCGGTTCTCGCCCGAGAGCGCCAAGGCCGCAGGGCTCCGGCTCGTCCGGCCGGTACGCAGCCGGGCGCGCAAGGCACCGTTCGTCGTCGTGGTCCTCACGATCCTGTCGATCGGCCTGGTCGGCCTGATCATCCTGAGCACGGTCCTGCAGGCGCAGTCGTTCGAGGCGCAGAGGCTCAACGAGCGGGCGGCCGAGCTCGAGACGCAGCAGCAGCTGCTGTCCCGTGAGGTCGACAGCCTCCAGAGCCCGGCGAACGTCGCGCGGCGAGCCATCGCGTTCGGCATGGTGCCCAACACCAACCCGGCATTCCTGCGACTCTCCGACGGCAAGGTCCTCGGCAAGCCCGAAGCGGCCAAGCCCGGCAACACCAACATCCGGAGCGTGTCGCCGTGAACGCCGGCAGGACCGTGTCCCGCCGACGGCTGCGCGTGTGCCTCGCGATGGTCGTCGGCGTCTTCGGCGTCTTCGGCGTCCGCCTGTTCCAGATCCAGGGACTCGACGCCAGCGCGTACGCCGCCAAGGCCATCGAGGACGGGACGGCCAAGAACACGATCCCGGCCCCGCGTGGCGCGATCCTCGACCGCAACGGCGCCGAGCTGGCGACCAGCGTCGACGGACTGACCCTGACGGCGGACCCCAAGATGACCGCGGCGAACGCCCCGCAGATCGCCCGCATCCTGCGCGAGAAGCTCGGCAAGCGGATCGACTACTTCGACACGATCGACAAGCTGCGCACACCGGACTCCCGCTTCGTCTACCTCGTCCGCGACGTCCCGGCCTGGACGGCCAAGAAGGCGCTCAAGGCGATCGCCGACGCCGACATGACCGGGGTGTTCAGCGAGAAGGAGACCCTCCGCGCCTACCCCGGCGGCAAGCTCGCGGCGAACCTTCTCGGGTACGTCAACGGCGCCGGCAAGGGCGTCGCGGGCATCGAGCAGGAGTACGACAAGACTCTGACCGGCACCGACGGCGCCAGCACGTACGAGATCGACCCCAACACGGGCGTCCGCATCCCGATGGCCGACAGCACCGTGACGGATATGGTGCCCGGCCGCGATGTCACGACGACGATCGACCGCGACCTGCAGTGGTACGCCGACCAGCGGCTCGCCGACGCGGTGCGGGCGTCGAGCTCGGACTGGGGCCTGGCGATCACGATGGACACCAAGACGTGCCAGATCGTGCAGATGTCGCAGGCTCCGACGTTCAACGCCGACGACGGCACCGGGATGGTCGACTCCAACACGGTCTCGCGCGGCGTACAGAACGTCTACGAGCCCGGCAGCGTCATGAAGACCATCACGATGGCGGCGCTCGCCGACCAGGGCAAGATCGCGTCCGACACGCCGATCGTGGTCCCGTCGGGCATGCGGATCGACAACTTCCAGATCGGCGACTACTGGAAGCACGGCGTGCTGCACCTGACCGCCGCCGGTGTCATCGCGAAGTCGTCGAACCTCGGCACGATCGTCGCCTCGCAGCAGATGAGCGACACCGTGATGTACAACTACTTCCGCAAGTTCGGGTTCGGCCAGATGTCGGGCGTCAACCTTCCCGGAGAGTCCGACGGCATCCTCAAGAACGGCAAGGAGTGGACCAAGGCCAACCATGCGACGATCGCGTTCGGTCAGGGCGTCTCCGTGACCGCGATGCAGATGGTGCGCGCTGTCGGTGCGATCGCCAACGCCGGCAAGATGTGTGAGCCGTCTGTCGTCAGCTCCACGAGCGATGCCGACGGCAAGGAGACCAAGATCCCCGCCAAGCCCGCCAAGCGCGTCGTCTCGAAGGACGCGGCGGCAACCGTGACCCGCATGATGGAGGCCGTCACGGCTCCCGACGGCACGGCTCCCGCCGCGGCGATCAAGGGCTACCGGGTCGCCGGCAAGACCGGTACGGCCTGGCGCGTCGACCCCCAGACCGGCCGCTACATCCGCGGCCAGAACACGGTGTCGTTCATGGGCTTCGCACCGGCCGACAACCCGCGGTTCCTGACGTACATCGTGCTCGACAAGCCGTACAGCAACGCGGGCGGCGGCTCGACCGCGGCACCGGTCTTCCACGACATCATGTCGATGGCGCTGGAACGCTTCGGCGTCGCGCCCACCGGCTCGAAGAGCCCGAAGGTCAAGCAGACCTGGTAAGTGCCAACGTCGCAACGTTGGTCGCCCTCCTTTGTCTTGTACTCCTTCCTGCGCGCCCAGCGACGTAGTCGCGTTTGTGCTGGCGTCACGACCACCCGGCCAAGTGCGCAGTGATCGCTTGGTCGGGACGTGCGGCTGGTCCGTGAGGGCACGGCACGTCCCGAGCGGGCGCGTGGGTTGCGTTCGTGGGCGGATAGGTTGGGGGGCGTGACCGAGGAGATGCGCGTACGGCCGCGGGAGACGCCGCGATGGACCCTCACCGAGCTGGCCGCGGAGCTCGATGCCGTCGCCACGGAGGAGGCGATCGTCACCGGCATCTCGCTCAACACCAAGCACCTGGAGCCCGGCGACCTGTACGCCGCCGTGCAGGGCGCCAACTCGCACGGAGCGGCGTTCGCCGGCATTGCCAAGGACCTCGGTGCCAGCGCGGTGCTGACGGACTCCGAGGGCTCCGCGATCGTCAAGGACCTGCCGATGATCGTGGTCGACGATCCCCGCCGCGAGCTCGCGAAGCTCTGCAGCACGTTCTACGAGAACCCCAGCGACGCGTTCACGACCGTCGGCATCACCGGGACGCAGGGCAAGACCACCGCGACCTACCTCGCCGAGGCGGCACTCGGCGACCGGGTGTCGGCCGTCGTCGGCACGATCGGTACGCGGATCGGCCGGGTCCCGGCGCCCTCGACACTGACGACGCCGGAGGCTCCCCAGCTCCAGGCGCTGTTCGCGGTCATGCGCGAGGAGGGCGTCGAGCTGTGCGCGATGGAGGTCTCGAGCCACGCTTTGGTGCAGGGCCGCGTCGACGGATTCACGTTCGACATCGGCGTGTTCCTCAACCTCGGGCGCGACCACCTCGACTTCCACAAGGACCTCGAGGACTACTTCCTCGCCAAGGCCGCGCTGTTCACGCCCGAGCACGCGCGCCACGCGATCATCAACATCGACGACCCGCACGGCCGCAGGCTGCGCGAGCTCACGCCGCTTCCGGTCACCACGTTCTCCACCGATGGCAACCCCGCCGACTGGCGTGCCGTCAACATCCGGCCGCACCGTCTCGGCACGGACCTCGAGGTCCTGGGACCGGACGAGATCGCGATCGACCTGTCGGTCCCGCTGCCCGGCGTCTTCAACGTCTCCAACGCCCTGGCGGTCATCGCGGCGCTGTCGCAGGCCGGGCACGATCCCAAGGACCTCGCCGCCGGGATCGCCGCGAGCACCGGCGTGCCAGGCCGCATGGAGCGCGTCGACGCGGGGCAGCCGTTCACGGCGATCGTCGACTACGCCCACAAGCCCGACGCGGTCACGGCCGTGCTCACCGCTCTCCGTCCGGTCACGGCCGGGCGGCTCATCATGGTGATCGGCGCCGGCGGCGACCGGGACCACGGCAAGCGCCCCCTGATGGGCGAGGCCGCGGCGCGCCACGCCGACGTCGTCATCGTGACGGACGACAACCCGCGTACGGAGAGCGCCGCATCGATCCGTGCCGCCGTCCTCGAGGGTGCGGCCGCCGGCCCCGGCGTCGCGATCGAGGTCGCCGGTCGCCGTGAGGCCATCGCCCACGCCGTCCACATGGCGCACCTCGGCGACACCGTCGTGGTCGCCGGCAAGGGGCACGAGCGTGGCCAGGAGGTCAAGGGCGTCATCCATCCGTTCGACGACCACGAGGTCCTCGTCGAGCTGATCGGCGAGCAGGCGTGATCCCGCTGACCCTCCGGCAGATCGCCGAGGCCACCGGTGGCACGGTCCACGGCGACGACGCGATCGTGGTCGATGCGCCGGCCACGATCGACTCACGGGCGGTCGAGCCGGGCGGCCTGTTCGTGGCGATCGCCGGCGAGCATGCCGACGGCCACGAGTTCGCTGCGCAGTCGATCGCTGCCGGCGCGGCGGCGGTGCTCGCCTCGCGCGAGGTGGATGCGCCCTCGGTCGTCGTCGACGACGTCGTCGACGCACTCGGCAGGCTCGCCCGCCACGTCGTCGACCAGCTCGAGGACCTCACGGTCGTCGCGATCACCGGGTCGAGCGGCAAGACCAGCGTCAAGGACCTCCTGGCGCAGCTGTTGGAGCCTGACGGCATGACCGTCGCGACCGCCGGCAACTACAACAACGAGCTCGGGGTGCCACTGACGGTCCTGCGTGCCGACGAGCTCACCCGGTTCCTTGTCGTCGAGATGGGGGCCCGCGCCATCGGCAACATCGCGGAGCTGTGCCGGATCGTCCCGCCCGACGTCGGCATGGTGCTCAACGTCGGACACGCACACATCGGCGAGTTCGGCTCGGCCGAGGCCATCGCCCGGACCAAGGGCGAGCTCGCGGAGGCGGTCGGGAGTGACGGCGTTGTCGTGCTCAACGCCGACGACCCGCTCGTCGCCGCCATGGCCACCAGGACCGAGGCCGCCGTCGTGACGTTCGGTGAGACCGGGGACCTACGGGTCGGTGACCTCGAGGTCGACGCCGAGGGGTGCCCGAGATTCACGCTGACGCACGGCGGCAGGCGCGTGCAGGCATACGTCCCGCTGATCGGGATGTATCACGCCCTGAACGCAGCGGCTGCGGTCGCTGCGGCGATCGTGCTCGGGGTGGATCTCACGACGGCCGCCGAGCGGCTCGCCACGGCCGGCACCCGGTCGCCCATGCGGATGGAGCGCCACGTACGCCCTGATGGCGTCGTCGTGGTCAACGACGCCTACAACGCCAACCCCGAGTCGATGGCGGCCGCTCTGCGCGCGATTGCGGCCATCGGTGAGGGACGTGCGGTCGCGGTGCTGGGCGAGATGCTCGAGCTCGGCGCCGACAGCCATGACGCGCACGTCGAGATCGGCCGGCTCGCGGCGGAGCTCGGCTTCACGAAGGTCGTGGTCGTCGGCGAGGGCGCTCGCGGCATCGCCGAGGGCGCCGGCGGGATCGCGGTGCGCGCAGACGATGTCGATGTGGCCGTCCGCACACTGTCCGCGAGCCTGTCTGGGGACGAGGTGGTTCTTGTGAAAGCATCGAGGGGCGGCCGCCTCGAGCGGGTCGCGAACGCGCTTGTGCAGGGCTGACGGCATACTCGACCGAGTATGCCCAACCGCCCGGGGAAAGGACCAGTCACCCGATGAAGGCCATCCTGATCGCAGGAGCACTGTCCCTTCTGGGGACCCTCATCGGCACCCGTTTCGCGATTTCGGTCCTGGTCAAGAAGGGATATGGCCAGCTCATCCGGGACGACGGTCCCACGTCGCACCACACCAAGCGCGGCACGCCGACGATGGGCGGGCTCGTCGTCATCGCGTCGGTGCTCGTCGCGTACTTCACGGCCAAGCTCGTCACGGGCATCTCCACCGACTTCAAGCCCGGCTGGGAGCCCAGCGCGTCCGCCCTGCTGCTGCTGTTCCTGTTCACGGGCCTGGGCGCCATCGGCTTCCTCGACGACTTCATCAAGGTCTTCAAGCAGCGCAACCTCGGGCTCCGCAGCAAGGCCAAGTTCATCGGCCAGGTGGTCGTCGGGCTCATCTTCGCCTGGCTGGCGATCGGCTGGGAGGACGACACCGGCGAGACGCCGATCACTCATTTCATCTCGTTCACACGCGACTTCAACGGTCCTGAGCTGCCCACGGCCCTGCTCGTGGTCTGGGTGCTCGTGATGATCGCCGGCACCAGCAACGGCGTGAACCTCACCGATGGCCTCGACGGCCTTGCCACGGGCGCCTCGGTGATGGTGTTCGGCGCGTTCGTCATCATCAACATCTGGCAGAGCAACCAGAACTGCTCGGCGATCAACGCCGGCGCGAAGTGCTACGAGGTGCGTGACCCGCTCGACCTGGCCGTGGTGGCTTCCGCTCTCACCGGTGCGTGCTTCGGGTTCCTGTGGTGGAACGCGTCGCCGGCCAAGATCTTCATGGGTGACACCGGCTCGCTGTCGCTGGGCGGTGCGATGGCCGGATTCGCCCTCATGACCCGCACCGAGCTGCTGCTGGTCGTCATCGGCGGCCTGTTCGTCGCCATCACGGCGTCGGTGATCCTGCAGGTCGGGTTCTTCAAGCTCAGCGGGGGCAGACGGATCTTCCGCATGGCCCCGCTCCAGCACCACTTCGAGCTGCTGGGCTGGGCCGAGATCACGATCGTCGTCAGGTTCTGGATCATCAGCGGCCTGTGCGTCGCGGCCGGACTCGGCATCTTCTACGCCGAGTGGGTCACCGGCACATGAGCGAGCGCCAGCGAGCGAACAAGGGTGCTGTCATGCCGGGGCCTCCGTATCGTTGGTTCTTCATGGGGGCCATGGCATGACGGCCGTCGACACCCTGGGCCGGGAGTCGTCGTGGGAAGGCATCCGGGCCGTCGTCGGCGGCCTCGGCGTCAGCGGGTTCGCCGCCGCTGACACGCTGCAGCACCTCGGCGCCTCGGTCATCGTGCTCGACGACGGCGACGACGACGGTCTTCGCGAGAAGGCGACCCTCCTGGAGATCCTCGGCGTCGACGTACGCCTGGGGCCCGGCTCGACCGCAGACCTCCCCGACGACATCGACCTGGTCGTCACGTCCCCTGGCTGGGGACCCGGCACGCCGCTCCTCGTCGAGGCCGCCGGCCGTGGCATCCCGGTATGGGGTGAGGTCGAGCTCGCCTGGCGCCTGCGCGGCGAGGGCGCTGCGCCCTGGCTCGCCGTGACCGGCACCAACGGCAAGACCACGACGGTGCAGATGCTCGAGTCGATCCTGCGCGCCGAGGGCCTCAACGCGCTCGCGGTCGGCAACGTCGGGACGCCCGTGCTCGAGGCGGTCATGAACCCCGAGCCGTTCGACGTCCTGGCCGTCGAGCTGTCCAGCTATCAGCTGCACTGGAGCTCGTCGATCTCGGCCGAGGCAAGCGTCGTGCTCAACCTGGCGCCCGATCATCTCGACTGGCACGGGGGGATGGAGCCCTACACCGCCGACAAGGCGCGGATCTACGACCGTACGCAGCTGGCCTGCGTCTACAACGTGCAGGAGCCCGAGACCGAGCGGCTCGTCGAGGAGGCCGACGTCATCGAGGGATGCCGGGCGATCGGCTTCACCCTCGGCATCCCCGCGCCGGGCATGATCGGCCTCGTCGACGACGCGATCGCCGATCGCGCCTTCATCGCCGGACGGCTCTCGACCGCCGCCGAGCTCGGCAGCATCCACGACCTGGCACCTGCCGAGGGGGAGCTCCCGGCACCCCACAACGTCGCCAACGCGCTCGCCGCGGCCGCACTGGCACGGGCGCACGGGGTGGCTCCTCGAGCCGTACGGGACGGGCTCCGGTCCTTCAAACCCGATGCGCACCGCATCGCCGAGGTCGCCCGCATCGGGGGAGTCCGCTGGGTCGACGACTCCAAGGCCACCAACACGCACGCCGCCCAGGCGTCGCTGCAGAGCTTCGAGCACGTCGTCTGGGTCGCCGGCGGGCTGGCCAAGGGTGCGAGCTTCGACGACCTCGTGATCGCGACCCGTGACCGCCTCCGAGCAGCGGTTCTGGTCGGCCGCGACCGCGGACTCGTCGCCGAGGCGCTCGCGCGACACGCGCCTGATGTGCCCGTCGTCGAGGTCGACACCGGGGAGACTGATCCCATGGATCGCGTCGTCGAGGTCGCGGCATCGCTCGCCCGTGAGGGCGACACCGTGCTGCTGGCCCCCGGTGCCGCATCCATGGACCAGTTCCGCAACTACTCCGCACGGGGCGACAGCTTCGCCGCGGCGGTGCACCGGTTGCGCGACAGATCCTGAACCTTCCTTCCCCGAGGCAGAGGACCATCATGACGCGGAGCAGTCGTACATGACTTCCACCGCCGAACGTCGATCGCCGGCGATCATCGAGGCCGCCAGGCGTACGCTCGAGCGTCCCCTCGCGTCCTACCAGCTGGTGCTCGGATCGACCGCCCTGCTGCTCGGCCTGGGCCTGATCATGGTGCTGAGCGCCAGCTCGGTCTATGCGCTCCGGAGCTACGGCAACTCGTTCGCGATCGTCGAGCGGCAGCTGATCTTCGCCGTGCTCGGGGTGATCGGTGCCGTCATTGCGGCACGCATCCCGCTCCGGGTGCTCCGCAAGCTGATCATGCCGTTCCTGCTGGGCACCGTCGCGCTCATCGGTGCCACGTTCTTCATCGGCGTCGACGTCAACGGCAACCGCAACTGGCTGGCCCTCCCGGGCGGCTTCCAGGTGCAGCCGTCGGAGTTCGCCAAGCTCGCGGTGGTCCTGTGGATCGCCGACCTCTACGCCCGCCGGCAGAAGTACCTCGGCACCCCGCGCTACGTCCTCACGCCGATGGTGCCGGTCGCGGGTGCTGTCGCCGCCCTCGTCGTGGGTCAGCACGACCTCGGCACGGCCCTGGTGCTGTTCGCGCTGATCGGCGGGATGCTCTGGGTCGCCGGGCTGCCGGCCAAGCAGATGAGCGCCGTCATCGCTGGCATCTTCGTCGTGCTCGTGTTCTTCGTCGCGACGGCGCCGCACCGGGTGGCCCGCCTGCTCAACTTCACCGATCCGCTCGCCGATCCCGACAACGCCGGGTTCCAGTCGATCCACAGCAGCATGGCGCTCGCCCGCGGAGGATTCTGGGGCGTCGGCCTCGGCGGGAGCCGGCAGAAGTGGGGCTCGTTGCCGGAGGCCCACACCGACTTCATCCTCTCGGTCATCGGCGAGGAGCTGGGTCTGCTGGGCACGTTCGTCGTCCTGGTGCTGTTCATCGTGCTGGCCTTCGCCGGCATCCGCATCGCCAGCCGCACCGACGACCCGTTCGTCCGCTACACCGCTGCCGGCATCACGATCTGGATCATGTCGCAGGCCGTCATCAACATCGGCATGGTGCTGGGGCTGCTCCCGGTCATCGGGATCCCGCTGCCCCTGATCTCCTACGGCGGCTCGAGCCTCCTGGTGACACTGGTCGCCATGGGCGTTCTGATTAACTGTGCCAAGACCGAACCCGGAGCCCGGCGAGCCCTTGCCGCCGGCCGCGCCAACCGTGCGCGGGGCCGAGTCTCACGGAGGAGCTGAACCAGTGCGTGCGTTGCTTGCCGGCGGTGGGACCGCCGGTCACACGTC
>NZ_JAKFCB010000005.1:0-4115 GCF_036676885.1 Aeromicrobium sp.
GCGCCGGTGAGCAGAGCTCGTGCCGACTCGAACCCGACGTACGCCGCCAGGGCGAAGAACGAGACCGCGAGCAGCCGGAGCGCCTGGCGCTCGCGGGACTCGGGGATCCGGTGGGAGAACTGCCACAGGATGATCAAGCCACTCGAGACCTCGACGGCGGAGTCGAGGCCGAATCCGACGAGGGCGACCGAGCTCGCCGCGATGCCGGCGGCGATCGCGATGACCCCTTCGATCAGGTTGTAGGTCACCGACAGCACGGCCAGCAGCCTGGCCCGGCGGCCGAGGGCAGCCCGGTCGACCAGCGTGATGTGCTCAGGCATGAGCATCCAGTCCGTGGTTGGGGCACAGCGTGACGGCGTAGCCCGTGACGTCGAGGAGCCGCTCGGCCGCGGCCAGCAGCTGCGTCGTCGCCTCGGGATGCGTGACGCTGAACATCGACGCCCGGCCAACCGGACGCGACGTCACGAGGCCGCAGTCCCGGAGGCACGCGAGGTGCTTGGAGACCGTGGACTGCGCCAGGCCGAGGTGCTCGGTCAGCTCGACGACACGGTGCTCGCCCAGCAGGAGGTGCTGGAGGATGCGAAGCCGGGACGAATCGCTGAACCCGTGGAACAGGCAAGAGGCTGCCTCCAACGGGTCGACCGCAGCATCCGATTCGTCCAATATCATCGCCATTCGGCGATGGTACTACGCCTGGTCGTCGCTGGCGAGCTCGGAGGATCAGCTCAGCTCGGGCTCGAGCGACTCGATCAGCCGCTCGACGCGGGCCTTGATCTCGTCCCGGATCGGGCGGACCGACTCGATGCCCTGGCCGGCCGGGTCGTCGAGGACCCAGTCCTCATAACGCTTGCCGGGGAAGTACGGGCACTCGTCGCCGCAGCCCATCGTGATGACGACGTCGGAGGCGACGACCGCGTCGTCGGTCAGCTTCTTGGGCTGCTCACCGGCGATGTCGACGCCGACCTCGGCCATGGCCTCGACCGCGACGGGGTTGATCGCATCGCCCGGCATCGATCCGGCCGAACGTACGTCGATCCGGCCCTTTCCGAGCGCCTGCAGGAAGCCCGCCGCCATCTGGGAGCGGCCGGCGTTGTGGACGCAGACGAACAGCACGGTGGGGCGATCAGACATGGGACTCTCCTTGATGGGTGTGCGGCGTGACCGCCTGCGAGGGGTAGAGCGTGAGAACCAGGACGACGCCGATCGCCCCTCCGACGATCTGAGCGAGGACGAACGCCGGGACCGAGCTCGGCGCGATGCCGGCGAACGTGTCCGAGAACGCTCGACCGAGGGAGACGGCGGGGTTGGCAAATGATGTCGAGCTGGTGAACCAGTACGCCGCCCCGATGTAGGCACCGACCGCCGGCGCGACCACAGCGGTGCGATCGGACCGCACCAGGGCGAAGATCAGCAGGATCAGGCCGGCCGTTGCCACGACCTCACCGAGCAGGTGTCCGCCGCTGGCGCGCTCGTGCTCGGAAAGCGTCGTGCCGACGTCGAACATCGCGTTGGCCAGCAGAGCGCCCGCGATGGCACCTGCACCCTGCGCGGCGACGTACGGCGCGATGTGACCCGCCGAGAAGCCCTCGGGATCGCGGCGGGACAGGAACCAGTCCGCCACCGTGACCACGGGATTGAAGTGCGCGCCGGAGACCGGCCCGAGCATGAGAATCAGGACCGCGAGCCCGAACACCGTCGCCATGCTGTTCTCGAGGAGCTGCAGGCCGATGTCGTCCGGGGAGAGCTCGGCTGCGGCAATGCCCGAACCCACCACGACGGTGACGAGGAGCCCGGTGCCGAGGAACTCGGCGAGCAGTCGCCGGCCCAACGGCTGCGGAGCGATGGCCGGAGGGGCGGTGTCGGGATTCGTCACAGTCACATCTTGACGTCAACGGATCACTCAGTCAAACTCGACTCAATGATTACTGAGCGATCAAGTCTTGAAGCGCGAGCGGCACGGCACGCCGCCCTCGCCGACGTGGCGCGCCTTGCGGTGGTCGAGGAGCTCGCGCTCGGGGACCGCTCGCCCAGCGAGCTCCAGGCCATCGTCGGACTGCCGTCCAATCTCCTCGCCCATCACCTCAAGGTGCTCGAGGACGCCGGCCTCGTGACCCGTCGCCGCTCCGAGGGTGATCGCCGGCGTACGTACCTGACGCTCCTCGACTCGTCCCTCGTCGAGCAGGAGCGGGCCGAGGAAGTACGCGTGGGCCGGGTCCTGTTCGTCTGTTCGGCCAACTCGGCACGATCGCAGCTCGCCGCGGCACTGTGGCGCCGTACGAGCGATGTGCCGGTCGCGTCTGCCGGCACCCGGCCGGCCGAACACGTCGCCGACGGCGCCCGGGCCGTGGCCCACCGGCGCTCGCTGAAGCTCGTCTCGGCGAAACCCCGCATGTTCTCCGATGTCACCGCCGATGACGACTTCGTCATCGCGGTCTGCGACAACGCCTACGAGGAGCTCGGCTCGACCGTCGACCTCCACTGGTCCGTTCCGGACCCCGTCACCCAGGGCGACGACGCCGCGTTCGACCTCGCATACGCCGAGATCGAGCGGCGCGTCACCAACCTCGCACCCCGCCTGCTCGCCTCCTGAAGGGAACACCGACATGAACGCCGCCACTCCGATCGCGCTGGACCAGGAGGCGGCCCTCGCGTCCGTCCTCCGCTCCCTCACCTCCGACTTCGGCCCGACCTTCGACGACGAGACGATCAAGACGTTCCTCGACCACTCGTACGCGGAGCTGGCCGGCCACGCGAAGGACGCCAACTACCTCCCGCTGCTGGCTGGGAGGTTCGCCCGACAGCGCCTCACCGCGCTCGCCCGCGTCGAGGGTCGGCATCGCGACGGGACGCCGGTCGTCCTGTTCCTCTGCACGCACAACTCCGGACGGTCCCAGATGGCGCTCGGATTCTTCGCGCATCACGCGGGCGACGCAGCGATTGCGTGGTCCGGGGGCTCCCATCCCGCCGAGTCCATCAACACAGCCGCGATCGACGCGATGCTCGAACGGGGCATCGACATCTCGACGGAGTTCCCCAAGCCATGGACCACCGAGGTTCTCAAGGCCGCCGACGTCGTGGTGACGATGGGATGCGGCGATGAGTGCCCCTACTTCCCCGGCAAGCGGTACGAGGACTGGGAGCTCGACGATCCCGCCGGGCTCGACCTGCACGCCGTGCGCCCGATCCGCGACGAGATCGAGCGGAAGGTGCTCGAGCTCATCGCGGACCTCGGGGTCCCGTCTCGCGGCTGAGCGTCGTACACGCCACGATCGCGAGCGGCATACTGGCTGCGTGACGACAGCCACCGTCGTCGGTAGTGGTCCCAACGGCCTCGCCGCCGCCCTCACCCTCGCCGCGGCAGGCGTCGACGTCACGGTCCTGGAAGCGGCGGACCGGCTCGGCGGCGGTGCCCGGTCCAGCGAGCTCACGCTGTCCGGCCTGGTGCACGATGACTGCTCGGCGATCCATCCGCTCGCGGTCGGCTCGGCATTCGCCAAGGAGTTCGACCTCGCGGCCGCCGGCCTGGTGTGGCGCTGGCCCGAGGTGCAGTTCAGCCACCCGCTGGACGACGGCCGCGGCGCCGCGGTGTGGCGGTCGGTCGACACCACGGCGACCGGCCTCGGGGCGGATGGTCGGTCCTGGAAGCGCCTGTTCGGGCCGCTGGCCGAACGGTTCGGCACGCTCACCGACGACATCCTCCAGCCGGTCGTTCGCCTGCCCGCGCATCCGATCCAGCTCGCGAGGTTCGGCGCGTACGCCGCACTGCCCGTCCCGGTGCTGGCTCGGCGTTGGGAGACCCCCGAGGCCAGAGGGCTGTTCGCGGGCGCGGCGGCGCACACGTTCCGGCCGTTCTCCGGAGTCCTGTCCTCGTCGATCCCCGTGGCGCTCGGCGCATCCGCTCACGCCCTGGGCTGGCCGGTCGCCGAGGGCGGCACCGGCGAGATCACCCGAGCGGTCATCGAGCTGGCGACCGGGCAGGGCGTGACGTTCGAGACCGGCGTCAGGGTGGACTCGCTCGACCGGATCGGCCCGGCCGACATCGTCATGCTCGACACGTCACCACGTGCTGCGGCCGCGATCATCGGCGACCGCATGCCGGAGCGGGTCTCCCGGGC
>NZ_JAKFCB010000006.1:0-3160 GCF_036676885.1 Aeromicrobium sp.
CCGGCTCGTCGTCCAGGGCGTCGCCCAGGGCGACCGTGAGATCCGGGTCGTCATGACGGTCGATCCCGGCAACCTCCAGACCCGCACGTCGGGTCCGTCGGACCTGACCCGGCCGGTCATGACTCTCTCCGTCGAGTACGTCGGCGACCCGCGAACCGGCCAGTTGTCGCGGGAGTCCAACTCGCTCGACGACGTCAAGGGCATCGACTCCGAACCCGAGAAGTCGGGTCTCATCTGGCCCAAGATGGACGAGGACGCCCCCGCCACCAGCGAGCTGCTCAACGGGTGGACGGCGCCCACCAGCGCGACGATCCTGCTCAGCGGCTACCGCCCCAGGTTCGTCGTCATCACGGCCAAGCGAGCGGTCGACGCCGACGTCACCGCCGAGCAGTACGTCCTGGGCAACAGCCCCAACGGCCAGATCACCAAGGACGTCGTCGAGGACCTCAACGAGGTCAGCACGACCTACACGACCCGGACCAAGACCGGCGCCCTGGCGCGCGCGACCTACGTCCTGTCGGCACGCGGCAACTACACCGTGCTGTTCTACGAGCCGCCGACGAACTGATCCAGGTGCTCGACCGCATGGGTCACCATGGGGAGCACCGGAGCGGTCGCTGAGCCGATCTCGTCGATCGGGACCCAGCGGACCAGGTCGGTCGTGCCGTCGACATCGACGACGTGTGGCTCGATCGTCACGTCGACCTCGACCGCGTACAGCAGATGGACACCGTGGTAGTCCTCGTACTGGTCGCCTCGGCCCACCTCGACGATGTGCACGTGGTGGACGTCGACGAGGCGAGTCGTGATCGCCTCGAGGCCGGCTTCCTCGTAGAGCTCCCGGCGTACGGTGTCGTGCGGCGACTCGCCGTGGTCCACTCCGCCACCGGGCAGCGTCCAGGCGCCGGCGGGATATCCGATGGGCGAGATGCGGGTCAGCAACAGGCGGTCCCGGTCGACCACGACGGCGTACGCACCCAGTCGCTGGGTGCGGAACGGGTCGACCACGCGTGCTCCCCACTGATTCGTCACAGTGCACGTTCAGACAGTGCTTATAGAGTCAATCACAATGAGCGCCCTCGAACCGTTGCCCGTCACCACGTCTCCGGCCAAGGAGCGCGTGGCATATCTCGACAACGCCCGCTACTGGGTCATGCTCCTGGTGGTGATCGGCCACTCCCTCACGCAGTTCACCGACATGGACTCGGCGCGCGGGGTCTACGTGTGGATCTACTCGTTCCACATGCCGTTCTTCATCCTGATCTCGGGCTACACCGCCCGGCGCTACATGGGCGACGCCCGCCAGGTACGCCGGATCGTGAGCACGCTGGTCGTGCCGTACCTGCTGGTCGAGACCACGATGCAGCTGATCACCCGGCACTACATCGGCGAGCCCGACCCGCTCATGATCCTGTCGCCGCAGTGGCTCGCCTGGTTCATGGCGGCACTGTTCGTGTGGCGCCTCACGACCCCGATCTGGCGGGCGCTGAAATACCCCATCACGACCTCGATCGTGATCTCGCTGCTGGTCGGGTTGATCGAGGTCCCCAACGTCCTGGCGCTGCCCAAGATCCTCGGCTTCCTGCCGTTCTACGTCGTCGGGCTGCACATGAGCCGCGAACGCTTCGAGCGACTCACCACCCCGCGCATCCGTGCCGCGTCCGTCGTGGTGCTCGGCTCGGCGCTGCTGATCTGTTACGTCTACTCCAAGAACTGGACGACCGACTGGTTGCTGTGGAAGCAGCGCTACGACGAGAACCCGCTCAAGGCCACCGCGATCGAGGGCATCACCCAACGTGCCGAGCTGCTGGTGATCGGCTTCCTGCTGACCTTCGCCGCCCTGTCACTCGTTCCGCGCCGGCGCTCGTGGACCACGGCGTTCGGCGGGCGTACGTTCTACTGCTACCTGATCCACGGCTACATCATCCTGTACCTCCAATACCAGTTCGAGGTCTTCGACCGCATCGACAAGTTCGGCGTCGGCGCGGTGATCGGCTGCACCCTGGTCGCCGTCGTGGTGTCCAACCTCCTGATGACCAAGCCGATCGCCACGGTGTTCCGGCCGATCTTCGAGCCCAAGCTGACCTGGCTCTTCCGCCGGACCGAAGACCCGCGGAGCCCCAAGCAGCCAGGTGACCCCTCCGTCATGACGAGCAACGCCAAGCCGACGAACCGGTGACACGCCACGCAACCCGCGGCGTCGCGCTGCTCGCCCTGCTCCTCGCCGCGGGATGCTCGACGTCGAGCCCCGACGTCGGGCCCCCATCCACCAACGAGCCGGCACCCTCGTCCACGCGTACTGCCAAAGCCTCGGCACCACTCCTGGTCACGACCGGGTGCGCGGACCTCATCGTCCTGGCGCTGCGCGGGGCGGGCCAGGCCGCGGACAAGAACCACGGCGCCGGCCAGGAGATCCTCGCGTCCGTACGTGCGATGTCCGCCGACCTGCATCGGAAGTCCGAGACGACGATTCGGCTCGAGGGCATCCCCTACCGTGCGGAGGCCGCGCCCACCAGCGACTTCCACCGGGGCAACGTCGAGGACGGCATGGCCCGGACCCGGGACCGCATCGCCGAGCTCGCCCGGCGATGCCCGGACAGCCGGGTCGCCCTCGTGGGCTTCAGCCAGGGCGCGCAGGTCGTGCACGAGCTCGCCGCCGACCTTCCGGCCGAGTCGGCCAGGCGGATCGCGCTGGTCGCGCTGATCGCCGACCCGATCCGCGACCCATCGGACGCGATCGCCTCGTGGACGTACGGGAAGGCGGCACCGGGACCCGGCAAGTTCGGGGCCGGCGCCGCTGTCGACTTCGCCTTGCGGGACCGGACGATCACGTTCTGCACCGCGGGTGACGAGATCTGCAACTGGCCGCCCGGTGGCTACGACGGGCCCCTGTCCGACACCCATCGACACTTCTACGAGACCTCGGCCCATGCCCGGTCCACGGGCCGCCAGATGGCCGACCTGCTGCGCAGGAGCGGGCTGTAGGCAACGCAGAAGCCCCCGGCCGATGGCCGGGGGCTGCTGGTTGGTGCTGAGCTACTTCTCGTACGACGTGAAGTCGAAGTCATCCAGCTGCACCGGAGCGGAGTCCGGGGCGCCGAAGCCGTAGTCGTAGTCGCCGTAGCCGGTGACGGCGTAGGCGGCCTGACGGGCCTCTTCG
>NZ_JAKFCB010000007.1:0-9594 GCF_036676885.1 Aeromicrobium sp.
CGGTCGAGCAGCCGGGCCTCGTTCCTCGGCCCACTCGACGACCGAGGTGTCGCCATACTGTGAGGTGTGGCGAACAACGAGGCGGTCGAGGTGCAGCGTCACAGCGACGGCCGGATCGCCCGCGGCGAGCGTACTCGCGAGGCGATCGTCGAGGCGCATGCCGAGCTCCTGCGCGAGGGCGTGCTGAAACCGACGGCCAAGGTCATCGCCGAGCGGGCCGGGGTGTCATTGCGCACGCTGTGGCTCAACTTCAAGGATCTCGAGACGTTGCTCGAGGCGACGACGGCGTACTGGCTCGACGCGGATGCCGCGCTGCGCCAGGCGATCGACCCGTCGCTCCCGCTGGGTGACCGGATCGACCAGTTCTGCCGGCAGCACGCCCTCCGTCTCGAGCACCTGGCGCCGGCGGCACGGTCAGCGGCGCTGGGTGAGCCCTTCTCGCCTGCCCTGGCCGCGGCGCGTCGTGAGCTCATCCGGCGTCTTCGACGTGACCTGCTCGAGACGTTCCCGGCCGAGCTGGAAGCCGCGGGCGGTGTGGACGGCGCACTGTGCCTCGGCCTCATGGCGGCGGCGAGCGGCATGACCTGGTCCTTCGCCCGCGACGACCTCGGTCGCGACGCAGCCGACGCCACCGAGCTGATGCGCCACACCTTCGCCCGGCTGCTCCGGGCATGACGAAGGGCCGGCCCCCACGGGACCGGCCCTCCGACGTACGGGTGCTGCTTAGCGGTCGACCTCACCGCGGATGTACTTCTCGAGCATCTCGCGACCGAGGTCGTCGGGACGCTGCTCCGGGGGCGACTTCATCAGGTAGGACGACGCCGACAGCAGGGCGCCGCCGATGCCACGGTCCTTGGCGATCTTCGCCGCACGGATGGCGTCGATGATGATGCCGGCCGAGTTGGGCGAGTCCCAGACCTCGAGCTTGTACTCGAGGTTGAGGGGGACGTCACCGAACGCGCGACCCTCGAGGCGTACGTACGCCCACTTGCGGTCGTCGAGCCACTGGACGTAGTCGCTCGGGCCGATGTGGACGTTCTTGGCACCGAGGTCGTGGTTCAGGTTCGACGTCACGGCCTGGGTCTTCGAGATCTTCTTGGACTCGAGGCGTTCGCGCTCGAGCATGTTCTTGAAGTCCATGTTGCCGCCGACATTGAGCTGGTACGTGCGGTCGAGCACGACGCCACGGTCCTGGAACAGCTTGGCCATGACGCGGTGCGTGATGGTCGCGCCGACCTGGCTCTTGATGTCGTCGCCGATGATCGGGACACCGGCGTCCTCGAACTTCTTGGCCCACTCGGGGTCGGACGCGATGAACACCGGCAGCGCGTTGACGAACGCGACATTGGCGTCGATCGCGCACTGCGCGTAGAACTTGTCGGCCTCCTCGGAGCCCACCGGGAGGTAGGAGACGAGGACGTCGGCCTTGGTGTCCTTGAGGACCTGCACGATGTCGACCGCCGGGGCGTCCGACTCCTCGATGGTCTCGCGGTAGTACTTGCCCAGGCCGTCGAGCGTGTTGCCCTTCTGGACGATGACGCCGGTCGGCGGCACGTCGGCGATCTTGATCGTGTTGTTCTCGCTGGCCTGCGTGGCCTCGGAGAGGTCGAACCCGACCTTCTTGGCATCGACGTCGAACGCGGCGACGAACTCGATGTCCTTGACGTGGTACTGGCCGAACTCGACGTGCATCAGCCCGGGGACGTTGGCTGTGGGGTCAGCGTCCTTGTAGTACTCGACGCCCTGGATCAGGGACGTGGCGCAGTTGCCCACACCCACAATTGCTACGCGTACCGAACCCATGGGTTCTCCTTCATTGATGTGTTCACTTCTCGGTCGTGTTGAGGTCTGTGCTGGTGGTGCTGTCTGCGTCTGGATAGCCGCCGGAGCGCTCGCGGTCGATCAGCTCGGTCAACCACTTGACCTCGCGCTCGACCGACTCCAGCCCGTGCCTCTGCAGCTCCAACGTGTAGGAGTCGACCCGATCGCGCTTCCGCTGTGCTGCCTTGCGGACGTGGTCGAGACGCTCCTCCAGTCGGCTTCGTCGTCCCTCGAGGATGCGAACCCTGGAGGCGGCATCGGTGCGCGCGAAGAACGCGAACCGTACGCCGAACGTCTCGTCGTCCCACGTCGACGGACCGGAGTCCTCGAGTGCCTGGCTGAAGTGTTCCTTGCCTTCGGCGGTGAGCTTGTAGACGATGCGTGCGCGGCGTCCCCGGCCCTCGGGCTCTGCGGTTTCGTCGGCCACGATGTAGCCGGACTTGCCGAGCGCCTTGAGGCAGGGGTAGAGCGTGCCGTAGGACAGGATGCGGCCCCAGCCGAGCAGGGCGTTGACCTGCTTGCGCAGCTCGTAGCCGTGCATCGGGGCATCGTGGAGCAGTCCAAGGACCGCCACCTCGAGTGCCGCGCCGCGTCGTGTCATGTACCCGTCCTGACAAAGTCATGCATTTGTTCGTATATCGGAACGATACATCTAACTGGTGTATCGGCAACACCCCGGTGTTCGTGACCCAGCACACGTGGCCCCCGTCGATTAACCAATCCTCAGGTAGGTTCGGCACACTTGGTCGTTGACGGATCCGATCCCGGGATCCCCATGGAGGTAGACGGACCCTTGCCAGCACAGCGGAAGAAAGCGCCGAGCCCCCACGCGGGCGGCGGGCGACTCAAGGCGATCGCTCGAAAGATCGGTGGCCAAGGCCCGTGGTGGCTCGCGACGATCCGGTGGGGAGCCCTGCTGGGCGTGCTCGGCGTGCTGTTCGGCGCGGCGACGTTCTTCATCCTCTACCAGACCATCAGCATCCCCAGCGCCAATGCCGCGTTCCAGACGCAGACCACCAAGGTCTACTACTCCGACGGCAAGCACCAGCTCGGGACGTTCGCGACACAGGACCGCGAGAGCATCTCGATCGAGGACATCCCCGCCTCGATGCAGGCCGCGGCCATCGCCGCCGAGGACCGCTCCTTCTACTCCAACCGCGGCATCGACATCAAGGGCATCATCCGTGCGGCGCGCAACAACGCCACGAGCGGTGAGATCCAGGGCGGCGGCTCCACGATCACGCAGCAGTACGTCAAGATCCTCTATCTGACGCAGGAGCAGTCCTACAAGCGGAAGATCAAGGAAGCGATCCTCTCGATCAAGATCCACAACCAGATGGACAAGAAGGAGATCCTCGAGGGCTACCTCAACACGATCTACTTCGGCAACGGCGCCTACGGTGTGGAGGTCGCGGCGAAGACGTACTTCGACAAGCCCGCCTCGCAGCTCAACTACGCGCAGTCCGCGATGCTCGCGACGATCATCAACAGCCCGAGCTACTACGACCCCTACACCGAGGGCGCGGAGGAGCGGATCGGTCCGCGCTTCCGCTACGTGCTCAAGGGCATGGTCGACGACGGCGCCATCACCGCTGAGCAGGCGGCGAAGTTCGACGACCACCTGCCGAAGTTCGCGAAGAAGCGGGAGATCAACCGCTACAGCGGCTCCAAGGGCTACCTGCTGGATCTCGTCAAGAAGCAGATGGATGCCCTGGAGTTCACTCCGGAAGAGATCGACGGCAACGGTCTCCGGATCGTGACGACCTTCAACTACCGCAAGCAGAAGGAAGCGATCGCGGCGATCAAGGCGCATCGTCCGGCGGGCAAGAACGAGCTGCACCAGTCCCTGGTCTCGATCAAACCGGGCACGGGTGCCGTACAGGCGATGTACGCCGGTCGTGACTACCTCAAGAACCAGGTCAACTGGGCGACCTCGGGCACGCAGCCCGGATCGACGTTCAAGGTGTTCTCGGTCATCGCGGCGCTCGAGAACGGCTACAGCCTCAAGACCAAGCTCAACGGTTCCTCGCCGCTCACGATCGACGGCAAGCAGGTCACCGAGAACCAGGGCGACAGCGGGGGTCAGTCCTTCGGCAGTGTTCCGTTGGAGTTCGCGACGCAGAAGTCCGTCAACACCGCGTTCGTCGACCTGATGGACCAGATGAAGGACGGACCGGTCAAGACCCTGGACGCGGCCGAGCAGGCCGGCATCCCGACGTCGATCCTCGACCCGATTCGCGAGTCGGGGCCGCCGTTGGTCACCCCGCTCGGCTACTTCCCCGTCGCCCCGGTCGACATGGCCAATGCGTACGCCACGATCGCCGCCGAGGGCAAGCGGGCCGATTGGTACGTCATCCAGTCGGTCAAGGACTTCCGCGGCACGTCGCTGCACAAGCACAAGGTCGAGACCGAGCAGACGATCCCCAAGGATGTCGCGGCAGACACGATCGCGGCGATGCAGAAGGTCGTCAACTCAGGGGCGAACGGCACGGGGTCGAACGCCAGGACGATCTGTCCGACGGCCGGCAAGACCGGGACGGCGACTGCCGGACCCTCGGACGACCAGCACGTCTCGTCGTCGTGGTTCGCCGGCTACACGCCCAAGCTCGCGACCGCCGTGATGTACAACCGCGGCGAGCTCGGCAACGGCGATCTCGAGGGTTACATGAACCCGTTCTTCGGCGGCCAGATCCCGGCGAAGACGTTCCAGACGTACATGAACTCCGCGCTCGAGGGCACGGAGTGTGGGGCGTTCCCGAAGCCGGCGAACATCAAGTCGACCAAGGGCACGAACTACAAGAAGCCGCCGCCCAAGTGCGACAAGGACGAGCAGCTGAACGACGACAAGACCAAGTGCGTCCCGTTGCCCAAGCCGACACAGAAGGTGTGCGGGCCGAACGAGCAGCCGGACGGCAACATGGGCTGCGAGCCGAGGACCAAGGACGAATGCCCGACCGAACCCGGCAACGGTCCGTGTGAGCAGCCGACGGAGCCTCCGTCGAACCAGAAGGAATGCGAAGCGGCGGGCGGCACGTGGAACGCACCCTTGGGGCCCTGCACGTTGCCGCCGCCGGACGGTGGCTGGGTCTTGCTTCCTGTCCTCGCGGGCATGATCGGCCTGGGCCGCAGGCGGGACGACGAAGAACCGGTCGCACCAGTCACTCGGCTTGGCTAGAGCAGGTTGATGGCGTCGAACGTGGCGGTGGTGAACCTCACCGCCACGTCGACGCGGTCGCCGACCTGCGGTACGTGCGCGGATGCCGGCAGGAAGACCATGCTCGCCTGCATGTGCGGCGGCTCGGCGAACCAGCGCTGCTTGCCGTCGATCATGAACGGCGACAGGGAGAACCCGGCGGCCTCGAGCCCGCCCTTGGCGAGTGACTTGCCGCGCTGCACCACGCCGGCCGAGGACTTGGGGGCCTCGAGCCCGATGCCGTTGCTGGTGCCGCCGGAGATGATCAGCAGGTAGCCGTCGCGGGGCATCGGCCGCTGTCGGTAGCCGACGCGTTCGCCGCGTGCCACGAGATGGGTGTCGAGGACGGTCGCGCGTACGGTCAGGGCGCCGAGATCGCCCAGCCACAACGCTGTGCCGATGCGCGGCCGGATGTCCAGCTGCGGACGGCGCTCGCGCAGGATCGTCAGCTCGGCCGGGGTCAGGTGTGAGACGTAGAACGCCGTCGTCTCGACCTGCGAGGCCTCGAGCGCGGCGGCCCAGTTCTCGGCCTCGCGGAGGTTGCCACCGGCCATCGGCAGGTGGATCGCGAAGCCCTCGACCCGCAGGTCGCCCAGGGCGGCGACGGCCGCGGCGAGCTCGTGGCGGTCGAGTCCGTGCCGCGCCATCGACGTCTCGCCCTCGAGCAGCACGCGCGCCGTGGCGTCGGGCCCGGCGGCGAGCGCGGCGATGTCCTCGATCCGGCCGACCGTGTGGATGATCCGCTCGTCGTGGATGACATCGGTGAAGAACGGGCGCCACGGCGTCAGCACCATGACGTCGCCGCCGAACGCCGCCAGGGCGCCGGGCACCTCGGCGTACGTGCCGACCGCGATCAGGTCGAGCCCGAGATCCTTGGCCTCGCCGGCCAGCAGGTCGCGGCCGAGGCCGTAGCCATTGCCCTTGATGACCGGGACGATGCCAGGGGTGCTCTCGACGACGGCACGCAGGCCGCGTCGCCACCGGTCGGCGTCGATGTCCAGCTCGAAGGTCACGTCATCGCCTCTTCAGGTATTGGGTGAAGCCGAGGTGCAGGGCACGGTTGAGCGGCAGGTCCCACTCGCCGAGGTACTCGACCGCCTCGCCGCCGGTGCCGACCTTGAACTGGATCAGCCCGACGTGCGAGTCGTCGGGGTCGAGCGTCTCGGTGATGCCGCGCATGTCGTACGCCGCGGCGCCTGCTGCCATCGCGTCGCGGATCATCTGCCACTGGACAGCGTTGGAGCCGCGGACGTCGCGCTTGGCCGTGGTGGATGCGCCGTAGGAGTACCAGGCGTGCTCGCCGACCCGCACCATCGTGGTCGCGGCGATCAGGTCGCCCTCGTGTCGCGCGAGGTAGAGCACGAGCCGGTCGGGCTCCTCGGCGGTCAACGCGTCCCACATGCGCTCGAAGTACGACAGCGGTCGCGGCGTGAAGTGATCGCGCTCGGCGGTCTCGGCGTAAACACGGTGGAACTCGGCCAGGTCGCCACGATCGCCGCGTACGACCTCGACGCCGGCCTTGGCGGCCTTCTTGATGTTGCGGCGCCACTGCTGGTTCATGCCCTTGAGGATGTCGTCCTCGGAGCGCCCCGCGAGGGGGATCTGGAAGTTGAACTTCGGCTGGCCGGCGGAGAACCCGTTCTCGGTCGGGATCTCCTTCCAGCCGAGCCGGGTCAGCGCCGTCGCGACGCCGAGCGCGTCGTCGTCGCTGACGTCGGCGGGTACGTCCGACAGGGTCGTGAGCACCGGATCGGCGATCGCCTGCTTGATCGTGGCGGCGTGCCAGCGGCGGGTGATGACCGGCGGGCCCATGCGGATGCCGAACGCGCGCTGCTGCTTGAGGTGCGCGGCGAGCGGTGTCAGCCAGCGGCCGAGGTCGGGGTCCGTCCAGTCGATGTCGGGGCCCTCGGGCAGGTAGGCGAGGTAGCGCTTGACCCGCGGCAGCTGCCGGTAGAGCACGAGCCCGGCGCCGACGAGCGTGCTGCCGTCGAACCAGCCGATCGACTCGCCGCGCCAGTCGTTCTTGACGGTCGCCCACGCGGGGGTCTGCAGGAAGCTCACCGAGGCCCGACTTCGTACGAAGTCGAGGTGCTCTGGTGCGCTGATGGGCCGGACGCTGAGGGGCCCGCGGTGGGGAGGTGTCGTCACCGGGCCACGCTACCAACCGGGCATAAGTTAGGCTGGCCTAAGTCATCGATCGAGGGGAACGCGACTGTGAAGACGTACGCCGCCACGGTGCTGGGGCGCCGACGGCTCTCCGCGCACCTGGTCACCGTGACGCTCGGAGGACTCGACGGCTTCGCCTCGACCGGCATCCCCGACGAGTACGTCCGCGTGCTGATCCCGCCGGCCGGCGCCGAGCTCGCGATCCCGGAGATCGACGACGACTGGAACATCACGTATCCCGAGGGAGCGGCCGAGCCCCAGCCGCGGGTCTACACGGTGTCCGACCACCGGGTCGTCGACGGCGACACCCGCATCGACCTCGACATCGCGCTGCACGACGAGGGCGTCGGGTCGGACTGGGCCCGCACGTGCCGGCCGGGCGACCGGGTCGGGCTGATCGAGCCCCACGGGTTGTACGCCGCCCCGGCCGGGGTGGGCTGGCAGCTGCTGGTCGCCGACATCACCGGCCTGCCTGCCGTGGCTCGCATCCTGCGCGGTCTCGAGCCCGGCCAGAAGGTCGAGGTCGTGATCGTGCTGACCGATGACGGCGACGAGATCCCGCTGCCGAGCCCGGCCGACGTCGAGGTGACCTGGCAGATCGTCGGCAAGGACACCGACATCTGCGAAGCGTTGGCCGAGGCGGTCACGTCGCGCGAGCTCCCCTCGGATGACCGGTACGTGTGGCTCGCTGGCGAGGCGCGGGCGAGCCGCGCCGTACGCAGGCACCTGCGCCGTGAGCTGCGCTGGCCCCAGTCCGACTTCTACACGTGCGGCTACTGGCAGATCGAGGCGGAGAAGTGGAACGCCCGCTACGAGCAGGTCGCCGACGAGGTGCTGGCCAAGGCCGAAGAGGTCCAGAAGAAGGTCGGCGACGACCAAGGCGCATACCTCGACGCCCTCGACGACATCTACGAAAGCGTCGGTCTCTAAGCCCACTCACGCTGACGAGAGGGTTTCGGTCCAGCGAGGAGAGGGTTGTCGCGCCGGGTTTCGTCGGTTTGTCTCTCCTCGGTGGACCGAAACCCTCTCCTCAGCGTCAGGCGACGACGATGATGTGGGGTTGTTTCGGGGTGACCAGCAGGGTCATGCCCGCCTCGGCCGGCGTGCGGTTGGCCTTGCGGTGGTTGCACCGGATGCAGGCGGCGACGGCGTTCTCCCACGTGAGCGTCCCACCGCGGCTGCGCGGCACGATGTGGTCGACGGTCTCGGCGCGGCCGCCGCAGTAGGCGCACATCTTGTCGCGGGCCTTGATCGCGCTCTTGGTGCAGAGGTTGGAGCGCCGGTGCATCCAGCGGGTCACGACGTAACGGACGAGCCGCAGGACCTTGGGCACCGGGAACGGGCCGAACGATCCGCCGGCCTCTTCCTCGATGACCGCGACCTCGCGCACGAGCATCTTGATCGCGTGCCGGATGGAGACGCGCTGCAGGGGCTCGTAGCTCGCGTTGAGCACCAGGACGTATGTATCCGCCATCGGCCGGCCCCTTTCTGAGCGAAAGCGTAGCCTGACCGTCCACGAAATGCCTCCGATCGTGGCCAGAACGCCCGGGTGTCGGTCCCAAACGGGGTACGCGGAAACACACCGTTAGCAAATCTGTCCTACGGTGGTGCGCGTGGACATCCCCGACCTCTTCGACGGCTACGGACCTGTCGTGGGGTTCGACGAAATGTTCGCGGACGCCGAGGTCCGCTCCAACTACGCACAGGTCCATGAGTCGTTCGAGAAGATGGGCGCCGACGAGATCCGGCTGCGCGCCGACTCGCTCGCCTCGTCCTACCTCGAGCAGGGCGTCACGTTCGGCGTCGCCGGCGAGGAGCGTCCGTTCCCGCTCGACATCGTCCCCCGCCTGATCGAGGCCGCCGACTGGGACCACGTCGAGCGCGGCGTACGCCAACGGGTGCTCGCACTCGAGGCGTTCCTCGCGGATGCGTACGGCTCGGGCGAGCTGTTCGCCGACGGCGTCGTCCCCCGCGCCACGGTCATGACGTCCCCGCACTTCCATCGCGTCGTCGCCGGGCTCGAGCCGGCCAACGGCGTACGCGTGCACGTCGCCGGCGTCGACCTGATCCGCGACGGCAACGGTGACTTCCGCGTGCTCGAGGACAACGTCCGCGTGCCATCAGGCGTCTCGTACGTCATGACCAACCGCCGCGCGCTGTCCGCAGCCTTGCCCGAGGTGTTCGCCGACCACCGCATCCGGCCGGTGTCGCAGTACTCCCAGCAGCTGCTCGCCGCGTTGCGCAAGGCAGCCCCGGCCGGCGTCAACGATCCGACCGTCGTCGTGCTGACACCGGGCGTCTACAACTCGGCCTACTTCGAGCACACCCTGCTGGCCCGCACGATGGGCGTCGAGCTCGTCGAGGGCCGCGACCTGGTGTGCCGCTCCGGCCGGGTCATGATGCGTACGACCAAC
>NZ_JAKFCB010000008.1:0-3949 GCF_036676885.1 Aeromicrobium sp.
GCATCAGTGTCGGTTCCACCCTACCGAACCAGCGGGGCTCCGGTGAACGCGACGAGTCGGCTAGCCTGCCGTGGTGATCAGCCGACGCGCGCTCCTGGGAACGGGCGCTGCCACCGTAGCGGTTGCCGGCGGGCTCGCGGGCGCGGCCCTCGGCCACCGACTGGACGACCTGGCCCGCAGCGTCGGCATCGAGCCCCATCCCGAGCCCGCCCCCAGCGACGACCGGCTCATCGCCCGTGTGGCGGCCGACCAGAACGCACTGCTCGCGCGGGTCGAGGCCACCGCCGTGAAGCATGACGGGCTGCGTCTCGACCCGTTCGTCGCGATCAGCACGGCCCACGCCCGGGCCGTCGGCGTCGGCGGGTCCGTCCCGGACGTCACCCCGCCGCCCGCCAACCGGGCCAAGGCGGTCAGCACGCTGGCGTCCGCCTATGCGACCGCGTCGAAGGCCCGCGCGGCCGACGCGGCCGAGGCGATCTCCCCCGCGCTGGCTCGGGTGCTCGCATCGATGTCCGCGGGACTCGCCCAGTGCGCGATCACGGTAGGTGACCTGCGATGACGGCAACCGAGACGCTGCAGGACTGGCTCGCGCTCGAGCACGAGGCGGTGTGGCTCTATCCCGTCATCGGTGCGCGGTTCGACGCCCTCGCCGGCCGGGCCCGCGCGTCGCACGGCAAGCACCGCGACGCCCGCGACCGCCTGCTGTCCCGCCTGCACGAGACGGACATCGAGCCTGTGCCGACCGCGCTGGCGTACGACGTCGGGCCGCTGCGCACCAAGGCACAGGCTCTCGCCGCCGCGCTGCAGGTCGAGCGCGACATCGCAGCGGTGTGCCTGACGCTCGCGGGCGACACGACCGGCGAGCTGCGGACGTACGCGACCGCGGGCCTGCGCCGCGCCGCACTCGCCGAGATCACCTGGGGCGGGCCACCAGACGCGTTCCCCGGCCTCCCCTGAGCTGCGGTCAGTCGCGCAGGTGGGCCAGGAGGTCCGCGAGGGGTACGTCGGTGCGCTCGCCGGTCGCCCGGTCCTTGACCTCGACCACACCATCGACGAATCCCTTGCCGACGACGACGATCGTGGGTACGCCGATGAGCTCGGCGTCCTTGAACTTCACGCCGGGCGAGACCTTGCCGAGACGGTCGTCGTAGAGCACCTCGAGGCCGGCACCGATCAGCTCGTCGTAGACCTGCTCAGCCCCCGCGACCACGGCTTCGTCCTTGCCGGCGACGATCAGGTGCACGTCGAACGGCGAGAGCTCCTTGGGCCACACGAGACCGAGCTCGTCGTGGGCGTACTCGGCGACGGCGGCGACCGCGCGGGAGACCCCGACGCCGTACGAGCCCATCGTCACCGTGACGAGCTTGCCGTTCTCGTCGAGCACCTTGAGATCGAGCGCCTCGGCGTACTTGCGGCCGAGCTGGAAGATGTGGCCCATCTCGATGCCGCGGGCGAGCTCGAGCGGTCCTGAGCCGTCGGGCGCCGGATCGCCGGGGCGGATCTCCGCGGCCTCGATCGTGCCGTCAGGGGTGAAGTCCCGGCCGGCGACGAGGTCGATCGTGTGCGAACCGTCGACGTTGGCGCCGGTGACCCAGCGCGTGCCCTCGACGATGCGCGGATCGACGAGGAAGCGGATGCCGGACGCGCTCTCGGTGCCGAGCGCCTCCGGGCCGATGTAGCCCTTGACGAGCGCCGGGTGCTGGGCGAAGTCCTTCGCCTCGAACGGCTCGACCTCGGCCGGCGAGACGACCGCCTCGAGGCGCTTGGCGTCGACCTCGCGGTCGCCGGGCACGCCGATCGCGAGCGGCTCACGGGTGCCGTCGGGCAGCCGCAGCATCACCAGCACGTTCTTGAGCGTGTCCGCGGCGTTCCACGGGCGGTCGTCGCGCGGGAACTTCTCGTTGAGGTGCGCCACGAGCGTGTCGATCGTGGGCGTGTCCGGAGTCTGCTCGGCATGCGCGGCCGGGGCGTCGTCGTACGGGATGGCGTCGGGCACGACGGTCGTGACGGCCTCGACGTTGGCGGCGTAGCCACCGGGCGAGCGTACGAACGTGTCCTCCCCCGTCTCGGACACCGCGAGGAACTCCTCGCTGGCCGAGCCACCCATCGCGCCGGACTGCGCGTGGACGATGACGTACTCGAAGCCCAGCCGATCGAAGATCCGGACGTACGCCTCGCGGTGCGCCTGGTAGGACGCCTCGAGACCCGCGTCGTCGATGTCGAACGAGTAGGAGTCCTTCATGATGAACTCGCGGCCACGCAGGATGCCGGCGCGGGGACGCGCCTCGTCGCGGTACTTCGTCTGGATCTGGTAGATGCTCAGCGGCAGGTCCTTGTAGGACGAGTAGAGGTCCTTGACCAGCAGCGTGAAGAACTCCTCGTGCGTCGGGCCGAGCATCATGTCGTTGCCCTTGCGGTCCTTGAGCCGGAACACGTTGGGGCCGTAGTCGGTCCAGCGCCCTGACGCCTCGTAGGGCTCACGCGGCAGCAGCGCCGGGAAGCGCACCTCCTGAGCGCCGATCGACTCCATCTCCTCGCGGATGATCTTCTCGACCTTGGCGAGCACCTTGAGGCCGAGCGGCAGCCACGAGTAGATGCCGGGCGCGACCCGGCGGACGTACCCGGCGCGCACCAGGAGCTTGTGGCTCGGCACCTCGGCGTCGGCCGGATCGTCGCGGAGAGTACGCAGGAAGAGCCGGGACATACGCATAGGGGCGAGCCTAACGGGGTCTGGCGCGCAGCCGAACTCAGCCTCGCGCAGCCTTCAGCGCGATGCGGATCATGGGCAGCTGCAGCGGGAGGCGGAGCACCGTGCCGAGGGTGAACCACCGCGGCCTGCGCGGGTCACGGGCGCTGTCGATCGTCATCTGGACGTTGGCCGGGAACACCGCAGCGAGGAGCCCGGCCGAGGCGAGGCCGCCCAGACGCCGGGTCCGCGGGTGCAGCATGAGCCCCGCACACGCAAGCTCCGCCACACCCGACACCTGCACCAGCTCCCGCTTGTGGGGCAGTGGCTTCGGCACGATCGCCTCGTATGCCCGAGGGGCCACGAAGTGCAGCACGCCCGACACCGTGAAGATGCCGGCCAGGACCTTGATGTCACGACTCATGCCGTGAGCATGTCAGAGCAGGATCGAGGCGAAGGTCGCGGTCTGCTCGAAGCCGACCCGTTCGTAGGCCCGCCGGGCGGCGATGTTGTGGTCGTTGACGTAGAGCGTGACGACCGGCGCGACGGTCTTCCGGGCCTGCTGCACCACCGCGGCCAGGGCGGGAGCGGCGATGCCCTGTCCCCGCAGGTCGGGCCGGACGTAGACACCCTGGATCTGGCAGGCGTAGGCGGTCGCCGCCCCGACCTCGGCCTTGAAGAGCACGTCGCCGTCCTCGATGATCGCGAACGCCCAGCCCTGGGAGATCAGCTGCGCGACGCGGGCCCGATAGCCGCTGCGGTTGCCCACCTCGGGGTCGACGCCGACCTCCTCGGTGAACATGGCGACGCACGCCGGGTAGACCGTGTCGAACTCGTCGAGGACGACCGGGCGTACGCGCGGGTCCGGACGAAGGCGGCTGTCGCTGTCGAGCACCAGGAACGGCTGGTCCAGGCGCGGCGACCGGGCCGGACCCCAGTGCGGCTCGAGCAGCTTCCACATCGCCAGCACGGCATCGCGGGGCCCGACGATCGATGACGGCCGTACGTTGTCGGCCAGCGCCTGGTCGGCGAATGCCTCGACGGCCGCCGGCGTCGCCTGGACCGGTACGACATTGGCGCCGGCGTGGCAGGCCGACACGAGCACGCCATCCTCGAAGTAGCCCCAGACCTGGCCGCCCAGCCACCGGGTCTGCAGCTTGGTCGCGTCGACGCGATTGCGGACGAACAGGTTGACCAGCGGATCGCGGTCGAGCAGGGCGTACAGCTCAGGAAGGTCGGACGTCGTCAGCGAACGGACGTGCG
>NZ_JAKFCB010000009.1:0-20853 GCF_036676885.1 Aeromicrobium sp.
GCGGGAATACGCCACTGGTGGCTTCCGTTTCGTACGGGGGCCATTTTTTCTTGGCCTCCCACACGATCTCAGGAGGATCCATCACCACAGAGCTGCGCGTCAACGACCGAATCCGCGTTCCCGAAGTACGCCTCGTCGGTCCTGGCGGTGAACAGGTGGGCATCGTCCGTATCGAAGATGCCCTGCGACTGGCAGCGGAAGCTGATCTCGATCTTGTCGAGGTGGCCCCGACCGCTCGCCCGCCCGTCTGCCGTCTCATGGACTACGGCAAGTTCAAGTACGAGACCGCCCAGAAGGCACGCGAGTCCCGCCGCAACCAGACCAACACCATCATCAAAGAGATGAAGTTGCGTCCGAAGATCGACCAGCACGACTACGACACCAAAAAGGGTCACGTCGTCCGATTCCTCAAGGCCGGCGACAAGGTCAAGATCACCATCATGTTCCGCGGACGCGAGCAGCACCGCCCAGAGCTGGGCTACCGGCTGCTCCAGCGCCTCGCCGCTGACGTCGAGGACCTCGGATTCATCGAGTCCAACGCCCGTCAGGACGGCCGCAACATGACGATGGTGCTCGGCCCGCACAAGAAGAAGTCCGAAGCCCAGGCCGAGGTCAAGGCCGAGAAGGTCAAGACCACGGCAGCCAAGGCCGCAGAGAAGGATGCCGAAGCCGCCGAGGTGAAGGCCCATCGCGAGGCCGTCCAGAAGACCGCAACACCCAAGAAGCCACGTCGGCGTTCTGAGAACCTCGACCCAGACATGGAGGCATAATGCCGAAGTTCAAGCCCCACTCGGGGATGAAGAAGCGCGTGAAGGTCACCGGCAGCGGCAAGCTGCGCCGGGAGCAGACCAACCGTCGCCACCTGCTCGAGGTCAAGTCCTCCTCGCGCAAGCGCCGCCTCGAAGGTACGACCGACGTGGCCAAGGCTGACGTCAAGCGCGTGAAGAAGATGCTCGGTCTCTGACCGCAGACGCACCCCCGACATACCGAAAAACTTGAAGGAGAACTGAGATGGCACGCGTCAAGCGCTCTGTCAACGCACAGAAGAAGCGCCGCCAGACATTGGAGCGCGCTGCGGGCTACCGCGGTCAGCGTTCGCGGCTCTACCGCAAGGCCAAGGAGCAGGTCACCCACTCGCTGGTCTACAGCTACCGTGACCGCAAGGCGCGCAAGGGCGACTTCCGTCGTCTGTGGATCCAGCGCATCAACGCTGCCGTCCGCGCCGAGGGCATGACCTACAACCGCTTCATCCAGGGCCTCAAGGCCGCAGGTGTCGAGGTCGATCGCAAGATCCTGGCCGAGCTGGCCGTCAACGAGCCGGCCGCGTTCTCCGCGCTCGTCCAGACCGCGAAGGACAACCTTCCGGCTGACGTCAACGCACCCAAGGACGGCGCCGCGGCCTGACCGCGGCAACCGGCCGAGCTGAATTCAGAAACGTAGTGGCGAGTCCGCCCGGTGAGCTCACCGTCCGCTCAGGACGTGTGAAGCACACCCGGCGACTCGCCACTCGTGCATTCCGGGCCGAGACCGGGGAGTTCCTCGCCGAAGGCCCTCAGGCCGTACGCGAGGCGCTGGCCACACCGGGGGCGACGGTCGAGGTCTTCGCGACCGAGGCGGGGACGGCGCAGCACGCCGACCTGCTGGACGCGGCCCGGACTGCAGGCGTCCCGTGGCATGTCGTGACCGACGACGTCGTCGAGTCGATCGCCGACACGATCCAGCCGCAGGGAGTCGTCGCGCGGTGCTTGATCCCCGACGCCTCGCTCGACTCGTT
The DNA here is from genome assembly GCF_036676885.1 of Aeromicrobium sp. Taxonomy (GTDB): domain Bacteria; phylum Actinomycetota; class Actinomycetes; order Propionibacteriales; family Nocardioidaceae; genus Aeromicrobium. Next base: position 1,775 of record NZ_JAKFCB010000009.1, read on the forward strand.
GCTGGCCGCCACCCCGACGTTCCTCGTGGTCTGCGCCGACATCCGCGACCCCGGCAACGCCGGTGCCGTCATCCGGTGCGCCGACGCCGCCGGCGCGCAGGGCGTCGTGTTCGTCGGCGACAGCGTCGACCCCTACAACCCCAAGTCCGTACGCGCGACCGTCGGCAGCATCTTCCACCTCCCAGTCGTGACACTGCGGGACATACCGGGGACGCTGAGCCGCCTGCAGGGTCTCGGCCTGCAGGTGCTCGCTGCCGACGGCGGGGGAGACGTGAGCCTGTTCGACGACGAGCTCGACCTCTCACGACCGACGGCGTGGCTCATGGGCAACGAGGCGTGGGGCCTGCCGGCCGAGACGCGCGCGATGGCCGACCATGTCGTCGCGGTGCCGATCTACGGCCGGGCAGAGAGTCTCAACCTGGCAACGGCTGCCGCGGTGTGTCTCTACGCCTCAGCGCGAGCTCGCGCGACTGGTTGAAAGTTGGCACGGTTAGTCGTGTCGTGTAGTCCTTTGGTACTAGATTCAGGCTTCATGGACCTTGACGACTTCCCGGACGGCGTGATCATCGCCGGTCCCGACGCGAGGGTTCTCTACGTCAACCAGCGCATCCGCGTCATGGCACGCGCCGAGGGCGACGAGATGATCGGCATGCACCTCAACGATGCCGTTCCGTTCGACGACCTCAACGGCAACTCCTGGTACGACACCACGCGGCCCTACGACGGCATCGCGACACGTAAGCGGATCTCCGAGCAGGCGTGGTGGTCGCCCAAGGGCAGTGAGTACCTCATCACCGCGTCGCTGGTGCGTGACCGCCCGGCCGGCCCGGTCCGCCGCGTCGTCGTGAGCGTCCGCAACGCCCGCATCCGCAACCAGCGTGACCGCGAGCGGTCCGACCTCGTCGCGACGGTGGCTCACGAGCTCCGGTCGCCGCTGACCGGCATCAAGGGATTCACCTCGACGCTGCTCACCAAGTGGGACAAGTTCTCCGAGGAGCAGCGCCAGTTCATGCTCGAGACCGTCGACGCCGACGCCGATCGCCTGAGCCGGCTCATCACCGAGCTGCTCGACGCCGCGCGCATCGATGCCGGCCGGCTGACCCTCAGGCGCGGGCCGGTCAAGCTCGACGAGATCGTCCGGCACGTCCTCAGGAATGTGTCGGGCGGTGCCACCGAGCCGTTCGAGATCAGCATCGGCGACGACCTCGACCTGATCTGGGGCGACAGCGACCGCATCATGCAGGTCGTCACGAACCTGGTCGAGAACGCGATGCGCCACGGGTTCGGGCTGCGCGAGATCGTCGTGCAGAACTCGCATCGGATCGGAGGCGAGGGCGGGGTCTCGCTCGAGGTGCACGACAACGGCCCGGGAATCCCCGAAGAGATGCGCCAGCGCGTGTTCAGTCGCTTCTGGCGAGCCGGCCCGGGTGCGGGCAGCGGCCTCGGCATGTACATCGTGCGCGGCATCGTCGAGGAGCACGGCGGCCGGATCGACATCCACGACGCCGAGGGTGGCGGTGCCCTCATCCGGGTCTGGTTCCCGATCAACGAGCCCGACACGATGACCGACTGACTCGGGCACCTCACTAGACTGGCGTGGTCCCGGCGTGTCCGGGAACCGATCCATCGAAAGTCAGGTCTGTCGTGTCCGCGCCCAATTCCTCGTACGACCCCGTGGAGGTCACTCCGTTGCATGCCGATGAGGTCGAGCGCATGCGCGACGAGGCCCTTGCCGCGATCGCCGCTGCCGACACGCTCGACGCCCTGAAGCAGGCGCGCATCGACCACGTCGGTGACCGTTCGCCGCTGGCGTTGGCCAACCGGGAGATCGGCGCGTTGCCTCCGCAGGCCCGCAAGGAGGCCGGCCAGCGGGTCGGTCAGGCGCGGGGCGCGATCAACCAGGCGCTTGCGGCCAAGACCGCCGAGGTCGAGGCGGCCGAGGAGGAGCGGGCCCTGGTCACTGAGGCAGTCGACGTGACGTTGCCGTGGGATGTGCAGCCCGTCGGCGCGCGTCACCCGATCACGACCCTGTCGGAGCACATCGCCGACATCTTCGTCGCGATGGGCTGGGAGATCGCCGAGGGTCCCGAGGTCGAGGCCGAGTGGCTCAACTTCGACGCGCTCAACCTCGGTCCGGACCACCCGGCGCGCACGATGCAGGACACGTTCTGGGTCACCCCTGAGCGTGCCGCGATGGTGCTGCGTACGCACACGTCGCCCGTGCAGGCGCGCACGATGCTGACGCGCAAGCCGCCCATCTACATCGCGTGCCCGGGGCGGGTCTTCCGCACGGATGAGCTCGACGCGACGCACTCGCCGGTGTTCCACCAGGTCGAGGGCCTCGCGATCGACGAGGGCCTCTCGATGGGCCACCTCAAGGGCACGCTCGACCACTTCGCCCAGGCGATCTACGGCGACGGCATGACGACACGCTTCCGGCCGTCCTACTTCCCGTTCACCGAGCCGAGCGCCGAGATGGACCTGCTCTGCTATGTCTGCCACAACGAGCCGGACGCCGTCGCCGACTGTCGTACGTGTAAGGGCGAGGGCTGGGTCGAGTGGGGCGGCTGCGGCGTGGTCAATCCACGAGTGCTGATCGCCTGCGGCGTCGACCCCGAACGCTACTCGGGCTTCGCGTTCGGCATCGGCATCGACCGTACGATCACGTCCCGCTACGACATCGCGGACCTGCGCGACCTGTTCGACGGCGACATCCGTTTCACCCAGCCGTTCGGAGTTGAGCTGTGAAGGTACCTGTCACCTGGTTGCGCGAGCTCGTCAGCCTGCCCGACTCCGTGACGACGGAGCAGCTGGCGGCGCGACTGACCGAGTTCGACCTCAAGCTCGAGGAGATCATCTCGTCCGGGATCAGCGGTCCGCTCGTCGTCGGGCGGGTGCTGTCGATCGCCAAGGAGCCGCAGAAGAACGGCAAGACGATCAACTGGTGCCGCGTCGACGTCGGTCCGGAGCACAACGACGCTGATGGCGGCCGCGGCATCGTGTGCGGCGCCCACAACTTCGTCGAGGGCGATCTCGTCGTCGTCTCGCTGCCCGGTACGGTCCTGCCTGCGCTCGCAAAGTTCATTCCCGGTGGCGAGATCTCCGCCCGCAAGACGTACGGGCACGTGTCCGACGGCATGATCTGCTCGAGCGCCGAGCTCGGCGTGGCAGGCGATGCCAGCGGCATCATCGTGCTCGATGCCGAGTCGGCGGCCCCCGGAGACGACGCGATCGCGCTGCTCGGCCTGGGCGACGAGGTCCTCGACCTCGAGGTCAATCCCGATCGTGGTTACGCGTTGTCGATGCGAGGCGTCGCGCGCGACACCGCGCTGGCGTACGGGCTCGAATTCGTCGATCCGGCCGACATCGCGGTGACCGGCACGGGGGAGGGTTATCCCGTCACGGTCGAGGACTCTGAGGCGTGCCCGGTCTTCGCGGCCCGGGCCGTCACCGGCTTCGACCCGACTCGTCCGACACCGAGCTGGATGGCGCAGCGCATCGAGCAGGCCGGCATGCGCTCGATCTCCCTGGCCGTCGACATCACCAACTACGTCATGCTCGAGATCGGCCACCCGATCCACGGCTTCGACCTGTCGAGCCTGCAGGGTCCGATCGTCGTGCGGTGGGCAACCGAGGGCGAGAAGATCACGACGCTGGACGGTGTCGTGCGTACGTTGTCGACCGATGACACCGTGGTGACCGACGATCGTGGCCCCATCAGCCTGGCCGGTGTCATGGGCGGTGCTGAGACCGAGCTCTCGGCCACGACGACCGACATCCTCATCGAGGCGGCGCACTGGAAGGCGCCGATGATCGCCCGCACGGCACGCCTGCACAAGCTGCCGTCCGAGGCCTCCAAGCGCTACGAGCGCGGCGTCGACCCCGAGCTCCCCGCGCGCGCGACACAGCGCGTTGCCGACCTGCTCGCGGAGCTCGGCGGCGGCACGATCCAGGACGGGCTCACGGTCGTGGGCACGGCGACGCCTCGACCCCCGGTCGCGATGTCGGTCCACCTGCCGACGCAGGTGTCCGGCGTCGACATCGACGCAGCGACGGTCGTGGAGTCGCTCGAAGGCAACGGGTGCGAGGTGGCGTTGGACCACGAGTCGCTGGTCGCGTCACCGCCCAGCTGGCGGTTCGACCTCAACGACCCCAACGACCTCGTCGAAGAGGTGCTCCGGGTCGTCGGCTACGACAAGGTGCCCTCGATCCTGCCGACCGCACCGGCGGGCCGTGGCCTGACGGTCGCGCAGAAGCTGCGGCGTCGGGTCGGCAACGTCCTCGCCGGCGACGGTCTGGTCGAGGTCAAGACCTTCCCGTTCGCGGGGAGCGCCGACTTCGACCGGCTCGGGCTGCCCAGCGACGACATCCGACGGCACCAGGTCCTGCTGGAGAACCCGTTGTCCGCCGAGGAGCCGGGCCTGACGACGACTCTGCTCACCGGCTTGCTCAAGAGCCTGGTGCTCAACATCGGCCGCGGACATGCCGACGTCCACATCGCCGAGACCGGCCGGGTCTTCCTGCCGAAGGCCGACGGGGCCGAGGCGCCGATCTACGGCGTCGACCGCCGTCCGACGGACGAGGAGATCGCTGCCTTCGCGGCGGCGCTGCCCGACCAGCCCCACCACGTCGGGCTCGTCATGAGCGGCGAGCGCGTACGCACGGGGTGGGCCGGTCCCGGACGCCAGGCGACCTGGGCCGACGCGGTCGCGATCGTGCAGCACCTCGCCGAGGAGCTCCACGTCGACATCGAGGTGCAGCAGGCGCAGGTGATGCCGTGGCACCCCGGTCGATGCGCCGCGATCCTGCTCGACGGCTCACCGATCGGACACGCCGGTGAGCTCCACCCGCGCGTCCTCAAGGCGTACGGACTGCCTGGTCGCGTGGCCGCCGCCGAGATCGACCTCGACGCGTTGATCGACGCGTCGCCCGAGGTCGGGCCGCGACCGGACTTCTCGTCGTTCCCGGTCGCCAAGGAGGATCTCGCGCTGATCGTCGACGAGGACGTTCCGGCTGCCTCGGTGCAGAAGGTCCTGTCAGGGGCGAGCTCGCTGATCGAGTCCGTGCGGCTGTTCGACGTCTACTCCGGTGACCAGGTTCCCGATGGCAAGAAGTCGCTTGCGTTCGCGCTGCGACTTCGTGCTCCGGACCGCACCCTGACCGATGACGAGATCAAGGCTGCGCGCGAGGCCGCCGTCACGGCCGCCGGATCACTCGGCGCCACCCTCCGCACCTGACCCTCGCTGAGGAGAGGGTTCCCGTCCGCTGAGGAGAGGGTTCGGCTGCGGGGCATGACCACAACCCTCTCGTCAGTGGGCCACAACCCTCTCGTCAGTGGGCGACAACCCTCTCGTCACCGAGCTCGCGGAAGCCGTCAACCTCAGGGTCAGAAGGTGACGGTCGGCGGGGTCGCCTGACCCTCGGGGGCGTCGTAGAACTCGCGAGCGTGGACGCCGGCGATACCGGTGAACAGCAGCCAGGGGATCGTGCGCACCAGGCCGTTGAGCTTCGCGACGGCGTCGTTGTAGTACTGGCGGGCGAAAGAGATCTTGTTCTCGGTGTCGGCGAGCTCGCCCTGCAGCGACTGGAAGTTCGCCGATGCCTTGAGGTCGGGATATGCCTCGGCGACCGCGAGGACGTCGATGATCGCCTTGTCGAGTTTCGCCTGGGCCTCGGCCTTCTCCTGGACGGATCCACTCTTGGCGGCCGCGGCAGCGCCGGCGCGTGCCTCGGTGACCGCCTCGAAGACGCCCTTCTCGTGCTGCGCGTAGCCCTTGACGGTGTTGACCAGGTTGGGGATGAGGTCGGCGCGGCGCGTCAGCTGGACGTCGATCCCGCCGAGTGCCTCCTGTGCGCCGATGTCGACGCGCCGGAGGCGGTTGAAGGCGTACACGGTGAACAGGGCCAGAGCGGCGATGATCGCCAGGATGATCCAGAGCATGAGTTCTCCTCGTTGAGTGAAGTGAGTCGTGCAGGGCTACCAGGAACCGCCACCGCCGCCACCGCCACCGCCACCGCCGCCACCACCTCCGCCCCCGCCACCACCTGAGGATGACGAGGACTGCGTGGCGGAGTAAGCGCTGATCGAGGAGGCCAGCGAGGATTCGAATCCGGAGAAGGCGTCGTTGCTGCCGAAGAAGCCGTGACTCGTGGACGAGGTCGACCCACCGCCGTACCAGGCGGGTACGGGTGCCTCGGATCCCGTCGCGAGCTCGTACTTGCGCGCCCAGCGATCGGCGCAGTCGAACGCGACCGCGTACGGGATGAAGGCGGTGTAGAGGTCCTTCTTGCCACTGAAGTCGAAGCGGTCCTGAGCCGAGTCGGTCGAGAGCAGGCGCTTGAAGCCGCCGGCCCGCGACCACAGGTCGCGACCGAGCGTCGTACGACGGCGCCCGACGCCCGGTGTCATGAGGCCGATGCCGCCGATGACGAACCCGGCGATCGGCAGCAGGTACATCGAGACCGGCGGGTGGAAGAAAATCGCCATGACCACGAACAGCAGCGCCGCGGCGGCGACGGCGAGCCGTGCGAACGACTCGGAGCTGACCCTTCGCTGCGCGCCGATGCCGTCGGCCCACGCGCTGGCCTGTGCGGCCAACGCGCTGCGCACCGACTGCAGCTTCTGGCCGGAGGTCACCGAGTCCGGGCTGGACTTGAAGTGCGAGCCGGGCTGCGTGACGCCGAGCGCCTCGCCGACGAATCGGGTGACGTCGTCGGTCCTGGCCCACGCCGCCGCGTCGCCCACGCCGGTGATGGTCCACGACTTGCCGCCGTTGTCGGTCAGCGTCGTGAGACCTTGCTCTGCCTGGTAGAGCAAGGTCGCCACGAGTCCACGTGTGGGGACGCTCTCGGTCGTGACGTACGCCGTCTGGACGGGTCCGAGCCCGGGCGGCGGCTCGTACATGACCGGATGTCCCGGAGCGTCCTCCCGCGAGCGCCGGTCGAGGAGATAGCCGAGCGCCAGCATCCCGGCGGTGATCGCCAGGACGACACCGAGGGTGCTGGTGCTCGTGCCGACGGCGCGGTCGGCGGCGACCGGCCATGGCACGGTGACGCGATCGGGCGTCTCGATCGGCAGCCCGATGCGTACGGTCACCGGTGTGCGGGGGGACAGGTGACCGGTCCTGATCGTGACCTGGTCGGTGCCGGCACCGCTGATGTCGCAGGTGCCGGTGCCGTCGAAGCTCGAGGTGCACTGCACCTTGCCCGACGCTGCCGGCAGCGTGACGTGGACGGTGGACTTGTCGATGTCCATCTGCCAGCCCTGCGCGACGACGTTCCAGTAGAACACCGATGCGGCCGGCTGCTCGTCGGTCCAGCTCGACGACGCGAACGTCCCCGGCCCCGCCGTGCTCGGCGCGAGGGCTCCGTCGATCCGGTACGTGATCGTGTAGACGTGCCTGCCCGGGGAGACGAACGAGTCCGGGTCGCCGATCTTCGCGACCCTGAACTTCCGTCCCTTCTGCCACTGCAGGTCGTACGGCACGCTGCCGCCGTCGAGCGAGACCTTGATGCCCCTGGGGATGAGGCGCACGTTCTTGTCCGACGGATCGGTGAGGTCCCAGAAGCGGAAGATCCCGTGCCGGCCGCCGGGGAACTCGGCAGTGATCTGTTCCCTCGCGACGAGGTCGCCGTCCGACGTGACGACATAGTTGGCGGTGTAGTCAGAGATGCGAACGGGATCGGGCCCCGTCACGGTCTCGGTGGTCGGCACCAGCGCAGCGACGGCGGGGATGAACAGCACCACAGCGGTCACGACGAGCGCGAGCACGCGCAGGAGGATCCGCATGGCTTGCATCCTAGGGGCGGGGACCGCTCGCTCCGCTGGAAATCGATGACCAGACCCCGAATGCAAGAATTTGCAGAGGTATGCAAGAATGTGAGGTATGTCCAAAGTCCTCACCACTCTGCCCACGGGCGAACGCGTCGGAATTGCCTTCTCCGGCGGCCTCGACACCTCTGTTGCCGTCGCCTGGATGCGCGACAAGGGCGCGATCCCTTGCACGTACACCGCCGACATCGGCCAGTACGACGAGCCCGACATCTCCGGGATCCCCGGCCGCGCGATGCAGTACGGGGCCGAGCTGGCGCGCTCGATCGACTGCAAGCGCCCACTCGTCGAGGAGGGACTCGCGGCACTGGCGTGCGGTGCATTCCACATCCGGTCGGCCGGCAGGACGTACTTCAACACGACGCCGCTCGGCCGGGCGGTCACCGGCACCCTCCTCGTACGCGCGATGCACGAGGACGGGGTCGACATCTGGGGCGACGGGTCGACGTTCAAGGGCAACGACATCGAGCGGTTCTACCGGTACGGGCTGCTGGCGAACCCCGAGCTGCGGATCTACAAGCCGTGGCTCGACGCTGACTTCGTGCACGAGCTGGGCGGTCGCCACGAGATGAGCCAGTGGCTCACCGAGCGCAACCTTCCCTACCGCGACAGCCAGGAGAAGGCCTACTCGACCGACGCCAACATCTGGGGCGCGACACACGAGGCGAAGATCCTCGAGCACCTCGACACGTCCCTCGAGGCCGTCCAGCCGATCATGGGCGTCAAGTTCTGGGACCCCGAGGTCGAGATCGCGACCGAGGACGTCACGGTCTCCTTCGAGGCCGGCCGGCCGGTGGCGATCAACGGCGCGACGTTCGACGGCGACCCGGTGGCCCTCGTCCACGAGGCGAACGCGATCGGTGGTCGCCACGGCCTGGGCATGTCCGACCAGATCGAGAACCGCATCATCGAGGCCAAGAGCCGGGGCATCTACGAGGCGCCCGGCATGGCCCTGCTGCACATCGCGTACGAGCGGCTCGTCAACGCGATCCACAACGAGGACACGATCGCCAACTTCCACCAGCACGGTCGCCGGCTCGGCCGGCTCATGTACGAGGGCCGGTGGCTCGACCCGCAGGCGATGATGCTGCGGGAGTCGGTCCAGCGCTGGATCGCCTCGGTTGTCACCGGCGACGTGACGCTGCGACTGCGGCGGGGTGAGGACTACTCGATCCTCGACACGCAGGGCTCGACGTTCTCCTACCACCCCGAGAAGCTCTCGATGGAACGTACGGAGAACGCCGTCTTCGGCCCCACGGACCGCATCGGCCAGCTCACGATGCGCAACCTCGACATCGCCGACTCTCGCGCGATGCTCGAGCTCTACGCCGCCCAGCCGCTCGACCAGGGCCAGGTGCTGGTCGAGCACGGCACGCTGTTCGGCGACCTGCCTGCAGGTGGCGCGACGCGGATCGAGGCCAACCCGGCCGTCCACAGCGAAGAGGAGCAGGCGCTCGACGCGGCTGCCATGGAGCTCGGCGCCGACTGACGCATTACGTTCACGAAGACAACTCTGCAAAGGTGGAGAGATGACCACGATCACCGCAGCCGTCGCCGGCGCCAGCGGGTACGTCGGCGGCGAGGTCCTTCGCACGCTGCTCGCGCACCCGAATGTCGAGATCGGCGCCCTCACCGCAGCGTCCAGTGCCGGGAGCACCCTGGGCGAGCACCAGCCACACCTGGTGCCCCTCGCCGACCGGGTGCTCGAGCCGACGACCGCCGAGATCCTCGCCGGGCACGACGTCGTGTTCCTCGGGCTGCCGCACGGCGCGTCCGCCGCGATCGCGGCGCAGCTGGGGGACGACACGCTCGTCATCGACTGCGGTGCGGACTTCCGCCTGCAGAGCGCCGACGACTGGGAGACGTTCTACGGGGGCGATCACGCCGGCACCTGGCCGTACGGCCTGCCGGAGCTGCCTGGTCAGCGCGATGTGCTGGCCGGCGCCAAGCGCATCGCGGTGCCCGGCTGCTTCCCGACCGCGTCGACGCTGACGATCATGCCGGCGCTCGCTGCCGGACTCATCGCGGCGGACATCACGGTGGTCGCGCCCACGGGCGCCTCCGGTGCGGGCAAGGCGCTCAAGCCGCACCTGCTCGGCTCGGAGATGATGGGTCAGGCCAGCGCGTACGGCGTCGGCGGCGTGCATCGGCACACCCCCGAGATCGAGCAGAACCTCGAGCTGGTCTCCGGCACGCGTCCCACGGTGTCCTTCACGCCGATCCTGGCGCCGATGTCGCGCGGCATCCTCGCGACGGTGTCGGCACCTGCCCTCGACGGGGTCACCGCCGAGGACGTGCGCGCGGCATACGTCAAGGCGTACGCCGACGAGCCGTTCATCCATGTGCTGCCCGAAGGCCACTGGCCGCAGACCAAGGCGGTGCTGGGCGCCAACATGCTCCACGTCCAGGCGACGCTCGACCCGCGGGCCGGCAAGGTCATCGCGATCGGTGCGATGGACAACCTCGCCAAGGGCACCGCCGGCGGCGCGATCCAGTCGATGAACATCGCCCTCGGTCTCCCTGAGACGACGGGCCTCACCACGATTGGAATCGCCCCATGAGCCTTCCCCACGAAACCGTGACCGCCCGTAGCGGCGGACAACACGGAACCTCCAGCTGCGGTCACGCTTTCGCGGGGGCCCCGGCATGAGCGTTACTGCCGCCAAGGGATTCATTGCCGCAGGCGTGCCCGCCGGGCTCAAGTCGACCGGCGAGCCCGATGTCGCCGTGGTGGTCAACACGGGTCCGTCCAAGGCAGCCGCCGCGGTCTACACCAGCAACCGCTGCAAGGCCAACCCGGTTCTCTGGAGCGAAGAAGCCATCAAGGGCGGCTCCGCCGTCGCGGTGGCGATCAACTCCGGGGGAGCCAACTGCTACACCGGCCCCGAGGGCTTCGCCACGACGCACCAGACCGCTGAACTGGTCGCCGAGGCGCTGGGCACCGGGGCGATCGACGTCCAGGTGTGCTCGACGGGGCTGATCGGCCTGCTCAACGACCGGGACGCGTTGCTGTCGGGCGTACGCTCTGCGGTCGACGGGCTGAGTCCCGACGGCGGGCATGCAGCCGCGACCGCGATCATGACGACCGACTCGGTGTCCAAGGAAGCCGTGGCCCACGGCGACGGCTGGACGATCGGAGGCATGGCCAAGGGCGCCGGCATGCTGGCGCCCGCGCTGGCGACGATGCTCGTCGTCATCACGACCGACGCGGACGTCGATGCTGCGACCGCCGATGCCGCCCTACGCGCGGCGACGGCGCAGTCGTTCGACCGGCTCGACTCCGACGGCTGCCAGTCAACCAACGACACCGTCCTCCTGATGGCGAGCGGGGCGTCAGGCGTGGCACCGGATGTCGAGGAGTTCACCGACGCCGTCACGACGGTGTGCATGGACCTCGCGATGCAGCTGCTCGCCGACGCCGAGGGCGCCGACCACGAGATCGCGATCGAGGTCGTCAACGCAGCCACGGTCGACGACGCCCTCGAGGTGGGCCGTTCGGTCGCCCGCAGCAACCTGTTCAAGTGCGCGATCTACGGCAAGGACCCCAACTGGGGCCGCATCCTCGCCTCGGTCGGCACGACGCAGGCGGCGTTCGACCCGGCCGACCTCGACGTCGCCCTCAACGGCGTGTGGGTGTGCCGCAAGAGCGGCCCGGGGGAGTCGGCCGACGCGATCGACCTCTCCGAGCGTGCGGTCACGGTCACGATCGACCTCAAGTCAGGCCCTGCGACGGGCACCATCTGGACGAACGACCTCACGCAGGCGTACGTCCACGAGAACTCGGCGTACTCATCATGAGCGAAGCGACAGACGACACCGGCCTGGAAGAGTGGGAGCCCGCGGAGTGGAAGAAGGCGACCGACAAGGCCGCCACGCTCGCGCAGGCGCTGCCCTGGCTGAAGAAGTACCACGGCAAGGTCGTCGTGGTGAAGTACGGCGGCAACGCCATGACCGACGAGAAGCTCAAGCACGCGTTCGCCGAGGACATCGTGTTCCTGCGGATGGCGGGCTTCAAGCCCGTCGTGGTGCACGGTGGCGGACCGCAGATCAGCGCGATGCTCGACAAGCTCGGCATCGAGTCGGAGTTCCGCGGCGGGCTGCGGGTCACGACGCCGGAGACCATGGATGTCGTCCGCATGGTGCTCACGGGCCAGGTGGGCCGCGAGCTCGTCGGCCTGCTCAACCAGCACGGCGACCTCGCGGTCGGCCTGTCCGGCGAGGACGGCGGCCTGTTCACCGCTGAGAAGACCATGCCCGTGATCGACGGGGTCGAGACCGACATCGGGCTGGTCGGCGAGGTCGTGGGCGTACGCCCCGAAGCGGTGCAGGACCTGATCGAGGCCGGCCGCATCCCCGTGGTGTCGACCGTCGCGCCCGATGCCGACGGCCAGGTCCACAACGTCAACGCCGACACCGCTGCTGCGGCGCTGGCCGTCGCGCTCGACGCCGAGAAGCTGCTGGTGCTCACCGACGTCGAGGGGCTCTACGCCGACTGGCCCAACAGCTCCGACGTCATCGGCGAGATCAGCCCCGAGTCGCTCGCCGAGATCATCCCCGAGCTCTCGACCGGCATGATCCCCAAGATGACCGCGTGCCTCAAGGCGGTCCAGCAAGGCGTGCGCCGCGCGACGGTGATCGACGGCCGCGAGCCCCACGCGGTGCTCCTCGAGATCTTCACCGACGAGGGCGTCGGCACCCAGGTCGTACCCGGCGCCGAGACGCGCATCCGTACGGCGCTCTACGCCACGAGCGTCAAGAAGGACGCCAAGGGCGACACCAAGGGAGAGAAGGCATGACCGTCGAGGACTGGACCGAGCGCTACCAAGGCGCGGTCATGAACACGTTCGGGACGCCGCAGGGCGTGCTCGTCCGCGGTGAGGGCGCGTACGTCTGGGACGCCGACGGCACGAAGTACCTCGACCTGCTCGGCGGCATCGCCGTCAACGCGCTGGGCCACGGTCACCCGGCGATCCTCGATGCCGTCACGCAGCAGCTCGGCACGCTGGGCCACATCTCCAACTTCTTCACCTCCAAGCCGCAGATCCAGCTCGCCGAGAAGCTGCTGGACCTGATCGGCCACGAAGGCCGGGTCTTCTTCACCAACTCCGGCACCGAGGCCAACGAGGCGGCGTTCAAGGCGACTCGGCGCACGGGGCGTACGCGCATCGTCGTTGCCGAGGGATCGTTCCACGGCCGAACGATGGGCGCGCTGGCGCTGACCTCCAAGGAGGCCTACCGCGCGCCGTTCGAGCCGCTGCCCGGCGACGTCAGCTGGGTGCCGTACGGCGACACCGCCGCGCTCGAGGACGCCGTGGACGACACCGTCGCGGCGGTCCTGCTGGAGCCGATCCAGGGTGAGGCCGGCGTCGTCATGCCGCCTGACGGCTACCTCCGGGCCGCCCGCGACATCACCTCGAAGCACGGGGCGCTGTTGTGGCTCGACGAGGTCCAGACCGGCATCGGCCGCACCGGCGCCTGGTTCGCCCACACCGAGTCCGGCATCGTGCCCGACCTGGTCACGGTCGCCAAGGGTCTCGGCGGCGGAATCCCGATCGGTGCGTGCATCGCACTCGGCGACGCCGGGTCGCTGCTGCAGCCCGGCAATCACGGCACGACGTTCGGCGGCAATCCCGTCGCCACGGCGGCCGCGCTCGCGGTCATCAGCACGATCGAGTCCGACGGCCTGCTCGACAACGCGCTCAAGGTCGGCGATGTGTTCCGCGACGGCCTGGCCGACCACCCGCTGGTCGCCGAGACCACGGGCCGTGGGCTCCTGGTCGGCATCGTGCTCACCGAGCCGGTGGCCGCCGAGGTGCAGAAGGCCGCCCTCGCTGCGGGCCTCATCATCAACAACGCCACGCCGGACCGGCTGCGCCTCGCGCCGCCGCTGATCCTCACGCCTGAGCAGGCCGAGGGTGCGGTGGCGACGCTCCGGAAGATCCTCGACGAGGTGACGGCATGAGCGAGCGCCAGCGAGCGAACCATGACGCTGTGTTCATGCCGTCGCCTTCGTACATTGGGTTTTCGACGGAGGTGACGGCATGAGCGGCATGAGGCACTTCCTGCGCGACGACGACCTTTCCCCGGCCGAGCAGGCCGAGGTTCTGGCCCTGGCCGCCGAGATCAAGGCCGATCCGTACGCCCGCAAGCCACTCGCGGGCCCGCAGACCGTCGCCGTGATGTTCGACAAGGCCTCCACGCGTACGCGGGTCTCGTTCGCGGTCGGCATCGCCGACCTCGGCGGCAACCCGTTGATCATCGACAAGGACACGACGCAGGGCGCACGCGGCGAGTCGGTTGCCGACACCGCGCGCGTCCTTGGCCGCATGACCAGCGCGATCGTCTGGCGTACCTACGCGCAGTCCGGGCTCGACGAGATGGCCGCCAACGCCGGCGTTCCGGTCGTCAACGCGCTCAGCGACGAGTTCCACCCGTGCCAGATCCTCGCGGACTGGCAGACCGTCATCGAGCACAAGGGGCACCTGGCCGGCCTGACCGTCGCCTACCTCGGTGACGGCGCCAACAACATGGGCCACTCCTACCTGCTCGGCGGGGCCACCGCCGGGATGCACGTACGCATCGGCGCTCCGGCGGGCTACCAGCCCGATCCGGTGGTCGTCGCGGAGTCCGAGATCATCGCGCTCCAGACGGGCGGCTCTGTCGCGGTCACCGACGACCCCGAGGCCGCGATCACCGGCGCCGACGTCGTCATCACCGACACGTGGATCTCGATGGGCCAGGAGAGCGAGAAAGAGGCCCGTCTCGAGCTGTTCGGCGACTTCGCGATCACCTCGGAGTCCCTGGCGAAGGCTGCGCCGGACGCCATCGTGCTGCACTGCCTGCCGGCCTACCGCGGCCTGGAGATCTCGTCCGAGGTTCTCGACGGACCGCAGAGCGTGGTGTGGGACGAGGCGGAGAACCGCCTGCACGCCCAGAAGGCGCTGCTCGTGTGGCTCCTCGCCAAGGCGGGGGAGTGACATGACCGAGCGCAGCGAGGAAGTCCTGCGTCAGGGCATGACCGTCCCGCCCACCAAGGCGGCCCGCCAGCAGCTCATCGTCGAGCTGCTGGGCCACCAGCTCGTACGCTCGCAGGGCGATCTCGCCGAGCTGCTCGAGTCGCGCGGAGTCAACGCGACACCGTCGACGATCTCCCGCGACCTCGTCGAGCTGGACGCCGTACGCGTCAGGCATCCCGACGGTGGCCTGGTCTATGCCGTGCCGGCCGAGGGCGGCGACCGCACGCCTCGCCCCGCTGCCGACAGCGCCTCGTCCCACGCTCGGCTGGCCCGTATCCTCCGCGAGCTGTTGGTCAGCGCCGAAGGTTCAGCCAACCTCGCGGTTCTTCGTACGCCGCCGGGTGCCGCGCAGTACCTCGCCTCGGCCATCGACCACGCCTCCCAGCACGAGCTGCTCGGCACGATCGCGGGCGACGACACCGTCATGCTGATCTGCCGCGACCCCGAAGGCGGCAAGGCCGTCGCCGACAAGTTCACGAACCTGGCCGCATCCACCCCGAAGGAATCCACGTGACCGAGACGCCGTCCCAGATCCCTGAGCCTGCCGAAGGGACGAGCCTCTGGGGCGGTCGCTTCGCATCCGGCCCCTCGCCGGAGCTCGTCGAGCTGTCCAGGTCGACGCACTTCGACTGGCGGCTCGCGCCGTACGACCTGGCCGGATCGCGCGCTCACGCGATGGTCCTGCAGGCCGCCGGACTGTTGAGCCGCGACGACCTGACGGCGCTGATCGCCGGCATCGATGCCCTCGCCGCCGACGTCGAGTCGGGCGCGTTCACGGCACAGCCCGAGGACGAGGACGTGCACACCGCGCTGGAGCGTGGACTGCTCGAACGACTCGGTCCCGAGCTGGGTGGGCGGCTGCGCGCCGGCCGGTCCCGCAACGACCAGGTCGCGACCCTCTTCAAGATGTACCTGCGTGACCACGGCAAGGCGATCAGCCGCCTCGTGCGCGACCTCGTCGAGGCCTTGGCGACGCAGGCCGAGCACCACATGGGCGTGGCGATGCCCGGGCGTACGCACCTCCAGCACGCCCAGCCGGTGCTGCTCTCGCACCACCTGCTCGCCCACGCCTGGCCCCTGGTCCGCGACCTCGACCGGCTCACCGACTGGGACGCCCGCGTCGGGGCCGACTCGCCGTACGGCTCCGGGGCCCTGGCCGGATCGTCGCTCGGCCTCGATCCCGAGAAGGTCGCCGCAGACCTCGGGTTCAGCGGGTCCACCGCCAACTCGATCGACGGCACCGCGGCTCGCGACTTCGTCGCCGAGTTCGCGTTCGTGACGGCGCAGATCGGCATCGACGTGTCCCGCCTGGCCGAGGAGATCATCCTCTGGAACACCAAGGAGTTCGGCTTCGTCACGCTGCACGACGGCTACTCCACGGGCTCGAGCATCATGCCGCAGAAGAAGAACCCCGACATCGCCGAGCTCGCGCGGGGCAAGTCGGGGCGGCTGATCGGCAACCTCGCCGGCCTGCTCGCGACGCTCAAGGCGCTGCCACTGGCCTACAACCGTGACCTCCAGGAGGACAAGGAGCCGGTGTTCGACTCGATCGACACGCTCGAGGTCCTGCTGCCGGCATTCACCGGGATGATCGCAACCCTGACGTTCGACACCGAGCGCCTGGAGTCGCTGGCACCGCAGGGCTTCGCGCTGGCGACCGACATCGCCGAGTGGCTCGTACGCCAGGGGGTGCCGTTCCGCGACGCGCACGAGCTCTCCGGCGCGTGCGTCCAGGCGTGCGAGCAGCGCGGCATCGAGCTGTGGGACCTCACCGACGACGACTTCGCGGCGATCTCGCCGGCGTTGACGCCGCAGGTCCGTGAGGTTCTCACGGTCGAGGGATCGCTGGCATCGCGCGACTCCCGCGGGGGGACCGCGCCCGTACGAGTGGCCGAGCAGCTCGCCGAGCTGCGCTCGCGGCTCACCGACTGACGTACGGGCGCCGGTCCGCCCGGCTAACGCGTGCCGGTCACGACGAGCATCTCGCACGGTCCCTCGAACCCGTCGGGCCCTTCGAACTGGCTGAGCTGCTCGGTGATCTCGGACCAGACGTCCTCACGCTCGCTCTCGTCGACGCCCGACAGCATCTGGTGCAAGGCACCGAACGACTCGCGTTCGAACTGCACGCACTCGGCCGCGCTCTGCATCCGTACGGGCGAAGGCACTGTCGTGACCGTGATGTCCGTCAGGCCGGCCTTGGCGAAGACCTCCTCGGCGACGCCGGGGGAGCCGAGGCTGAACGGCCCCGGCTGCCCTGGTGCGGGCGGGGGCAGCTCGGCTCGCTGCCGGATGATGCCGACGGGGATGGAGAAGAAGGCGTTGCGGTCCGCCGTCGAGTAGACGACCGCCGAGATGCGACCGCCCGGTCGAAGCGCACGGCACATCTCGGCGAGGGCGGTCTGCTGGTCCGGGAAGTAGATCAGCCCGACTCTCGAGATGGCGACGTCGTAGCCGCCCTCCTCGACCGCCGAGAGGTCCTCGCCGTCTGCGACCAGCGTCGTGATGTTGGACAGTCCGGCGTCCTGTGCGGCTTGACGGGCGCATTCGAGAATTGCCGGCGAGATGTCGGTGGCGAGGACCTTGCCGGTCGGACCCGCGCGGCGCGCGGCGACCAGTGTCTGACCCCCTGCGCCGGCGGCGACATCGAGGACACGACTGCCGGTCGTGACGCCGGCGTCGTCGAGCATCGTCTCGGTCGCCGAACCGAGCCAGGACTCGATCGTCGGGCCCCAGCGGTGCCAGGCATCCGCGGCGGCCTCCCACTGGGCCAGGGTGGTGCTCTTGAACTGGACGGGATCGAAGGTGATGGACATGAGTGGCTCCTGATGATCGGAAATGGTTCATGCCGAGTCCACTCCGTCAGCAGGGCGCGGCCCAGTGCAGGATCTGCACCTATCCAGTACGAATTCTGTACCGGCCTGCAGTCGAACGCGGCTACGATTGGCTCATGCGTGACTACGGGCAGTACTGCCCGGTCGCCTTGGCGAGCAGCGTGCTGGCGGACAGGTGGACACCCCTGATCGTCCGCGAGCTCGTGCTCGGAAGCCGCCGGTTCAACGACATCGACCGTGGCCTGCCGGGCATCTCCCGCACCCTGCTAATGCAGCGGCTCCGGCATCTCGAGCACAAGGGCGTCCTCGACCGGGTGCCGATCGCCGGGGGACGGGGTCACGAGTACCAGCTGACGCCCGCCGGGAGGGATCTCGAGGGCGTCGTCATGGCGTTCGGCGAATGGGCCGTGAAGTGGATGTTCTCCGAGCCGGAGCCTCGTGAGGTCGACCCGGTCACGCTGACCTGGTGGATGTCCCGGCGACTCGACCTGGAGCGCCTTCCGACGCAGCGGGTGGTGATCGAGTTCGACTACCGCGGTGAAGAGCCGCTGCGGCTGTGGCTGCTCCTCGACCGGTACGAGTCGTCGGTCTGCACCGATCATCCCGGCTTCGATTCCGATGTCACCGTGCGCACGGAGCCGGTGGAGTTGATGAGGGTCTTCTCGGGCCTGACGACGCTGCGCCAGGCCCGGGCAACCGGCACTGTCACCCTCGAGGGGGTTCCGCGGATGACGCGGGAGTTCCCCACCTGGTTCCTGTGGAGCCCCTTCGCGCCGGCGGTTCGAGCCCGTGAGGCCCGAACAGCCGATCCGGCCTGAGCCGTGGCTACTGTGGTCCCGACCGAGATCGCCGACATGGGGGAGACCGTGGCACTTCGCACGAGGGTCGGCCGCACGCTGCGCAAGGTGATCGGGCCGCGCGGCACCGAGGCCGTCCGGCGTTGGGAGCGCAAGGCTCGCCGCGGCGTCGCGCGCCGGCTGAGCCCTGACGTCCCGCGCGCCGTCGAGGGAGGCAAGCGCAACTACGTGCCCTCCGACCCGTTCGCCGAGTTCCCGGAGCCGACCCTGTCGCGTCACCAGCTCCTGGTCGCCCTCCACCAGCAGCTGCACCCACGGACCTATCTCGAGGTCGGCGTCCACACCGGATCGAGCCTTGCCCTGTCGCGCACCAAGTCGATCGGGATCGACCCGGCCTACACGATCACCAAGGAGATCTCCTGCGAGGTGCAGCTGCACCGCACGACGAGCGATGAGTTCTTCTCGCGGCCGGACCCCGTCGCGTTCTTCGGTGGTGTGCCCATCGATCTCGCGTTCATCGACGGCATGCACCTCGCTGAGTTCGCGCTGCGCGACTTCATGAACGTCGAGAAGCACATGTCGCCGGCAGGCGTCGTCGTGATCG
>NZ_JAKFCB010000010.1:0-45951 GCF_036676885.1 Aeromicrobium sp.
GCGAACCCGGCCTTCAGCGCGCTGTATTCCATCGTGATCTGGAAGTAGAACGTCAGGAACAGGAACATCGCGAACAGGCCCGCGCCGGCGAACAGGAACACCAGGTAGGAGCCGCCGCGGTTGCGGTCGAGCGCGACCCACAACGGCAGCAGCGGCGTGCTGGTCCGTTTCTCCCACACGACGAACGCGACCAACAGGACGACCGCGATGGCGAGGAAAGTGATCGTCGAGGCGTCGGTCCAGCCCTGCACCTCTGTGCTCCCGCTGCCGGGATCCTTGAGCTTGGCGGCCTCGGTGAACCCATAGACCAGCGACACAAGGCCCAGCGACGCCATGACGGCGCCCGGAACGTCGTACTTGGTGTTGCCGTGCGCCTTGCTCTCATGCACGACACGCAGCGCCGCCGCCGCCGTCGCCAGGGCGATCGGGACGTTGACGCCGAGGCACCAGCGCCACGAGGCGTATTCGGTCAGCGTGCCACCGAGGATCAGGCCGATCGCTGCGCCGCCACCAGAGACGGCACCGAACACGCTGAACGCGGCCGCCCGCTCCTTGGGCACCGTGAACGTCACCGAGATCAGCGAGAGGGCGGCTGGCGCCATGAGCGCGGCGAACGCACCCTGAAGGCCCCTGGCCGCGTAGAGCAGCCCGGCCGTCGAAGCGACCCCGCCCAGGGCCGAGGCACCCGCGAATCCGATCAGGCCGATGATGAACGTCCGTTTGCGGCCGGTGTAGTCGGCGATGCGGCCGCCGAGCAGCAGGAGGCCGCCGAACGCCAGGGTGTAGGCCGTCACGACCCATTGCCGGTCGGCGTCGCTGATGTTGAGATCGGCCTGAGCGGATGGCAGCGCGATGTTGACGATCGAGGCATCGAGCACGATCATCAGCTGCGCGATGCCGATCACGCCGAGGGCGAGCCAGCGCCGGGGATCAGGAGCCTCGGACGGTGTGTCCGGTCCAGTCGTGGAACTGCTGTCAGTCATGGGAATCTCCCTGCGGTCCGGGCAGAATTCGGAACACGAACGACACTAATCCGACGCACGGACAGAATTCGATGGTTCGATCGGGTCAATTCGCCCCCACGAATCCTGGGCATGCGCACGCCGCGGTGTCCTACCGTGGTGGCCATGAGTGACTTCTGGATCTGCCAGACCTGCGCGGTCGAGCACGCCGACAAGGTCGACGTGTGTGCGATCTGTGCCGACGAGCGCCAGTGGGTGCCGGCCGAGGGGCAGCTGTGGACCACGCTCGACGAGCTCTCCGCCGACGGCCACCATGCCGAGATCGCCGACCTCGAGCCCGACCTCTACGCGATCACGACGACGCCGTCCACCGGCATCGGCCAGCAGTCGAAGCTCCTGCGCACGCCTGCGGGCAACCTGCTGTGGGATCCCGTCGGCTTCGTGGATGCCGCCATCGCGGCGCGCGTCCTCGAGCTCGGCGACGTGCGCGCGATCGTGGCGAGTCACCCGCACATGTACGGCGTGCAGGTCGAGTGGAGCCGCCTGCTCGGCGATGCACCGGTCCTGGTCGCCGAGGCCGATCTCGAGTGGGTGGCCCGGCCGGATCCGGTCATCGCGACGTGGTCCGGCGACCTCGAGGTCCTGCCGGGGGTGACCCTGAGTCAGCCGGGCGGCCACTTCCCCGGGAGCGCCGTCGCACACTGGCAGGCCGGCGCGGAGGGACGAGGAGTCCTGCTCAGCGGCGACACGATCTTCGCCAACCCCGACCGTACGTCGGTCAGCTTCATGCGGAGCTACCCCAACCGGCTCCCGCTCTCCGGCGCCGTCGTGAAGCGGGTCGCCGATCACGTCGACCGATTCGCGTACGACCGGCTCTACGGCAACTTCGACAACGCGATCGACGCGGATGCGAAGGCGATCGTCCAGCGCTCGGCCGCGCGGCACGCCGCCTGGGTCAACGGGGATTTCGACCACTTGACGTGAGTCAGACCATCGCGATCGTTGCGGCGACCTCGTCGGCGATCTCGCGTGCGAGGTAGCCCGTACGCCCCATGCGGGTGACGAGGCGCTGGCCCGCCATCGCGTGGACGTACGTGCCCCAGCACGCGGCCTGGGCCGGGTCGGCCCCGCACGAGAGCAGGCCGGCCATGATGCCGGCGAGGACGTCGCCGCTGCCGGACGTACCCAGTCCCACGTCGGCGTTCTCATCGCGCCACGCTCCCCCGCCGGGCTCGGCCACGTGGCCGTAGAGGGAGACGACCGCGCCGAACCGCTCGGCCACGGCGTACGCCTCGACGTCGAGGTCGTCGCCGGGCTCCCGGCCGAGCAACCACCCCGCCTCGCTCAGGTTGGGGGTCAGCACGGTGCGGCCGGCGTGCCCGCCGAGCAGGTCCGGATGCTTCCCGAGGGCGCCGAGGGCGTAGGCGTCGACCACGAGCGAGGCGTCTCCCGCGACGGCGCCGACGACCTGCCGCATCAGGACCGCCGTCTGGTCCTCGTCGTCCAGGCCGGGGCCGATCGCGACGACGTCTGCCCGGGCGGCCAGGTCGAGCAGGTGGTCAGGAACGTCGCCGTCGACCGAGCCCCTGTCGGTGTACGGCAGGCCGACGACCTTGGCCTCCGGCACCGCGATGCTCAGGGCCTGGGCGTTGTCGTCCGTCGTCGCGAGCTGCAGCCGTCCGGCTCCAGCACGGAGCGCCGCCGTGCCGGCCAGCAGGACCGCACCCGGCGTGAATCGCGATCCGCCGACGACCAGCACGGTTCCGCGGTCGTCCTTGTCGCCCTCCGGCTCCGGCAGCGGCCAGTCGCGCAGCAGCCGCGGTGTGATGACCCGCGCGTCAGACGGCCGGGGCATCGACGCCCTCCTCGGCCGTCGGGTGCGCCGAGGCGTCCTGCTCGAGGTGCTTCACATCGTTGAACAGCTCGGACGCCCAGCCTTCGTCACTCCACCGCCAGCTGCTGATCGAGCAGTTGGCGATCGGCGACTTCTTGGCGCTGGTCATGAGCTCCTCCTCGTCGAGGTCCTCCAGGATGTAGCGGAACAGCGAGACGACGGCGTCATGGGCGAAGAACAGCACGCGTTGCTCGGCGTGGTCCTCGGCGACGTCCCGCAGGAGGCTTCGTATGCGCAGGAGCACGTCGGCCCACGACTCGCCGCCGGGTGGGCGGTAGTAGAACTTGCCGACTCGTTGCCGTCGCTCGGACTCCTCCGGGAACTTCGAGCGGATGCCGTGCCCGGTGTGCAGGTCGAGCACGCCGAGCTCGCGATCACGCAGGCGCTCGTCACGCAGGACGGGGATGTCGAGGCTCTTGAGGGCGATCTCCGCGGTCTGCCACGCGCGAACGTACGGCGACACGATGACGACGTGGGGCCGCTCGTCCTCGGGCAACGCGGCGAGCCAGTCCCCGACGGCCTCTGCCTGCTTCTCACCGGCGTCCGACAGCGCTACGTCGGCGTCCCGCTCGGCGATGTCGATCAGGTCCGAGCCCTTCTCCTCGGCTGTCGCCGCCGCGACGTTGCCGACGCTCTCGCCGTGCCTGATGATGCCGATCCACTCCAGCTGGTGCATGGACCGGCTCTACCCGCTGCCTAGCCGGGCAATCGGAGGCGTCATGGGCGCAGGTCGTCCAGGTCGTCCTTGGCCACGTGCGTCGTCACGTCGGGGCCGCTGCTGTAGACCACCGGGTCTGCCTCGACGGGCGCCGGACCCTCGTCGAGGGTCGAGGCGGGCTTCTTGGGAGCGGCCTTCTTGCTCGCCGCCTTCTTGGCTGCCGCCTTCCTGGGAGCGGTCTGCTTGCTCGCCGCCTTCTTGGTTGCGGCCCGCTTGGCCCGCGCCTTCTTGGCCGGCATCGTGTTGGTCGTGGCCTGCTTGGTCGTCGTGGTCGGCGAGGGCGGCTGATGGACCGGCTCGGTGCTGACCTTGGGCGATGTGTCATGCGTAGGGGTCTCGTCGTCCGGCAGGAACCTCCTCACCACGGCGGCGGCCCCGTGCAGTCCGGTCCGCGCGACACCACCGACGACCTGGTGCGCGATGGACACGGGTTTGTGCAGGATCTTCGTGAACACGGGTGATGCTCCGTTCGATTGGTGGGAGTGACACCTCGTTCGTACCCTCCCGTCGGCTCGTCACACGTACTGCACTCACGGCGTGACGTCGCGGCGGTTGAACAGGACGAGGGCAAGGCCCGTGAGGGCGGCCGTGATCGTCACGAGGGAGATCGCCGCGGCTCCGGCGCCGATCGTGGCGCCTTCCATCCGCAGGAGCGGCGTCAGCAGCCCGTACGGCAGGTAGGCCGCAGCGCCACCGATGAACATCCCGAGGATCTTCTCGGCGACGAACATGCCGACGATGACCATGACCGCCGCGGGCTGGCTGCGGAAGATGACACCGCAGGCCACCCCGATGAGGCTGAACGCGACCGTCGCCAGCAGGACGGAGGCCGCGATCGACGCCGAGAGCTCGATGCTCAGGTCCTTGTCGGCCAGCATCGGCGCTGCGATTCCCGCACCGAGTCCGAGCGCGCCCGCGCCGAGGACCAGTCCCAGCACGCCGTGGGTCGTCAGGGTGACCAACAGGAGCTGGGTGCGCCGGGGTGCCGCGAGGAGCCGCTGGCTCAAGGTGCCGAACCGGTACTCCCCTGCGACCCGGGTGGCGGCGAACAGGGCCAGCGCGACGGCCACCATGATGCCGACCGAGGCCGTGATCGGCTCACGGAGCTCTGCCGGGCTGTTGAACCCGGCCGATCCCGCGTCCGACATCGAGCCGGCGGTTATGAGCGCAACGAGGCCGAGGAGCACGGCGACCACGACGTGGTGCGAGCGGAGCGTACGAAGGCGGACGAGGTCCGCGCGGAGCAGGGTGATCATGAGGTTGCCTCCTGGGGGTCGGTGTCATGGCGGGTGGCCTGGCCGGCCGCGTCGGCGGTCAGGTCGAGGAAGGTGTCCTCGAGACTGGCGCGCACGGCGCCGATCTCGTAGATGACGATGTGGCGGTCGAACGCGAGCCGGCCGATGGTGTCGGTGCCGACACCGGTCACGACGAGCGCGCCGGCTTCGTCGGTCACGTGCGCACCCTCGGCGACCAGGTACGACCTCAACGCCTCCTGGTCCGAGGACCTCACGTGGACCCGCTCTCCTGCGCCGCGTGCCATCAGGACATCGAGCGGCTCGTCGGCGACGATCCGGCCGTGGTCGATGACGACGACGTGGTCGACGGTCTGCGCGACCTCGGCCAGGACGTGGCTGGACAGCAGGATCGTGTGGCCGTCGTCGGACAGTCCGCGCAGGAAGTCACGCAGCCAGCGGATGCCTTGGGGATCCAGGCCGTTGGCCGGTTCGTCGAGCACGAGGATCTCGGGCTCGCTGATGAGGGCCGTGGCCAGTCCGAGCCGCTGGTGCATACCCAGCGAGAACGTGCCCACTCGCCGGTTGGCGGCGCTCGTGAGCTCGACCAGCTCCAGGACCTCGTCGACCCGTGAGCGGGGCACCCGGGCCTCCGTCGCGACGACCCGCAGGTGGTTGCGTGCGGTCCGCGACGGATGGGTCGACGACTCGAGCATGGCGCCGACGTGGCGCAGCGGGTCCTCGAGGTCGCGGTAGCGACTCCCGGCGATCCGTGCCGTGCCGGAGCTTGGCTCGACGAGCCCGAGCAGCGCCCGGAGCGTCGTGGTCTTGCCCGACCCGTTCGGTCCGAGGAAGCCCGTGATGGAGCCGGAAGCGACGGAGAAGCTCAGGCGGTCCACCGCGCGAAGGTCCCCGTAGTCCTTGCTGAGGTCGGAGACCTCGATGACGGCGCTCATCGACCGGCTCCCTCGGCGTGGCGACGGCCGACGACCCGGAGGCCGACGAGGATGCCTGAGCCGACCAGGACGAACAGGGCGCCGACGACGATGAGGCCGCTGGTGACCTCGCCGAGCAAGGGCACGGTTGCGCCCACATCTGTGTCGACGTCGACACCGGCCGTGCCGTCGGCGTTCATGACGACGACCGTCCAGCGGCCCGGGCGTTCGTCGAGCGACCATTCGATGCTCTGGGTCCCGGCGCCGCTGGCCTGATCGACCCAGATGTCGCTGTCGGCAGGACTGACGGTGGGGGCGCCGCCTGCGTGATGCTCGTACGTCGTGGCGGGGTCGTCGATCTCGGTGACTGTCGAGTGCTCGACATCGGCGAGGTACGCCGCAGCGTCGGTCGTACGGGCGAGACCGACGAACACGGGAGTCGATCCTGCGCCGGTGACGCGGATGCGTGCGCGGCCGAGAACCCAGTCCTCGTCGAGGCGACCGAGCTCGACGCCTTCGGTCGCCAGGGCATGGCCGCCGGCCTTGAGGGGCACCGTGTCGCTGGTGAGGTAGCCGTCGTCGCGCCACGAGTTGTCCACGGCGATCAGCGCCCCGCCGCCGGCGATCGCGGTGGCGCCGCCCAACAGCGAAGCGACAGCCAGGACGAGAAGGGTGATCCGTCCGGCGGATCTCGCGCGGGGCGGGGCGGGCGGGGTGAGGGTCGACATCGAGTTCTCCTGGTGTTGGTTCCCGGTCGGTGGACCGGCGTACCTCCAGCACACCCGATCCGCCTCCCCGGCCCCATGGGGCTGGGCGCAGACCTGGGAGGCGCTGGCCGCTGGGTTGATGCGGCCGGTGCGGGTGCCAGCACACGCCGCGAGGGCGGTCACCCCGCCCGTCGCGGACCGGCGCGCAGGTCGCACCTAGGATCGATCGCGTGATGATCCGCCAGCGACTCGCCCGATTCATCGTTCGCCGTGCCGGCTACCGGATGGTCGGCGAGGTGCCCGACACCGGAATCCTCGTGGGCGCACCGCACACGTCCAACTGGGACTTCGTGACGATGCTGCTGGTCATGTGGCACGACGGCGCGCACCCGCGCGTCCTGGTCAAGAAGCAGCTGTTCCGCGGCCCGCTCGGCTGGTTGCTGCGTCGGTTCGGCGGCGTCCCGCTCGACCGCGACAACGCCGCGGGTGTCGTGAACGCCCTCGTGGAGGAGGCGCGCAACGGCGAGCCGTTCCGCCTGATCATCGCGGCGGAGGGCACGCGTACGAAGGGCGACTACTGGAAGTCAGGCTTCCTGCGGATCTCCCGCGAAACGGGACTGCCGATCACCCTCGCGTTCTTCGACCCGCCGACCAAGACCATGGGGTTCGGGCCGACGTTCCACCCGTCCGACGACGTCAGAGCCGACATGGACATGATCCGCGCGTTCTTCGCCGACAAGCACGGGATCAAGCCCGAGAACGCGACCGAGCCGAGACTCCGGGAAGAGCCCGGCCCGACGTCTGACTCCTAGGAACCCAGACCTGCGGCCAGTGCCTCCGGGACGAACCCGTGGCGTACGCGCTGCGGGTGGTCGCCGACCGGGAGGTAGGCGATCTCCTTCTTGGTGTTGGTGTCGATCACGGCAACCGAGTCGGCCTCGCTCAGGGAGATCCAGCACGTGTCGTTCAGACCCTCGGTCGTCCAGTAGGGCTTGCCGTACGAGTGGCCGGTCGTCGCGGTGTCGAAGATGACGTGGTTGCCGGTCTTGCGGTCCACGAGCGCCGCGTAGTCGTCCATCGTGCCCGCGGCGCACAACGTGGTGCCGGCCGCGTTGATCGAGAGCCCGTGGTGGGCCGAGTCGTTGACGTACTGCTCCCTGGGCATCGTCGGGACGCGGTTGGGCAGCGGGATGACCCGCTTGACCGCGCCGACCCGCGGCTCGGCGATGCCGCCAGCGGTGTAGCCGACCTTGCCGTCGAGATCGGCTGCCTTGGTGTCGAACTCCACCAGGCCGTGGAAGTAGGACACCTGGAAGTAGATGAACCGCTCACCGGGCGCGACCGCCATGGGCCTGACCGCGGAGCTCATGCCGGGATGACCCGCCTCGGCGAGCTCCTTGCCGATGTCCCAGCGCTGCGTGACCGCGAAGCTGGCGTTGTCGACGACCTGGAACCACCGATCGCTCTTGACGGTGTCGTGCACCAGGCTCAGGTCGAGCGGCCCGAGGCTCGGGTAGTCGACCGGGAGATAGACCCGGCCGATCGACGCGTGGAAGATCCGCGAGCCGTCCTTGCTGTACGTGTTCTCGTGCGGAGTCTCCCCCGACACGAAGGTCCGCATCCGCTGTCCCATCGTGACGGCCTTGCCGCCCACGACCTCGTCGACCATCGAGTACTCGATGACCTGGCGGCTCGTGGAGTCCGACACGACCAGGCGGCGGCCATCGGGCGACAGCCCCATGTGGTCGGTGCGGTAGCCGTCCATCTGCTCCTCGTGGACGATGCTGTCGGGATCGCCCGCGATCGCCTTGGCGATGTCGATCCACACGACGTCGGCGAAGCTGGGCCGCGAGACCGCGAGGTACTTGCCGTCGTTGGTCGTGAACATGTCGTCGACGTACTGGTCATGTCCTTCGCCGGGTCCGGCCTGCACGACGAGGTAGAACGCGAGCTTGACCGGGTTGAGGTGAATGTCCTGGAGCTCCTGTGCCTTGTCGGGGATCAGGTTGATGCCCGACTTGAGCATCTCGCGGGTGTCGGCGTCGATGATCGACGCGGTGCCCTGCCAGTTGTTGCCGACGAACATCACGTCGCGCAGGCCCTCCGGCGCCGCCGTGGCGACAGCGCGCTGTGTGGCTGCCGCCGCCGGCTGCACGGCCAGCAGCGTTGCGGTGACCGCGAGGGCGGCTGCGCCGACCGACATGACTCGTTTCATGGATGCTCCTTGCACGTGGGGCCCCGCGTACGTGCGAGGGTCGCGTCGGCACCCGAGGTCCGACATGGGGATGCAGGAGGTTCAACGACGCCGAGTGACAAGCGTCACGAGCTCTGCTGCTGCTCCAGGGCATCGGTGAGCAGGCCGACCAGGGCCTCGAGCTGCATGTCTGCCGAGGCCGAGACCTCTTCGTCCGAGCCGTCGAGCGCCCTCGCGGCGAGTCCTGCCTTGCTGTCGAGGAGCTCCACGATCCGGGTGTCGATCGTCTGCGAGGCGATGATGCGCCACGCCGTGACGGGCTCGTCCTGGCCGATGCGGTGGACCCGGTCGATCGCCTGGGTCTGCTCGGCGTCCGTCCAGGACAGCTCGGCCAGCACCATGTTGGAGGCGACCTGGAGGTTGATGCCGACCCCGGCGGCGGAGAGCGAGCAGACCACGACGGCGACGTCGGGGTCGTCGACGAATGCGTCGATGTTGCGCTGCCGCACCTTGGGTGTCTGGTTGCCGCGGATCGACGAGTAGCGGATGCCGCGCCGCTCGAACGTCTCCTCGGCGAGGTCCATGACATCGACGTGCTTGGCGAAGAAGACCACCTTGCCGACGTTGCGCGCCAGCTGCGCGGTGTAGTCCGCGGCCAGCCCGGCCTTCGCCTGGCCGATCCGGCGCATCATCGTGAACACGTTCTCATCGGTCTTGGACGAGCTCTCGTCGCGTTCCCAGCCGGCGACCCGGCGTACGAGCTCGTGGTCGATGCCCTCCACCGTGATGCCGGACGTGCGGTTGGCGAGCGCGCTCTCGTAGCGGGCGACCAGCCTGCGGGCGAGCCCGCGCTCGGCCTCACGGATGGACCGGCCGGCTTCGTCGTCGAGCTCGACCGGCAGGTCGGCGATGCGGCGTGCCGGGATGTCGGAGGCGACGTCGACCTTGCGGCGGCGCACGATGCCCATGTCGATGACCCGCGAGCGGGCTGCTGCGTAGAACCCCGGGTCGATCGGCGTCAGCCCGGTCTCCTCGAGCGCCCGCATGAGCTCGGCGCGCGGCTTCTTGTCGTCGATCCAGCCGAGGAACTGCCAGATCGCGCGGAAGTCATCGATGTCGTTGATCAGCGGCGTGCCGGTGAGCGCCATCATCAGCGGGCGCACGGTGCGGGCGCGGATCCGCTCCGACAGCTGGAGGACGTGCTGGGACCGCTGGGAGGACTTGTTCTTGATGAAGTGCGCCTCGTCGAGCACCATGCCGCGGAAGCCGAGGTCGCCGAGCCAGCCGACGTGCCGGTCGAGCACCTCGTAGTTGACGATCACGATGTCGGCGAAGCCGTCGATCGTGTGACCGTCGCCGTGGATCACGGTGGCCGGGCGGTTGGGGGTCCAGAGATTGGCCTCGCGGGCCCAGTTGGTCTTGACGACGTTGGGGACCACCACGAGCAACGGGTAGGCGTTGGCGGCCTGCGCGGCGAGCAGTGCCTGAGCCGTCTTGCCGAGGCCGGGCTCGTCCGCGAGCAGGAACGTCCGGTGCCCCTCCTCGGCCGCGGCGATGACCTCGGCCTGGTGACGCATCAGCTCGAGGCCGATCGGGACCTTGGTGTTCGTGGGCTCGGGCAGGTCCATGCACGCCTTGGAGCCGCCGGCGGCCCGTTCGAACGACGAGAACAGCGGTCCGAGGAGCTCCCAGGTCGCGAGTCGCTGCGTCTGGGGCTTCGCCGCCTGGGCCGACTCGAAGTCCGGCGGCAGGAAGGGGTTGGCCAGCTGGCGTGCGACAACCGACTGGGGCACGACTCGACGCTCGACCGGTGCGTCGACAGGTGCCTCCTCGGACTCGTCGGCGGGCGCGACGGTCTCCTCGACGCCCGCTGCCCGGAGCATGTCGTGCTTGAGCACGATCGCGGCGTCCGAGACCTCGGCATCCTCCGCGAGGAGCGAGAGGAGTGAGGTGTCACGGGCCGCGGTCTGGGCGAGGATCGTGCCGATCCCGTCGAGCCGCTTGAGCTTCTCGGCGCGTTGGGCGTCGGTCAGCGTGACGTCCGCCCTGGCGCGCGTACGTTCCTCGCGGGCCAGAAGAGCCACGACCTGGAACTTCGTGCGAGTCGAGGGTGACACCCGGCCGCGCTGGGCACCGGCCTCGACCTCACGCACGGCGCGGGCGAGCACCGACATGATGCCGTCGTTGCCGCCGCGGGATCGCCGCTGTGGTGCAGAGCGGGTCGTCCCCGACTGCCGCTGGCCTCTTCTGGCCAAGGTTCCTCCTCCGAAGGCCCGGCACGCTGGCCGTGGCGATGCTGCAAACGCCGGATCCGGCATGACCGGAACAGCGCCGAGGAGCCCTGCCGGGTCTCCGACGTGGCTCGCTACAACCGATCGACAGGAGCGATCGGGATGGTGCAACGCCCGCCTCGTGGAGTGATCCGGCCTTGAGCCGGTGCCACGGACCGATCGTCGAGCGACGTACTCGTTCGACGAGCAGCGGTGCGGGGTTTGTTACGTGTCCCACTTTACCCGTATCGCCCTTCGGTGTGCAGGCGACGCACCGCGTACCGCATGCTGGACGTTTTCGCCATAGCGATTTTTACGCCGTATCATGGGAAATGGAGGGATTGGGTGACATCGGCGCCGGTCCGTCAGAAAGGATCCATGCGCCTGAAGCAGATCATGCACTCTCGTCTTGTCACTGTCCTCGGGGTCGCGGTCGCTGTGGCCGTCCCTGCCGTGACGCTGCCACGCATGCCCCACGTGACCTTGTGGCCCGTCGTGCTCGGCCTGCTCCCGTGGATCGTCGGCAAGTACGTGCTGTGCCCGCTGCGCTGGCATGCGCTCACGGCATCGGACCTGACCCGGTGGTGGCACATCCGTGCGTACGCCGAGGCGGAGCTGCTCGGACTGTTTACACCCGGTCACGTCGGCGCCGACCTGTGGCGACTGCGCCGGCTGAACCGCGCCGGACTCAACGGCGCCGATGCCCTGACCAGCGTCGGCCTCGACCGCCTGGTGGGTGCGATCGGACTCGCTGCGTTCGTGGGATTTGCCGGGACGACCCTGCCGCTCCGCATGTTGCTCGTGGCCTTCGGCGTCGCGCTGTTGGCGGTCGTCGCTGCCCTCGTCCTTCGCCGGGTGCGGCCTGACCTCATGCCGCGTCAGCCGCTGCCGCGCCCACGGGTGCTGGCCCATGCCCTGCTCCTGTCTGCGGGCTATCAGATGTCGATTGCCGCGCTCCTGCTGGGCAGTGTGGCCGCCACGGGCCACGAGGTGTCTCCGCTCGCGCTGCTCGGTGCGTTCGGCGCCAGCCAGCTCGCCGGTGCCGTGCCGGGCCCGAATGGGGCCAGCCCGCGGGATGCCGCCCTCGTCGTTGCGCTCGCCGCGCTCGGGGTTCCCTGGGCGGCTGCTGCGGCTGCCGTCACGCTCAAGGCAGTCGTGGCGTGGCTTCCTGCCCTGCTTCTGGGCGGGGTCAGCCTGATCGTGACTCGGTGGGCTGTTCGACGCTCGGTTCTGGTGCCTGCCTGAGCGCGGATCTGGGCTTCAGCAGAATTGTCGGCAATTCCTTGCGACACTGGTGAATGGTGAAGACGAGGTGACGGGCGCGTCGTCAAGCGTCTGAGCAATCGGGGCCTGCTTTCAGGAGGTGCACGATCATGCTCAAGCCGCGTGACCTGGCATGGCCCCGGGCGAGCAGGCTCTGGGTCCTGGGTCAGGCCGGACTGGTGCTGCTGCTGATCTGCTTCTACTTCGGCATCCGCGGACTGACGGTCGGCTCGACCGAGGATGCCGTGGACCACGCTCACGACATCGTGGCGCTGGAGGAGCGACTCCACCTCGACATCGAGGACGCGCTGCAGACACCGGCAAGTGACTCCGAGACTGTCGTGACGATCGCCAACTGGGTCTACATCTGGGGTCACTGGCCGATCATCATCGTCACGATGATCTGGCTGCTGAGGTGGCACAGCGATGTCTTCCGTCGCCTCCGCGACGCGATGATGCTGTCCGGAGGCGTCGGCATGGTCATCTACGCGACATATCCGGTGGCCCCGCCCCGGCTGGCCGGCCTCGGCCTGATCGACACCGTGAGCGAGCAATCCCAGTCGTACCGGGTGCTCCAGCCGCCCGCGTTCGTCAATCAGTACGCCGCGATGCCGAGTCTCCATGCCGGCTGGGACCTGCTCGTCGGCATCTCGATCGTGACGGCCTCCTCGACGTTCGCGCTACGGGTCATCGGCTACGCCATGCCGACCTTGATGGCTGTGGCCGTCGTGCTGACCGCCAATCACTATGTTCTCGACGTCGTCGCGGGAGTCGCGCTCGTGCTGCTCGCGCACGCCGGCGCCCTCGGGCTGGAGCGGAGGCGTCACCGGCTGCAATCGCGGCAGCCCGAGGTCGCGGTGTCGCCGGGCGGTGGTTGAGTGCCCGTCCTCGCGATCGCCCACCGGGCCGGCAATTCACTCGCCGGCCTGCGCACGGCCAACAAGCTGGGCGTGGACGTCATCGAGTGCGATGTGCACCAGTTCCGCGGCCGGCTCGAGGTCCGGCACCTGAAGTCGGCCGGTCCCCTGCCCTTCCTGTGGGACAGGTGGGAGCTGGCCTCGGCGTCGGCACCGCGCCTGGGGCTTGCCGAGCTCCTGGCCGCCGACGAGCACGGGACCACGTTCATGCTGGATCTCAAGGGCGGCCGCGGCACCTCCGTGGGACGCTCCGTGGCGAGCCTCCTGCACGAGGTGGGCCATCACCGAGACGTGCTGGTCTGCGGCCGCCGGTGGAGCTCCGTCGACGCCCTCGCCCACCTGCCGTACGTACGCCGGGTGCTGTCCGCGCGCAACCGGGTCGAGCTCTCGCGGCTCGTGCAGCGACTGCCGACGCAGCCGACATACGGCGTCTCGGTCCACCGGTCCCTCCTGGACCCGGCGACCGTCGAGGCGCTGCACCGCCACGTCGAGGTGGTCATGACCTGGCCGGTGAACGACGTAGCCACGCTGGACCGCCTGCTCGACATCGGCGTCACCGGCATCATCAGCGACGAGGACGAGATCCTCGCCGAGCTCATCGGGCGTCGCTGACTCCGGACTCAGCGGACGACGTCGAAGACCTGCTTCTGGATTCCGTTGGAGTACGCCTCGTACTCGACCAGGTTGAGCCGGGTCTTGTCCTTGTCGGCCTCGCTGAACAGCCGCTTGCCGGCGCCGAGGAGCACCGGGAAGACCAGGAGGTGGTAGCGGTCGACCAGGCCCGCATCGGCGAGGCTCTTGCCGAGTGTCGCGCTGCCATGGACCGCGATCGGTCCGCCGTCGGTCTCCTTGAGCGCGGCCACGTCGTCGGTCGAGCGGAGCACCGTCGCGGGCCAGCGGGGATCGTCCTGTGCGAGCGTCGTGGACACGACGTAGCGCGGCATCGCGTTGTACCCCGCGAACTCGTCCATCGTGGGCCAGACCGGAGCGAACGCCTCGTACGACGTGCGACCCAGCAGCAGCGCCGAGGTCTCCTCCTGTTCGCGGCCCTTGATCTCGTACGCGGCGGGGTCGAACTCGATGTCCTGGAAGGTCCAGCCGGAGTTGCGGTAGCCCGGTTCTCCCCCGGGCGCTTCCATGACGCCGTCGACGGACGTGAACGCGGTGACGATGAGGGTACGCATGATTCAGACTCCTTGACGTGTGTGTGAGGAACACTTTCACCATGACCACGAACGGGGTCGAGCCGATACGACACGTGTCGAGAACTTTCTCGCCGGCCCACGCCGGTCTGCGCCGCCTCCGTCCGCCGTATGCTCGAATCGGAGGCAGGCGCATGTCAACGACTCCCAGCACGACCGCGGTGCGGCTGTGACCGACCGCATGCGCGCATGGTCCGTGATGTCACCCGGACCGATGGCGCGCCATCCGCTGGTGCTCGAGGACCGCCCCGTGCCCATGCCCGGACCGGACGAGGTGCTCGTGCGCGTGCGGACGTGCGGCGTCTGCAGGACCGACCTGCACCTGTGCGAGGGCGACCTGCGACCCAAGCGGAGGGGTGTCGTTCCCGGTCACCAGGTCGTGGGCGTCGTGACCGCTGCCGGAGAGCAGGCCGGCCGCTTCCGGCTCGGCGACCGGGTCGGCATCGCCTGGTTGCGCCACACCTGCGGGACCTGCTCGGCGTGCCGGGCAGGCAAGGAGAACCTGTGTCCCCACTCCCGCTACACCGGCTGGGACGACGACGGCGGATTCGCGGAGTACTGCGTGGTCCCCGAGGCCTTCGCGTACGAGCTTCCGCCGGGGCTGGACGACATCCAGGCGGCGCCCCTGCTCTGCGCGGGGATCATCGGCTACCGGTCGCTCAAGCGGGCGAACGTCCCTCCCGGTGGACGGCTGGGCATCTACGGCTTCGGCTCGAGCGCGCACCTGACGGCGCAGATCGCCCTGGCCCAGGGCTGCGAGCTGGCGGTCATGACGCGTGGTGAGGGCAACCGGGCCCTCGCCCGCGAGCTCGGCGCGTCGTACGTGGGTGATGCTGCCGACGCGCCGCCCGGCCGGCTCGACTCAGCGATCATCTTCGCGCCCGCGGGCGACCTCGTGCCGGTCGCCCTGCGTGCGCTGTCGCCCGGCGGGACGCTGGCCCTGGCCGGGATCCACATGAGCCAGATCCCGCCCATGGACTACACCGAGTGCCTGTTCGGTGAACGGGATCTCTGCAGTGTCACCGCGAACACCCGACAGGACGGGGAGGAGCTCCTGCGGCTCGCCGAAAGGCTGTCTCTGGTGTCGCACACGACGTCCTACGGCTTCGATGCCACGAGTCGCGCGCTCACAGACCTCGCGGACGGACACCTGGCCGGGTCCGCCGTGATCGACCTGAGGTGATCTGCCGGAGGGCGCGACACCAGGACGAATGACCCATGACCCGCTGACCAACGACCGTGCCGTCGCGCGCTCCGACGGCAGATGGTGGAGCTCGAACACCGGACACGGAGGTGCGGGCCATGAACCAGGCATTGTCTGACGGTGCGGTCGTCGTAGGCGTACGCAGCAAGCAGCCCGAGCTGTTGGCGTACGCCCGGACGTTCGCGCAGCTGCTCGGCGCTCGGCTACGAGTGGTGCACGCGTACGCCCCGCCGTACTCGCACGCGGACCTGTACGTCACCGAGGCGGAGGCCGATTCCTACATCGCCGCGGCACACGGGGTGGTGGCCGATGCGCAGTCGTACTTCGATGAGACCGGCCTCGGGTCCGACGTCGAGCTCGAGCTGGTGGACAGCTATCCGCCGGCCGCCCTGGTGGCCGAGAGTCGCCACGCGAAGGCAGTGGTGATCGGCACCGACGACGTCAGCTGGTTCGAGCGGATCACCGGGTCGGCAGTCTCCAGCCATGTCGCGCTGCATGCCGATTGCCCGGTGGTGGTCGTCCCACCGTCCGCTTCCGCGGCTGCGATGACGGAGGTCGCCGTCGCGATCGACGCCAAGACCGCGGCCCGTGGACCGCTGAAGTTCGCGTTCGAGCTCGCGGACAGGGCCCATGTCGGTCTGCGCGTGATTCACATCGGAGATCCTGCGACATCGGTCAGCGACACGGAGGCCCGTGAGCTCCTGGTCGCCGAGGTGCTCACCGGATGGCGGCAGGAGTATCCAGATGTGGCTGTGACGCCTGAGATCTGGGCGGGCGACCCCGTCGAAGAGACCGTTCGGGCCGCGGCCGACGCGGGCTTCCTTGTCGTCGGCAAGCCTCATGCCGGCCGCTGGCACCTGCCTGGCCGCGCCGTGGCCGCCTCGCTCCTCCGGGTCACGACCTTCCCCATCACGGTCGTTCCGGCCGACTATGGGACATGACGCGGTACGGTGCACGCCCATGACCCGAATCTCCTGCCCCGTGATGACCACCAGGATCACGGATGCGGACTCG
This sequence comes from Aeromicrobium sp., assembly GCF_036676885.1. Lineage (GTDB taxonomy): Bacteria > Actinomycetota > Actinomycetes > Propionibacteriales > Nocardioidaceae > Aeromicrobium. The sequence continues at coordinate 16,513 of NZ_JAKFCB010000010.1, forward strand.
GCCGCTGCCGTCGTACGTCCGGGGGATCATGTGGGCCTCAGCGGGTTCACGGGCGCCGGCTATCCGAAGGCCGTCCCGGGTGCCCTGGCGCGGCAGATGGCGGAGGCCCACGACCGTGGCGAGGAGTTCCGCATCGGGCTCTGGACCGGTGCGTCGACGGCTCCTGATGCCGACGGTGCGCTGGCGGCGGTGGACGGTGTCTCCTCACGCCTCCCCTACAACTCCGACCCGACGTTGAGAAGGCTCATCAACGCGGGAGCCGTCGACTACATCGACGAACACCTCAGCCATTCCGCGCAGCACATGTGGTTCGGCTTCTACGGCAATCTCGATGTCGCTGTGGTCGAGGTGACCGCGATCCTGCCTGGCGGGGTGCTCGTCCCCAGCACCTCGGTGGGCAACAACAAGACCTGGCTCGACCGGGCTGACCGGGTGATCCTCGAGGTCAACCACTGGCAGCCCCGCGAGCTCGAGGGCTTCCACGACATCTACTACGGCGCGACCCTGCCGCCGAACCGCAAGCCGATCCAGCTCACGGAGCCGATGCAGCGGATCGGTGAGCCGTACCTGCACGTCGACCCGCACAAGGTCGTGGCCGTCGTGGAGACCAACCACCCCGATCGCAACTCACCGTTCACGGCCCCCGACGAGACCTCGGAGGCGATCGCCGGCCACGTGCTGGACTTCCTGCGCCATGAGGTCGCGGCCGGCCGCATGCCGCCGTCGTTGCTGCCGCTGCAGTCCGGAGTCGGCAACGTCGCCAACGCGGTGCTCGCCGGCCTCGACGGCAGCGAGTTCACGGATCTCGTGGCCTTCACCGAGGTGGTCCAGGACGGCATGCTGGACCTCCTGGACAGCGGGACCCTCCGCGCCGCCTCGGCGACGTCGCTCGGCCTGTCGGAGCTCGGTGCCAAGCGGTTCATGGCGAACATCGAGGCGTACAAGGGCCGGATACTGCTGCGCAGCGAGGAGATCTCGAACCATCCCGAGCTGGTGCGCCGGCTCGGCGTCATCGCGATGAACGGGATGATCGAGGCGGACATCTACGGCAACGTGAACTCGACGCATGTCATGGGCAGCTCGATCATGAACGGCATCGGCGGCAGCGGCGACTTCGCCCGCAACGCCTTCCTCAGCTTCTTCCTCACACCGTCGACCGCCAAGGGTGGTGCCATCTCGACGATCGTCCCGATGGTGAGCCACGTCGACCACACCGAGCACGATGTGCACGTCGTCGTCACGGAGCACGGGCTCGCCGACCTGCGCGGGAAGTCGCCTCGGGCGCGGGCCAAGCAGGTCATCGCCAACTGTGCCCACCCGCTGTTCAGGGACGCCCTCGTGAGCTACACCGAGCGCGCGTGGCAGGCGCACCCTCACGGGCGCCACACCCCCCACCTGCTCGGCGAGGCACTCAGCTGGCACCAGAGGTATCTCGAGACCGGGCGCATGTGATGGTCGACTGGTTCATCACGGCTGTCGGCGCGGTCGTCGTGCTGGCGATCCTGGTCGACATCTTCCACACCCTGGCCAACCCCGGCAGGCAGGGCTTCCTGAGCAAGCTGGTGCACACGGCAGCCTGGCGACTGACCCGACGCAGCGCGTGGTCGGGACCCGTCGCGATGCTGGCGGTCATCGGGATCTGGGGTCTGTTCGCCGTTCTCGGATGGGCGCTGATCTACTTGCCGCACATGCCTGAGGGCTTCTCGTTCCCGTCCGGATCGCCCGCCGCACAGGACCCCGCCTTCCTGGATGCGCTCTACGTCTCGCTGGTGACGATCTCGACGCTCGGGTTCGGCGACGTGTTCCCGGCAAAAGGCTGGCTGCGTGTCGTCAACCCGCTCGAGGCGATCTTCGGGTTCGCCCTGCTGACCGTGGCCATCTCCTGGGTCCTGCAGGTCTATCCCGCCCTGTCGCGGAGGCGGGCGCTGGCGCTCCGCCTGAGCCTGCTGGAGCGTGCCGGGACCCGCGACGCGCTGCCGGACCTCGAGCCCGCGGTCGCCTCGTCGATCCTGCACGGGCTCGCAGCGGACATCGTCGGTGCGCGCGTCGACCTCGGCGACTACGCCGAGACGTACTACTTCCGCGAGAAGCGTCGGGACTCCTCGCTGCCTGGGACCCTCGGCGTCGCCCACGAGCTCGGGACCGTGGCGACCCAGTGCCCTCACCCCGACGTGCAGCTGGCGGGCCGAGTCCTGCTCCTCGCGGTGGCCGACCTGCTGGCCGTGGTCGGAGCGAGGTTCTTGCGGGAGCCCCATGCGGGGCCCGACCCGATGGACGCCTACTTCAGGGACCACCGGCACCACGAGGACTGACCGCCGGCCTCGATCGCGAGGCAACCTCGATCCCCGCGGACCAGCCCGGAGCCCGCCCACGATCCGGCAACGAGACCCGCGAGAGGTCGTGGCCGCTCATGAGCAGCAGCCAGGAGATCAACGTGTTGGAGTTCCACATGTCGCCTGTGCGGAGCTCGTCTCGCCCCCACGTGGCCCTCGGGAACTGCGGCACCAGGTCCAGCAGCCGCTGAGCACGCTCTGCGTCGGTGTCGAGGTCGTACGGCGCCCCGACCGCCTCGGCAATGTCAGGGATGGTCCCGCCGCGCCAGCACCTGACCTCATACCGGAAGAAGCGCGACCTGCCCAGGAACTTCATGCCGACAGGTCCGGTTCCCACGACGCCCCGATCGCCGGGAGGGTTTCCCCAGGCCGGGCCCATCTCGATGGAGTGGTCCGCGTCGGCCACGCGGACCTCGAGGGCCGAGTGGTACAGATCGCGCCGCGGGCGGCGTTCGTACGCGGCCTGCAGCGCCTCGAAGGCCCGCCCGTTGACCCGCACGCAGTGCGTGTTGTCGCCTGCGCCGAGCGGCAGCCAGGACAGGCGTACGCGTGTGGCAGTCGCTTCGTTGGGCATACCGATGAGCCAAGCAGTCTCCGTTCATCGCCGACAGGACCGAACGTCCGGCGTCGTGCCGGGACCAAGGTCCCGGGACGACGTGTCTGTCGGCCGTGGGCGGGCGGATCGCCGCTGCGAAAGGCTCGGGGCACGAACCCGAAACCGCCGCGCGGTCGACACGAGATCGGATCACCACACGTCATGGAAGCCCTGGACCTCGCCCGGTGGCAGTTCGGCATCACGACCGTCTACCACTTCTTCTTCGTCCCGATCACGATCGGCCTCTCGTTCCTGGTGGCCGGACTCCAGACGGCGTGGTGGCGCACGGGCCACGAGAAGTACCTGCGCCTGACCAAGTTCTTCGGCAAGCTCTTCCTCATCAACTTCGCCCTCGGTGTTGCCACCGGAATCGTGCAGGAGTTCCAGTTCGGCATGAACTGGAGCGACTACTCCCGGTTCGTCGGTGACATCTTCGGCGCTCCTCTGGCGATCGAGGGACTGCTCGCCTTCTTCCTCGAGTCGACGTTCCTCGGGCTGTGGATCTTCGGCTGGGGCAAGCTCAAGCCCGGCGTCCACCTCGCGACGATCTGGATCGCCGCGATCGGCACGCTGCTCTCGTCGTACTTCATCCTCGCGGCCAACTCGTTCATGCAGAACCCGGTCGGGTTCTCGTTCAACGCGGAGAAGGGCCGGGCCGAGCTCGAGGACTTCGGAGCGGTGCTGACCAACAAGGTCGCCCTCATCACGGTGCCGCACACGATCTTCGCCTGCTTCATGGTCGGCGGCGCGTTCATGGCCGGGATCGCGATGTGGCACGTCATCCGCCGTCCCGAGCATGACCTCGAGGCATTCCTGACGGCGATACGCCTCGGCGCCGTGACGCTGTTCGTCGCCGGTCTCGGCGTCGTCGTCACCGGAGACATCCAGGGCAAGATCATGACCGACGTCCAGCCCATGAAGATGGCGGCGGCCGAAGGCCTCTACGAGACCGAGAAGCCCGCCCCGTTCTCGATCCTGACGATCGGCACGCTCGACGGCTCCGAGGAGGTCTACAAGCTCGAGGTGCCGAAGCTCCTTTCGTACCTCGGGACCGGCGACATCAACGCCGAGGTCAAGGGCATCAACGACCTGCAGTCGGAGTACGAGCAGGCGTACGGTCCCGGCGACTACTCCCCCAACATCCCCATCACCTACTGGACGTTCCGCGCCATGATCACCGTCGGAGGACTGGCGATGCTCGCGGCCCTGGCCATGCTGTGGTCGATACGGCGTGGACGCGTCCCCTCGTCGCGCTGGATGTTGCGAACCGCGATCGTGCTCCCGTTCCTGCCCCTGATCGGCAACTCGTTCGGCTGGATCTTCACCGAGATGGGCCGGCAGCCGTGGGCCGTCTTCGGCGTCATGCCGACTGCCGCCGGGGTGTCACCGGGCACCACGACCGCCGAGGTTCTCACGTCGCTGATCGCGTTCACCCTGATCTACGGCGTGCTGGCGGTCATCGAGTTCAAGCTGCTCATCACGTACATCCGGGCCGGTCTGCCGGTCATCGAACCCGCCGGCGACGCCGACGACGACCGGGACGCGCCGCTCGCGTTCGCCTACTGATCGGACCCTGACACATGGAACTCACGACCTTCTGGTTCATCCTCATCGCCGTCCTGTGGGTCGGCTACCTCGTCCTCGAAGGATTCGACTTCGGCGTCGGGATGCTCGTCGGCGCGCTCGCGCAGGACGACAAGGAACGGCGCGTCCTGATCAACACGATCGGGCCCTTGTGGGACGGCAACGAGGTGTGGCTGCTGGTGGCCGGCGGAGCCACGTTCGCCGCGTTCCCGGAGTGGTACGCGACGCTGTTCAGCGGCTTCTACCTGCCGTTGCTCCTGATCCTCGTGGCGCTGATCGTGCGCGGTGTCGCCTTCGAGTACCGCGGCAAGCGCAACGACGCGACGTGGCGCCGCAACTGGGACATCACGATCGTGACGGCATCGGCGCTCCCCGCGCTTCTGTGGGGCGTCGCGCTCGCCAACATCGTCCACGGCGTCCCCATCGACGCCGACAAGGAGTACGTCGGCTCGTTCTTCGACCTGCTCAACCCGTACGCGCTGCTGGGCGGGCTGGTGACCCTGAGCGTGTTCTTCGTCCACGGCGCGATCTTCGTCGCGCTCAAGACTGTCGGAGACATCCGTCTGCGCGCCAAGTCCCTGGCGCTGAGGTCGGGTCTGGTGGCCGCGGTCCTGGCGGTTGCCTTCATCGTCTGGACCGGGATCGACCAGGGTGAGGTCATGGTGTGGGTGCTCGGCCTGCTCGGGGCGGCGGCGTTCGTCCTCGCGTTCGTCGCCACGGTGGGTGATCGGGACGGCTGGGCGTTCGCCGCGACCTCGGTGACGATCGGCCTGGTCACGATCATGCTGTTCGTCGGGCTGTTCCCCGATGTCATGCCGTCGTCGCTCGACCCGGCATGGAACCTCACGACCACCAACGCCGCTTCGACCCACTACACCTTGGTGATCATGTCCTGGGTCGCCGTCGTCTTCACGCCGATCGTCCTGATGTACCAAGGGTGGTCGTACTGGGTGTTCCGGCAGCGGATCGGCGTCCAGCACATCCCGGTTGAGACCCACGTGCGGTGAAGCCCCTCGATCCGCGCCTCGTGAGGCGCTCCCGAACCGTCAGGAGCTACCTCGCCCTGGGCGTGGTGCTCGGACTCCTCACGGCTCTTGTCGTCGTGACCCAGGCGTTCCTGATCGCGGACGCGGTGGCTCGGCTGTTCGACGGTCGCCCCGCCCTCGCCGCGGCGGTGGCGGTGGGGCTCTGCCTCGGTGCCAGGGCCGGACTCGAGTGGTGGCACTCGACCGTCTCAGCTCGTGCAGCGGTCACGCTCAAGTCCGAGCTTCGCAAGGAGGTGCTCGATGACCTCGTCGACCCGCGGCGACTCGGCCCCGTGCCGCGCAGCTCACGGATCATCACGCTGCTCGGCCCCGGCTTCGACGCCTTCGACGGGTATGTCGGACGATTCCTGCCGCAGACGATCCTCGCGTCGATCGTGCCGGGGATCGTCGTGCTCGCCGTGCTCGTGGTCGACCCGTTGTCGGCGCTCATCATCGGGCTCAGCCTGCCGCTGAGCATCGTCTTCATGGTGCTCGTCGGCCTGGTCACGCGCGACAAGCTCGACCGGCGTTGGTCCGCACTGCAACGTCTTGGCCAGCACTTCGCCAACGTCCTCGACGGCCTCGTCGTGCTCAAGGTGTTCGGCCGCGACCAGACAGCGGGCCTGCGCGCCGTCGGCGAACGTCATCGCAAGGAGACGATCCGTTCGCTGCGGGTCGTCTTCCTGTCCTCACTGGTCCTCGAGCTCGTCGCCACGCTCTCGGTCGCGCTCGTGGCCGTCAGCGTCGGGCTGCGGGTCGTGGACGACCGGATGTCCCTCCAGCACGCGTTGACCGTCCTGCTCCTGGCCCCGGAGGCCTATCTGCCGATCAGGCGGCTCGGCGCGATGTTCCACGACAGCACGGCCGGCGCGGAGGCGGTGTCCGAGGCGCTGGAGCTCCTCGATCACGACCGGCACACGGGGCATCTGCCGGCCCCCGGTCTTGATCGCGCTGACCTCACGTTCGAGCAGGTCACGGTCGAGTTCCCGGGCCGGTCACAACCTGCACTGCAGGTCGACGCCGAGACGATCCGGCCCGGCGAGTTCGTTGCCATCACCGGTGCCAGCGGCGCCGGCAAGTCGACCCTCCTCGACGTCCTGATGGCGTTCGTGCCTCCGACGGCGGGGCGCGTCACCGTGGGCGGCCTCGATCTCGCCGACATCGACCCCGAGCAGTGGCGCCACCTGATCGCGTGGGTGCCTCAGGTTCCCGGCATCGTCGACGGCACCGTGGAGGACAACGTGCGCATGGCCAACACCGCGGCAACCTCCGCAGAGGTGGTTCGCGCTCTGCGTGATGCCGGCGCCTCCGACCTGTCTCCGGGGCGCTGGATCAGCGAGTCCGCCCACACCATCTCCGCGGGCGAGCGGCGCCGCATCTCGATCGCCCGGGCCCTGCTTCGCGTACGCACGGCGGGCGCGAACCTCGTGCTGCTCGACGAGCCGACCGCCGGACTGGATGCCGCACGGGAGGGCACGGTGCTCAACAGCCTCCGCGCGCTCCCCGTCACGGTCGTGGTCGTCGCGCACCGGGCCGAGACGATCGCGGCAGCCGACCGGGCGATCCGCCTCGTGGCGCGGGAGCTGGTGCCGTCATGAACCGCCGCCTCCTCGCCGGCGTCGTCCTGGGCATCGCCGCCCAGCTGTCGTCGATCGGGCTGCTGCTGACCTCTGCGTGGCTCATCGTGCGCGCCGCCGAGCACCCCCCGGTGCTCTACCTGATGGTGGCCATCGTGGCCGTGCGGTTCTTCGGCGTGGGGCGAGCGGTGTTCCACTACGGCGAGAGATTGCTGACGCATGACGTCGCGCTGGCCGCGATGGTCGAGGAGCGGGTGCGGGCGTATCGGTTGCTCGACCGGATCGCGCCGCTCGGGTTCGAACGCCATCGGCGTGGTGACGTGATCAGCCGGATCGTCGGAGACGTCGAGTCCGCCCAGGACCGGCTCCTGCGACTCCGCCTCCCGTGGGTCCATGCCCTCGTCTCGTCGGCCGTCGTGATCACTCTCTTCAGCTTCATCCAGCCGGCGGCCGCCGTGGTCCTGGCGGCCCACGTGGTCGTGTGCGCCGGCTTCGCCCGGTTCGTCGTCGCCCGGCTGTTCCAGTCCGTGCGGTCACGAGGTTCGCTGCTTCGTGGGTCGATGTCCGCGGAGGCCTCGTCGCTCGTGCTGGCGTCCCGTGATCTCGTCGCTCATGGGACCGGGGCCGGCATGCGAGCGCGTACGACCGACAGTGTCGACGCCCTCGCAGTCGTCCAGCGCTCGGGCGCATGGGTCGCCGGCGCCGGCACGGCGTTCGTCCTCGCCGCGTCGGGAGTGACGATCGTCCTCCTCAGCACATTGGCGTCCGGGATGGCGCCGGTCCTGGTCGGTGTGGTCCTGCTGGCACCGATCGCGCTGATCGAGCCCTTGCAGTCGCTCGCCGAGGCCGAGCGTCTCCGGCCCGAGATCGTTGCCTCGCGTGACCGACTCGACGAGCTGGCGCGAACCGCTGCACCTGTCAACGAACCGGTCGGGGCCAGGCCGCTCCCGGCGTCGAGCGACCTGGTGGTGTCGGACCTGGTCGTGGGATGGGACCAGCCGGTCGCCTCGCCGGTGTCGTTCACGATCCAGCGCGGAGACATCGTCGGCGTCACGGGATGCAGCGGAGCGGGCAAGAGCACGCTCGCGATGACCCTGGTCAAGCTGATCGAGAGCCGCTCGGGCTCGATCACGCTCGGCGGTGTCGACTTTGCGGCTCTCCGCGGCTCAGACATCCGGACACGCATCGGCATGACGGGGCAGGACGACGTCGTGTTCGACACCACGATTCGCGAGAACCTCAGGATCGCCGACCGAGGCGCCTCCGACTCTGACATGTACGGGGCGCTGGGCCGCGCCGGCCTGGCCGAGTTCGTCATGGGCCTGCCACGAGGTCTGGACACGCCGGTGGGCGAGAACGGCGACGAGCTGAGCGGCGGAGAGCGCCAGCGTCTCGGCATTGCCCGGCTGCTTCTCGCGCATCACGAGCTCCTGGTGTTCGACGAGCCGACCGAGCACCTCGACCCCGCCACCGCGGCGGCCGTCATGCGGGACATCGTCGACCTGAGCCGCGACCATGGCGTGCTGGTCATCTCGCACTCCCCTGCCGCCCTGCGGATCTGCGACCAGGTCGTGCACCTGGCAGGCAATCTCGTCGAGCTGGAGCCCGACCATGCCGCCGCCTAGGTCACTCCTGCCCCTGGATTGCCGGACTACTGGAAGTATGGACCGCAGACAGCTCTTGGCACGTCGTGCACGACACGAGGATGGGAAGCCGCATGAACACACCGGACGACCGCAGACACGGATCCATCATCGAGCTGCCCGAGGCCGAGTGCCTCTCTCTGCTGGAGACGACGACGGTCGGTCGTATCGCCTTCGTCAACGACGAGGGCCAGCAGCTCGTCCCGGTCAACTTCGCGTTGCTTGACGGAGTGATCTACTTCAGGACCCTCCCGGACGGCTTCCTGTCCGGTCTCGCAAGGGGTCACGACGATGTCGCATTCGGCGTCGACCACTACGACGTGTTCCGAAACGGCTGGAACGTCACGGTGAGAGGAACTGCCCACGAGGTCGAGGACCGGGCGACCATCAACAAGGTGTTGTCCCACCACAAGCTCCAGCCCTGGGCGGGCGGGGTGCGCCCGATGGTCATCAGGATCAGCCCCACCTCGATCGCCGGTCGCCGGGTCTCCGGCGGATGACCGCCGAGCGCTCCTAGGCCGAGGCTGACGGGGCGACAGAGGTTCGCTCGTACTCGATTCCCGCAAGCGATCTGCTGACCCTGGTGCCGGCTCGTCCGGCGAGCATGTCGTCGATCTCCTGGAGGGACCCGATGATCGCGGTTCCAGGCGTCTCCCGCGCGAACTGAGCGGCGGCACGTACCTTCGGCCCCATCGATCCCGATGGAAACTGGTCGGGATCGAGCTCGTCCGGATGGGCGCGCAGGATCCGCCGCTCGTCCGCCCCGTGCCAGTCGACGAACACACCGTTGACGTCCGTCGCGATGATGAGCAGGTCGGCGCCGAGATCGCGGGCGAGGACCGCGCTCGCGAGATCCTTGTCGATCACCGCCTCGATCCCGACGAGGAGGTCACCCGTCGCCTCGGGACGGTCATCGGCGCTTCGAACCGTGGGAACGCCGCCACCACCGGCGCAGATGACGACGGCACCCTTCTCGAGCAGCCACTGGATCGGGCGTAGCTCGAGGATCTGCAGCGGCCGGGGCGAGGGCACGACGCGTCGCATCCACTCGCCGTCGCGCTTCATGGTCCAGCCGTGCTTCTCGGCGGCCGTGGCGGCATCAGCGTCGTCATAGCCCGGACCGACGAACTTCGTCGGGTCGGAGAAGGCCGGGTCTGACGCATCCACCTCCGTCCTGGTCACCAGGGTCGTCACGACTCGGTCGTTGCGGAGGCGATTGCCGAGCTCCTGCTCGATGAGATAGCCGATCATGCCCTCGGTCGATGCGCCGAGGACGTCGAACGGGTATTCGCTGATGTGGTCGTAGGCGGCCGCCTGAAGGGCCAGCAGGCCGATCTGCGGACCGTTGCCGTGCGACACGACGAGACCGTGCTGCGCGGCGATACGTGCGAGTGGCACACAGGCCTCCGCGATCGAAACGCGCTGGTTGTCGACCGTCATCTGCTGGTCTCGGCGCAGGATCGCGTTTCCGCCGAGCGCGACGACAACGCGCATCAGCTCTCCAACGTGGCGACCAGGATCGCCTTGATCGTGTGCAGGCGGTTCTCGGCCTGGTCGAAGACGATCGACTGCGGCGACTCGAACACGTCGTCCGTGACCTCGAGCGCCTCGCGGCCGGTCTGCGTGAAGATCTTGTGGCCGATCTCGGTGTGCCGGTCGTGGAACGCCGGCAGGCAGTGCATGAAGGCCGTGTCGGCCCGTCCGGTCAGCGCCATGAGCGACGCATTGACCTGGTAATCGTTGAGCAGCTCCAGGCGGCGGGCCCACACGGACTCGGGCTCGCCCATCGACACCCACACGTCGGTGTAGACGAAGTCCACGCCCTCGAGGCCACGGGCAGGGTCGCTGGTCTGGAGCAACGAGGCCCCGGTCGTGTCCGCGATCGCGGTCGCATCCGTCAGCACCTTCTCGGAGTTCCACAGGGTCTGCGGGCCCACCATGCGGACATCCATGCCCGACATCGCGCCCGCGACGAGAAGCGAGTTGCCCACGTTGTTGCGGGCATCCCCGACGTACGCGAACGAGATCTCGTTCGACGCCTTGCCGCTGTGCTCGAGCATCGTGAAGACGTCGCACAACGACTGGGTGGGGTGCCACGTGTCGCTGAGTCCGTTCCACACCGGAACTCCCGACGAGCGGGCGAGCTCCTCGATGTTGGCGTGGGCGAATCCGCGATACTCGATGCCGTCGAACATCCGGCCCAGGACCCGTCCGGTGTCCCTGACGGACTCCTTGTGGCCGAGCTGGGAGCCCGTCGGGTCGAGGTAGGTGACGTGGGCCCCTTGGTCATGTGCCGCGACCTCGAACGCACACCGAGTGCGGGTCGAGTTCTTGGCGAAGACCAACGCGATGTTGCGGCCGCGCAGCCGCTGGATCTCGCGGCGACGCCGCTTCTCGTCCTTGAGCTCCTCGGTCAGGCGCAGGAGCCCGGCCCACTGGTCGACGGTCAGGTCCTGCTCCTTCGTGATGCTCTTGCCGTTCAGGCCCAGGTTGGTCTTGGGAACGTCATGTCCGAGGTTGGGGTCCAGGAGCGTCATGACGACACCGCCTCTCGTGAGATGGGACAGGTCATGCATCGCGGCCCGCCGCGGCCGCGGCCGAGCTCGGAGCCGACGACGGGGATCACCTCGATGCCGTTGTCGGTCAGGTAGCGGTTCGTGAAGGTGTTGCGCTCGTAGCCCATGACGACCCCGGGCGCGACGGCGAGGAAGTTGTTGCCGTCGTCCCACTGCTCGCGGGCGGCCGCCATGCGGTTCGTGGGGACCTGGAGGACCCGCACCTTGTCGATGCCGAGCGCATGGCCGATCGCGGTGAAGAGCTCGGGGTTCTCCCGGACCTCGTAGTGGCCGACCCGGCCGACTGGCGTCAGCGTGAACGACCGAAGCTCCTGCGGGAGGTACGGGTAGACGCAGAACGCATCGCGATCGACCATGGTCATGGCGGTGTCGAGGTGCATGAAGGCGCGCTGCTTGGGGATCTCGACGACGATGACCCGATCGGCCGTGCCGGTCTCGAAGAGCCGCCTGGAGAGCACCTCGACACCCTGGGGCGTGGTGCGCTCCCCCATGCCGATCATCACGGTCTTGTTGCCGATGACCGCGATGTCGCCGCCTTCGATCGTCGCCGGGCGGTGGGGAGTCGAGTCGTTCCCGTACAGCATCGTCATACCGGCGTCGCGGAAGCGCGGGTGGAAGTTGTAGACCACCCGGGAGTTGATGGTCTCCCGTTCACGAGCCGGCTTGGCCATGGGGTTGATCGACAGGCCACCGTAGATCCAGGCCGAGTTGTCACGCTGGAACAGGTGATTGGGCAGGGGCCGCAGGACGAAGTCCTCATCGTCGAGGTACTCCATCAGCAGGCTCGATGCGTGCAGCAGCGGCGCGATCTCGCGCTTGAGCAACCCGCCGATGAGCATGTCGGCCAGCTCCACCGCAGGGGTCCCGGCGACGAGGGTGTCGAGCGGAGCGTCCAGCGCCGGCCCGAACTGTGTCGCGGTGGTCAGCCGGTCCTGGAGGAACTCGCGTGCTCCCGGCTGGTCGAGTGCCTCGGCAAGCAGGGTCGCAAAGTGATGCACCACGATCCCGCGGTTCGTCATCTGGGCCACGAAGGCGTCGTGCTCCTCCCTCGCCCGCTCGGCCCACATGACGTCGTCGAAGAGCAGCTCGTCCACGTTGTCGGGGGTCAGCCTCGACAGCTCGCTCCCGGGGCGGTGCACGATCACCTCGTGCAGCTCACCGACCTCTGAATCGACGTGGAGCATGTCAGGCCACCTTCTCGTCGTACGCCGGGACGTCGGCGGTCTGGGTCATGTGCTTGCGCTGCGCCTGGTGGATCAAGGTGACCATGATGCTTGTTCTCCTGTGCCTGAAGTGGGGCTCACGGTTCTCACCGTCGAGCCGTCGATGTCAGCGGACTGCGTCCTGGCCCGAGATGTCGGTGGTTCCGTCCGTGCCAGGCACGACGGACAGCTTCTGGGCGATGTGGTGGGCCCACTCGTCGACCTCGTCCCAGTCGCGGTGGTCTCCGGGGATGGCGTGGACCGCCTTGACGACGGTCCGTTCCACCCAGCTCAGCCGGGAGGTGTCGAGGCGACCGCCGAACACCTTGTGCTCGATGGCCTGCCCGGCCTCGACCATCGAGTCGGCCGAGATGATCTGCGCGTTCTCACTCTCCACGTCAGACACCGGGCCGGTGCTGAACAGCCACAGGTCGAACAGCGGCGCGTCCTTGAGATAGGCCAGAGCACGGGCCGCGGCCCGCATCCAGCGGCCGTAGTAGATCGCGCTCCCGAGGACGACGGCGTCTGCGTCGTCGAGCACCTGCAGATCGGTCAGATCTGGCCGGATGACCCGCCACCCGAGCGGCAGGTCGTTCTCCAGGGTCCACGCGAGCCGGTCGGCGATCTCGCAGGTGCCGCCGTGCCTGCTGGCCGCGGCGACCACGAGGGTCCGACTCGGAGCGAGCGCGGTCATGTCAGGCTCCTCGGTAGTCCGAGGGAACGACCGCCACGGGGCAGTGGGCGTGCTTCAGGACCTCGGCAGCGAGCGGCCTCGCCAGTGCGAACGGCAGGGCGTGACGGTGCGGACGCCCGATGACGACCAGTTCGGACTGCCCGGTTGCCCGGATGCAGGCTTCCTCGGGGTCGTCGACCGAGTAGGTCACATAGACGTGCACGTCGGGGTAGGTGTCCGCCCATCCGGCGAGGATCTCCCCCACGTTGGCGCGCATGCCTTCCGCGTCCTCCGTCGTCGTCGCCGGTGGAATCGCGTGCAACACATGGAGCACGTTGTCCCGTTCACTCGCCGCCTCGAAGGCGAACTGGATCGGTCCTCGCGCCGAGGTGTCGCCGTCCAAGGCGATGAGCACCCCACCCGCGAGCGGTGTCGGATAGGTGCGCTCGGGGACCACGATGACTGGACAGGGTGCGTGCAGGGCGATGTGCGAAGCGATCGCGCCTCCGAGCAGTCGGTCGGGCCAGGAGATGTCGTCGGCACCGATGATGAGCGGGTTCGCCTCATGTGCCGCAGCCTCGAGCGCCTCGATCGGCGCCGCCGGGGTGAGCACGTACGTGACGTGGACGGACGAACCCTCGCCCTCGACGAAGTGCTGAGCGTCGTCCAGAACCTTCTGGCCGCCCTCGAGCAGGCCTTCGAGCATCTCGGCGCCGACGTAGAACGCGGCGGCCTGGGCCGGAACGCCCGCAGAGTGGACGACCCGCAGCTCGGCACCCCTACGCTGCGCCTCCTGAAGCGCAAAACGAAGGGCCGTCGGCTGCTTGTCCCCGATGCCGACGACGACGGGCCTGTTGGTCGTGTTCATAGTTCCTCCTGGGCTGTTCTGTCCTCCCACAATCGGTCAGCCGGTTCGGTGGGAGTACGGGCCCGCGTCCTCTCCTCGGGGGACCAAGGTCCCCGCGTCGACAGGCCGAAAGGGGTGGGAGAACGGCGTCGGGAGCGATCTCGGCCCCCCTGGGGCCTCGTGCGGCGTAATCTGACGTCATCGGACCATCACTTGAGGGAGGGCCACGACCATGGATCAACGTGATTCCGCTGGGCCGAAGCTCGAGTTCGAGTCCGCCCTGACCCATTTCGTCGAGCGGGCCGAGGAGATGGTGAACTCGCAGGCCCGCATGCGGGACCTCATCCGCATCAACAACGAGCTCACCAGCAACCTGGACCTGACCAACGTCCTGCGACGGATCGTGGAGATCGGGAAGGAGCTGCTCAACGCCCGCTACGCGGCCATGGGTGTCATCGGCGACGAGCGCCGCCTCGAGCAGTTCATCCACGTGGGCATGGAGCCCGAGGTCTACGAGCAGATCGACCACCTGCCGGAGGGCAAGGGACTGCTGGGTGCGCTGATCGACGATCCCCAGCCGGTCCGTCTCGAGACCATTGCGTCGGACGCACGTTCGAGTGGGTTTCCGGCTTTCCACCCGCCCATGGAGAGCTTCCTCGGAGTTCCGATCCGGGTCCGGGAGGAGGTCTACGGGAACCTCTATCTGACCGACAGCCTCAACGGTGCCTTCTCCTCGGACGATGAGGAGCTGGCCGAGGCGTTGGCCGCGACTGCGGGAATCGCGATCGAGAATGCCCGTCTCTTCGACGACTCGTCGTATCGCGCGCGTTGGTCCTCCGCGCTGGCCCAGATCACCAGCCGGCTCCTGACGGACGACGAGGGCGACCACCTGCAGGTCATCGTCGACGAGGTCCGGGGGCTCGCAGATGCCGACCTCGTCAGCGTTGCACTCGTCTCGGAGGGTGGTGGCGAGATCGTGGTGGACCACGCGTCAGGTGTCGGGGCGGAGGAGCTGGTCGGCCGGAGCTTCTCGTTGGCCGACTCGTTCGCCGGAGACGCACTCTCCGACGGTGAGCCGCGTCTGGTCGATGAGCAGAAGCGGTTCGAGTCACACGGGTTCACCGACGAGGCCCTGCTCGGCAACTCGATGGTGATCCCCTTCGGCCCCTCGGACAACCGGGTGGGGATTCTCGCCGTCACCCGTACGAGTGGGCGCCTGCCCTTCAGTGGGCGTGATCTCGACCTGGGGGTGTCGTTCGCCAGCCACATCCGCCTCGCCCTGGACCGGGCGGAGTCACAGCGAGCGCGGCGACGGGTCGCACTGCTCGAGGATCGTGGCCGTATCGCTCGAGATCTTCACGACCATGTGATCCAGCGACTGTTCGCCACGGGACTGAGCATGCAGGGCACGGCGGCCATCGTGAGTGACGAGGCAGCTGGACAGATCGCCGCCCAGATCGATGAGCTGGACGCCGCCATCGCCCAGATCAGGCAGAGCATCTTCGCGATGCGGCGTGATCCCGAGTCCACCAGTGTGAGCCTGCGGGCCCGCATCCTGGAGATCGTCGATCGGGTCAGCGGCCAGATGGCGAACAAGCCCCGGGTCACGTTCTCGGGGCCGGTTGACCTGATGGCATCCGGAACCCTGACGGACGACATCGCGGCCGTCGTGACCGAGGCACTCGCGAACGTGGTGCGCCACGCCCACGCCACGAAGGCTGAGATCGCGGTGATCGCAGCTTCGGGCCAGGTCAGCATCGAGGTGACGGACAACGGGGTCGGTCCGGGCGACTCCCCCAGGCTCAGTGGTCTCGACAACCTCCGAGCGCGCGCCGAGAACCAAGGTGGCACGTTCGCGATTCACCAGGCGTCCGGAGGTGGCACCCGGCTCGCCTGGTCGGTCCCGACCTGAGCTCAGTGGTCGTCGAGCAGTCGCGTCGCGAAGACCGCCGCCTGCGTCCGGCTGTCGAGGCCCAGCTTGGCCAGGATGTTGGACATGTAGTTCTTGACCGTCTTCTCGGCGAGGTACAGGCGGTCCCCGATCTGCCGGTTGGTGAGTCCCTCGGCGACCAGCTCGAGGATCCTGCGCTCCTGCGGCGTCAGGCTCTGGAGCTCCTCGGGCTCACCGGGGGCGCCCTCGCGCAGGCGTTCCATGACCTTGGCCATCAGGCTCGGGTCGATCAGCGACCCGCCGGCAGCAACGTGCCGCACCGCATTGACCAGATCGTGACCCTTGATCAGCTTGAGGACGTAGCCGGCGGCCCCGGCCATGATCGCGGCGAACAGCGCCTCATCATCGTCGTAGGACGTCAGGATGATCGCCTTGGTCTCCGGTCGGCTCGAGCGGATCTCACGGCACACGTCGATACCGCTGCCATCTGGCAGGCGCCCGTCGAGGACCGCGACATCCGGCTTCAGGGCCGGGATCCGGGCGAGCGCCGCTGCGGCAGTCCCGGCTTCACCCACCACCTCGATGTCGCCGCCGCTCTCGAGCATGTGCTTGAGACCTGTGCGTACGACTTCATGGTCGTCGAGCAGGAAGACGCGGATCGTCATGAGGCTCCTTCTGAGGGGTTGGGTTCCAGTATCGAGGGCGTACGAAAGGCTGTCGAGGACCGTGGCGCCCTGCGCGGTCAGGATCGCACCAGCTTGTCAATGCCGTGCCCATTCGAGGGCACGAGAAGCCTGCTGTCGAGCGTCATCGGTGCGGACGATCGGCCGTAGGGCCCAACGTCCCTTCAGCCAGGGAAGCTCGACCCTCGATCGGCACAGGCCCTGAGGTGACGCTGGAAGGCAGAGACGTACCTCATCAGGAGAGATCATGCTTGCACTGCCGATCGTTGTTGGGATCGATGGCGGACCTGCGTCCATCGCTGCGCTTCGCGTCGCCATGAGAGAGGCCGAGCTGCGTGAGACCGAGGTCCTCGCGATCATCTGTTGGCCGGCGGACGGCCGTCACGATGACTCCAGTCCGCTCCGCTGCGACAGCCACGAGCGGGCAACCGAGATCATCGAGCACGTCGTTGCCGAGGCCACTCATCACGACGCGCACCATGTGCCGATCGTTCGTGAGGTGAGCCAGAGCTTCGCCGGGCCGACGCTTGTCGCGGCCGCCCGGAGCGCCGAGCTTCTCGTCGTCGGGTCAACCGAACGCGGTCCGGGCACGCGTCACAGCACCCGTCACACCGTCGAGCACTGCCTGCGGTATTCCCCAGCGCCTGTGGTCGTCGTGCCGTGGACGCTGGCGACGCTTGACGAACGTGACATCGAGCTCGACCTGAATCAGGCATCAACCGCCCGATGACCGTCTCAGCGGCCTGAGCGCTCCCACCCGCGCCGCGGAGTGTGCGATCCGAGCTCTCGGTCGTCCCTGCTGCGATAGACGATGTACGGCCTCGTGAGGTAGCCGAGCGGGGCGCTGAACACGTGCACCAGGCGGGTGAACGGCCACAACCCGAACAGCGCCATCGCGACCAGGCCGTGCAGCTGGAAGCCCAGCGGCGCCTCGCTCATCAGGTCGGGGTGGAGCTGGAACCTGAAGATGCCGCGGAACCAGACCGAGACTCCCTCGCGGTAGTTGTAGTCGCCGGCGACGTTCATGACGGTGTTGAGCAGGCCCAGCACGATGACGCTCGCCAGGAAGACGTACATCACCTTGTCCATGCGCGTGGTGGCCGAGAACACCGGTCCGGTCGTGCGGCGGCGATAGATCAGGATCGCCATGCCGACGACCGTCGCGGCGCCCGCGAGCGCGCCGATCGACAGCGCCAGGAAGTGGTACATGCCCTCGGAGATCCCGATGGCGTGCGTCCAGCTCTCCGGGATACCCAGGCCGATCACGTGCCCGAAGAAGACCCCGATGATGCCGAAGTGGAACAGCGGGCTGCCCAGCCGCAGCAACCGGTTCTCGTAGAGCTGGGACGAGCGGGTCGTCCAGCCGAACTTGTCGTAGCGGTAGCGCCAGGCGTGGCCGACCACGAAGATCGTCAGGCAGATGTAGGGAAAGACGACCCACAGGAACTCGTCCATCAGCGTGCTCCCGGGAATGTCGGTATGGGCAACAGGGTGCGGTCGGGCTCTCGCGCGGCGCCGGGGCTGAACTCCGGTGTCGCGAACGGCGCGAGGCCGACCTCCTCTTCGGGCGGCCCCTCGGCGGCGAGCCGCCGGACGGCATCTCGCTCCTCGCCGCGGAGCGGCGGAAGGGTCGCGCACACCGCGTCGACGACCGCGAACCACGGCGATTCCATGTCGCGGAGCGACAGTCGCAGCAGCTCGAGCCCGGCGCGGTGGTCGAGCATGAGCCCACGGCCCAGGAGTTGGTCGATCGTGGCGGCATACTCCAGGACGACGCACAGGTGATCGGGGAGCTCGGAGTCGTCGAGGATGAACCCCGACCGCAGGTAGGTCTGCTTGAACCGCAGCAGTGCCATGCCGCGCTTGCGGGTGTCACCGTGTGCGAAGTACGTCAGGAACAGGTTGCAGCGGCGCCGGGTGTCGAAGGTCTCGACGTAGTCCTGCTGCAGCTGCGTCAACGGAGTCCGTTCGAGGTCGGCGATCATCTGGTCCAGTGAGGCGGCGATGGCGGCCGGCAGCTCGCCGGTTGCCTCACGCAGCAGCGGGATCCTGGCGATCAGCGCCTCGTCGGGATAGTCCAGCAGCAGGGCTGCCGACTGCCAGGTGAGCATGAGCTCTCGCGACGACATTGTCGGCGCTGGATACTTGCGACTCATGTCTTCTCCTCCCCGTCTTCTCCGTCGCTGCGCGGCGGGAACAGCCCTCCGGGGTCGCCACGACCGTCCCAGTTGAGCAGGTTGACCCGGGACGACTTGGCCGTGGGCGAGGCGACGCTGTCGGTCGTCTGGCGGCTCTGGAGCATCTGGAAGTTCTCGACGGCGATCGGCGTCGGTGCGCCCGAGCCCTCACCGAAGGGGCCCGAACCGCCCATGCCCGGACCGCCTTCGTAGTCCAACGAGCACTCGGTCGCGAGCTCCTCCAACGAGTGCGCCTGCTCGGCGTGCGCAGCCGGTATGACGTAGCGCTCGTCGTACTTGGCGATGGCCAGCAGGCGGTACATGTCGTAGATCTCCTCCTCCGTCATGCCGACGGCAGCCGGAATGGACGGGTCGGGCTCGCGGCCCATGTTGATGTCCCGCATGTACGACCGCATCGCCGCGAGCTTCTTGAGCACCCCGTCGACGGGGACCGGGTCGCCGGCGGTGAACATCTCCGCGAGGTATTCCACCGGGATGCGCAACGCATCGATCGCGGCGAACAGGTTGCCCTGGTCCTCGGCGTCCTCTCCCGTCTCCTTGACGACGTCGATGACCGGCGACAGTGGCGGGATGTACCAGACCATCGGCATCGTCCGGTACTCCGGATGCAGCGGCAACGCGACCTTGAACCTGCTGATCAGGGCCCAGATGGGTGACCGCTGCGCCGCGTCGACCCAGTCCTGCGGAATGCCCGCCTTCTCCGCCTCGCGGATCACCTCGGGGTCGAACGGGTCGAGGAAGACCGAGCGCTGGGACTCATACAGGTCGGCGTCGTCCTCCACGGACGCGGCCTCGAGGACCTTGTCGGCGTCGTACAGCACCAGCCCGATGTAGCGCAGCCGGCCGACGCACGTCTCCGAGCACACCGTCGGCAGGCCGACCTCGATGCGTGGGAAGCAGAAGGTGCACTTCTCGGCCTTGCCGGTCTTGTGGTTGAAGTAGATCTTCTTGTAGGGGCAGCCGGACACGCACATCCGCCAACCGCGGCACTTGTCCTGGTCGACCAGGACGATCCCGTCCTCCTCGCGCTTGTAGATCGCCCCGCTGGGGCAGGACGCGGCGCACGAGGGGTTGAGGCAGTGCTCGCAGATGCGCGGCAGGTAGAACATGAAGGTCTGCTCGAACTCGAACTTGACCTTGTCGCCGACCTTCTTGAGGATCGGGTCCTCATGGGCGGTCGCGGTCGACCCGCCGAGATCGTCGTCCCAGTTGGCCGACCACTCGATCTTCATGTTCTTGCCCGAGATCAGCGACTTGGGCCGGGCGACGGGGGTGTGCTCCTGCGCCGGAGCATCCGTGAGCGTCGCGTAGTCGTACGTCCACGGCTCGTAGTACTCGTTGATCGAGGGCAGCTTGGGGTTGGAGAAGATGGTGAGCAGCCGCTTGAACCGGCTGCCACCCTTGAGGGTCAGCCGGCCGCGCTTGTTGAGCTCCCAACCGCCCTTCCACTTCTCCTGGTCCTCGTACGTCCGGGGGTAGCCGAGTCCGGGCTTGGTCTCGACGTTGTTGAACCAGATGTACTCGGTGCCCGAACGGTTGGTCCACGCCTGCTTGCAGGTGACCGAGCAGGTGTGGCAGCCGATGCACTTGTCGAGGTTCATGACCATCGACATCTGCGCCATGATCTTCATCAGTACGTCACGTCCTGGCTTCGTTTGCGGATCACGGTGACCTCGTCGCGTTGGTTGCCCGTCGGGCCGAGGTAGTTGAAGGCGAAGGCGAGCTGCGCGTAGCCGCCGATGAGGTGGCTCGGCTTGACCAGGATGCGGGTCAGCGAGTTGTGGATGCCGCCGCGCTTGCCGGACGTCTCGGCGATCGGCACGTCGATCAGCCGGTCCTGTGCGTGGTACATGTACACCGTGCCCTCGGGCATGCGGTGGGTGACGATCGCCCGCGCCACCACGACACCGTTGCGGTTGACGGCCTCGATCCAGTCGTTGTCCTTGATCCCGACCTTGTCGGCGTCGAGGTTGCTCATCCAGATCGTCTGGCCACCACGCGACAGCGAGAGCATGAACAGGTTGTCCTGGTACTCCGAGTGGATCGACCACTTGTTGTGGGGCGTGAGGTAGCGGACCGTGAGCCCCGCGACCGCACCGGACGATCCGTCCGAGACGTCGCCGAGGTCGGGCTCGGCGAACAGCGCGGCCATGTTGAGCGGCGGCCGATAGACCGGCAACCCCTCACCCAGCTCGGTGATCCAGTCGTGGTCGAGGTAGAAGTGCATCCGGCCGGTCAGGGTGTGCCACGGCTTGAGCCGTTCGACGTTGATCGTGAACGGCGAGTAGCGGCGGCCTCCGGTCTCGGAGCCGGACCACTCCGGTGAGGTGATGACCGGAACCGGCGGCCCCTGGGTGTCGGCGAACGTGATCTGCTTGCCCTCGTGCTCCTCGGCGAGGTCGGCCATGCGCGTCCCGGTGCGTTTCTCGAGCGTCTTGAACCCCTGCACGGCCAGATGCCCGTTGGTGGTCCCGGACATCGCCAGGATCGCCTCGCACATGTCGATGTCGCGCTTCAGGGACGGCCGGCCGTCGGCGGGTCCCCCACGCACCGCCCCGTTCTTGCGACGCAGGTAGTCGACCTGGGCGCCGAGCTCGAACGTCACGCCCTTGGTCGTGGCGCCGAGCGTGTCGACCAGCGGGCCCAGGGCATTCATCCGCGCCGCCACCGCGCCGTAGTCACGCTCGACCTCGACCAGCTTGGGCATCGTGACGCCCGGAACAGGCTCGCACTCCCCTGCCTTCCAGTCGCGGACGATCCCGTGCGGATTCGCCATCGCGTCCGGCGTGTCGTGCGTCAGCGGGACAGCCACGACGTCCTTGCGGACGCCGAGGTGCTGCGCGGCCAGCTCGCTGAACTTCTCGGCGATCGTCTGCCACGCCACCCAGTCCGTGCGTGTCTGCCAGGGCGGCGCGATCGCCGGGTTGAACGAGTGCACGAACGGATGCATGTCCGTGGTGTTGAGATCGTGCTTCTCGTACCAGGTCGCGGCCGGCAGCACGACGTCCGAGAACAAAGTCGTGCTGGTCTGGCGGAAGTCCAGGGTCAGCAACAGGTCGAGCTTGCCCTCTGGCGCCTCGTCATGCCATGTCACGTCCTTAGGACGGCTGCCCTCGGGCGCCTCGGTCGCCCGCAGCGACGAGTCCGCGCCGAGCAGGTGCTTGAGGAAGTACTCGTTGCCCTTGCCGGAGGAGCCCAGCAGGTTGGCCCGCCAGATCGACAGGATGCGCGGGAAGTTCTCCGGCGCGTCGGGATCGGCGCCCGCAAAGTCGAGCTCACCGCTCTTGAGCTGCTCGACGATGTGCTCGGCCACCGGCTTGCCCTCTGCTGCGGCCTCGTCGCTGAGGTCCAAGGGGTTGCGGTTGAACGTCGGGTAGGACGGCATCCAGCCCATCCGTGCGCTCTGCGCGATGACGTCCGCTGTCGACTTGCCGGCCAGCTGGCCCTTGCCGGTCTTGGCCGCGAGCGTGTCGGCGCCGAAGTGGTCGTAACGGAACTGGTCGGTGTGGAGATACCAGTACGCGGTCTGGATCATGTTGCGCGGCGGGCGCACCCAGTCCAGCGCGTTCGCCACCTGCGTGTAGCCGGTGATCGGGCGGACCTTCTCCTGCCCCACGTAGTGCGCCCAGCCGCCGCCGTTGACACCCTGGCAACCCGTCAGGTTGGTGAGGGTCAGGAAGGCCCGGTAGATCGTGTCGGAGTGGAACCAGTGATTGGTGCCCGCACCCATCACGATCATCGAGCGGCCCTTGGAGTCCTCGGCGTTCTGGGCGAACTCGCGGCCGACGCGGGCCGCGGCCGACGCCGGGACTCCGGTGATCTTCTCCTGCCACGCCGGCGTGTAGGGCGATGCCTCGTCGTCGTACGAGCTCGGCCACTCCCCCGGCAGGCCGTCGCGCCCGACGCCGTACTGCGCCAGCAGGAGGTCGAACACCGTGGTGACCAGTCGTTCGCCGATGCGTCGCACGGGGACGCCCCGCGGCAACGAGTCGGCAGCCCCGTCGGGAGTGTCGAAGCGTGGCAGCTCGACGAGCACGGTCTCGGCGCCGGATTCGAGCAGCGACAGCCGGGGGTCGACGTCGTGCAGGTCGAGGTTCCAGTGACCCAGTCCGGCCTCGCCGTAGCGGTGACCGAGCGTTCCGTCGGGGATCACCAGCTCATCGGTCGCGCTGTCGACCAGCACGGTCTTGAACTCGGCGTTCTCCTCGTCGGCGTGCTCGGCAAGGTCGGCGGCGGTCAGGAACTTGCCCGGCCGCAGCGCGCCACCGTCGCCGGGATCGTCGAGGGTCACCAGGTGCGGGAGGTCGGTGTACTTCTTGACGTACTCGGTGAAGTAGGGCGTCTGCTTGTCGACGAAGAACTCCTTGAGCACGACGTGCCCCATCGACATCGCCAGCGCGCCGTCGGTGCCGGGCCGGGCCGCGAGCCACTCGTCGGCGAACTTGACGTTGTCGGCGTAGTCCGGGGCGACGGCTATGACCTTCTGCCCGCGATAGCGCGCCTCGGTCATCCAGTGCGCGTCGGGCGTACGGGTCACCGGGAGGTTGGAGCCCCACATGATGAGGTAGCCGGCATTCCACCAGTCACCCGACTCGGGCACGTCGGTCTGGTCGCCGAACACCTGCGGTGACGCCACCGGCAGGTCGGCGTACCAGTCGTAGAAGCTCAACATCGAGCCGCCGATCAGGTTGACGAACCGCGCCCCCGAGGCGTGCGACACCATCGACATCGCCGGGATCGGCGAGAAGCCGGCAACCCGGTCGGGTCCCCACTTCTTGATCGTGTGGACGTGAGCCGCGGCCACCATCTCGGTGGCCTCCTCCCACGTCGCCCGCACGAGTCCGCCCTTGCCACGGGCCGACTTGTAGGCCTTGGCGCGTTGCGGGTTGTCGACGATGTGCGCCCACGCCCGTACGGGATCGCCGTCGTGCTGCTTCTTGGCCTCGCGGTACATCTGCAGCAGGACGCCACGGACGTACGGGTAGCGGATGCGGGTCGGCGAGTACGTGTACCAGGAGAATGCCGCGCCGCGGGGGCAGCCGCGGGGCTCGTACTCCGGGCTGTCCGGGCCGACCGACGGGTAGTCGGTCTGCTGGGTCTCCCAGGTGATGATGCCGTCCTTGACGTACACCTTCCACGAGCACGATCCCGTGCAGTTGACGCCGTGCGTCGAACGTACGACCTTGTCGTGGCTCCAGCGGTCGCGGTAGAAGTCGTCCGACTCGCGGCCGCCGGTGGCGTGCAGGCTGCGCAGGTCGTCCGAGACCGCGGCACGGGTGAAGAACTTGCGGGTGCCGACGAGTGCGTCGCTCAGCGCTCCGTCCAGCCCGGGTTGCTGTGACTTGTCCGGCTTCGTGCTCACGCGGTCTCCCTCAGGTGTGGCGGATGCGACGATCGTGACTGGCGTGCCGTCGACCTGACGATCGTCAGGGTCAGCACCAACGCGCACGCGGCGGTGATCGACAGCAGGACCAGACCGATGGCGTACGAGTCGGTGCGGCCGTAGACGTAGCCCATGATCAGCGGCGGCACGAACCCACCCAGGCCACCCGCGGCGCCGACCAGGCCGGTGACCCCGCCGACCCGCGACGGGTCCGTGACGCTTGCGACCAGCGCGAACGTCGCGCCGCTTCCTGCGCCGAGAGCCGCAGCCATGGCCAGGAAGGCGACCGTGCCGACGTGCTCCAGGAGCGGTGTTCCGGCCGCGACTGCGGCCCCGACGACCACGACCGCGTAGCCGGTGGCCAGGACCGGGACGGATCCGAAGCGGTCGGACAGCCAACCGCCCACCGGACGCATGATGACCGCGACCACCACGAAGCCCGCCATCCGGTTGGCGGCGTCGCCGGCCTCGAGGTCGTACGCGGTCTTGAGGTACGACGGCAGGTAGACCGAGAACGCGACGTAACCGCCGAACGCCACGGCGTACAGCACGCAGGCCTGCCAGCTGATGGGCAGCCTGGCATTGGCCACGAGGCGGCCCACGAACGATCCGCCGGCCTTCTGCCGGCCCGGCGCGTCACGCAGCAGCACCCATGCCACGACGGCGTAGACCGCCAGGGCGATGGCCGTGATGGCGAAGGGAGCGCGGTTGCCGACGTTGTCGTAGAGCTTGACCGTGGTGAGTGCGCTGATCGCGGTGCCGCCCATGCCGGCACCGAAGATCCCGACGGCCAGTCCCCGGCGCTCCGGCGGGAACCAGGCGTTCACGAACGGGACACCCACCGCGAAGGTCGTGCCGCCCAGGCCGAGGAAGAACCCGCCCATGAGCAGCGCTGCGTAGGAGTCCAACGCGAAGAAGCCGATGAAGAGCACCGGCACGATCGTCGCTGCGGAGACGAGCGGGAACATGACCCGGCCACCGAATCGATCCGTCAACGCGCCGACCGGGATACGGCCGAGGGAGCCGACGATGACCGGCACCGCCACCAGGAGCGCGACATCGGACTCGGAGATCGTGCCCAGGCTGCCGTTCGTCCGGAACAGCGGCCCCAGCGGGCTGAGCAGTGCCCAGGCCCAGAAGTTGACCGCAAACCCCGCAGTCGCGAGGGCCAGCATGACGAGCGGGGACCGCGAGGGCCCGACAGGAGCCGGCGTTGTCCCTCGTCGATCCGTCACGTCACCGCCGTCCCTCCGTGCGCGGATCCTGCTTCGACTCGATGTTGTGGGCATTCGTGTTCACCTTTGCATGATTGTGTGACCTGGGCCACACTCTGGTGGCATCGCCATGGAGGTCATCGGGGCGCAGGGTGGGACGAGGAGGCGAGAACATGAGTGACGCGCGACGACACGACATCGACGAACCGAGCGGAACGATCAGTGCGATCCCGCCTGATGTCTGCATGACGCTGCTGATGGGTGGCGTCGTCGGCCGGGTCGCCTTCATCGACGCCGACGGACGCCAAGAGCTGATGCCGGTCAACTTCACCGTGATGGATGACTCGATCTACTTCCGGACCAGCCGCTACGGCCCGCTGTCGGTCCTGGCCGACGGACTGGGCAACATCGCCTTCGGGGTCGACGGCGTCGACGGCTCGTCGGGCCGAGGATGGAACGTCACGGCGCGAGGCGAGTCGATGCGCGTGACCGACGCGGAGGAGCTTCGAGCCATCGACGCCACGGGGCTGCGCCAGCCATGGGCCGGCGGAGACCGGCCCGAGGTCGTGAAGATCGCCATCCACGAGATCGACGGTCGACGGGTCAAGCGCGTCTAGCCGGCGCGGACCTGGCGCCACCGCCGCCCATCGTGTTGACATGGCTCAACCCTCACCCGCGAGGGTGAAGTCGGGCGAGAGCCATCGTCCCGTCGTCCATGGGCCTTTGGTCCATGTCGCAATCGCTCGTCCAGAGGATCGCCGAAGATCGATCAGAGCCAGCGGCGCGTGCTCGTGCGTGCGACTCCGATGAGCAGCAGCGCGGCGGCGAGGGGGACGTACCAGAGCACATGTCCCCCCGGGAGGACCAGGCCGTAGCGCGCCAGCGCCGCGATCGCCGTGCTGATCAGCAGCACCTCCGTCAGCGAGACCACGGCTGGGACGGTCGGTTGGGATGCCGGCAGCAGCTCATAGCGGCCCATCAGCCAGGTGATGAGGCCTGTCGCGGCGACCAGGACGAGAAGCCACCACGGCAGCGCCAACCACCAGTCGGCGGTATCGGGAACGGCGTGCAGACCGATACCGGTCCACATCGACAGGCCCAGCAGGATTCCCAGCGCCGTGAGGTGCCACAGGTAGACCGTCATCAACCGCGACTCGACCAGCACCGTGATCGACCAGATGCGTCGTCGAGCCGTCAGGGCACGCAGCCGGCGCTCGAGGAGCAGGGCGATCCCGGCCTGCCAGAGTCCCAGGAGCAGGAGCGTGACCTTGGGCGGGTTCGTGTTGTCGACCCCGAAGCCGTCGACGCCCACCATGGAGACCCCGTACGGCCCGAGCCACACCAGAGCGACCAGGACCGTGAAGCTGCCGAGGACCAGCCACCAGCGGCGGTTTCCTCGGTGCAGCGCTCCGTCGAGCCAGGCGTACCCGACCTGGTGCATCGTCGCCCAGACGATGACCACGTTGACCACGCCGACGAGCCGGTGGTCAGCACCCAGGCTCACGACGTCGACCACCCCGGCCATCATGAGCCCGGCAACGATCGACGCGAGCCCGAAGCGGTCCCAGAACCACACCGTGAACGGCACCAGCGCCACGACGAGCAGGTAGACGGCCAGGAACCAGGTCGGCACCAGAGAGGCCTTGCCCGCGATACGCAGCCAGTCGCGATCGAGCCCGATCGGGCCGGCCACCGACGCGACGACCGACCAGAACACCAGCAACGGCAGCAACGGGCTCGTCAACCGCCGCGTACGCCGATACAGCCAGGTGCCGTAGGTCGTCCCGTCGCTCGCGGCCCGGCGCCAGGACAGCGCATTGGAGAACCCGCCGACCAGGAAGAAGATCGGCATGACCTGCAGGAGCCAGGTCAAGGGATGTGTCCACGGCGCAAGGCCGAGCAACCCCTGCCGATGCGGTCCGTCGTCGTCGATGTAGACGCCCTGCATGAGCCAATGACCGACGACCACGCACAGGATCGCGCCGACACGCATCAGGTCGATGACCCGGTCGCGGCCCGCCGGGGTGTCCTGCAGGACGTCGCCGGCGATCTGGTGCCTGGACATGACAGCCACTCACGTCATCGCGCAGCGTGCGCCGGCGGCGATCTCGAGGTCCTCGCGGGCCGCGACAACAACGGTTCGCACAGCCGCAGCAGGCTTGGAGATGTCGCTGTCGGTGACGCCGTCCTCGTTGAGCCCGGGGTCGACGGCCACGCCGAGATGCGCGAGGCGGTCAGCCGTACGCTGACGGACCGGCACGGAGTTTTCGCCGACCCCTCCGGTGAACACCAGCACGTCGAGTCCGCCGGTGGCCGCCGTCATGGCGGCGATGCCGGCGGTCAGGCGGTGCACGTACACGTCGAGCGCCAGCATCGCGCGCTCGTCGCCGCGGGCCACCGCTCTCTCGACGGCTCGCATGTCGCCCGTGCCCGCCAGCCCCAGGAGTCCCGACCGATGCTCGAGCGCATCGGCGATCTCGTTCGGGGTGAGCTTCTCGTGGTCCTCGAGCCACAGGACGAGGCCCGGATCGATGTTGCCGGACCGGGTGGCCATGACCAGCCCCTCGAGCGGCGTGAAGCCCATCGTGGTGTCGACGCTCCGGCCGTCCCGCACCGCGCACAACGACGCGCCGGCGCCGAGGTGGCAGGTCACGATCCTGAGCTGCTCAACGGGTTCAGCCACCAGCTGGGCTGCCCGCCGAGCGGCGTACGCGTGCGACAGTCCGTGGAAGCCGTAGCGGCGGATCGCATAGCGATCACGCCATGCCAGCGGCACGGCATACGTTGCCGCCGCCGGCGGGATCGTGGTGTGGAAGGCGGTGTCGAAGCACGCCACCGCCGGGACGTCCGGGAGCGCACTCGTGACGGCATCGAGCGCAGCCAGTGACTTGGGCTGGTGCAACGGCGCCAGTGAGGTCAGCTCGTCGAGCGCGGTGCGCACCTGAGCGTCGACGCGTACGGAAGTGGTGAAGCGGGTACCGCCGTGGACGATGCGGTGGCCCACCACATCGGCCGGCGGCCAGTCGGAGATCACGCCGAGCAGCTCGTCGGCGTCGATGCCGTGAGAGGCGACAGCGAGCTCCTCCGCACACTCGACCTCGTCGGCATCGCCCAGCAACCTGAGCTTCAGGCTTGACGACCCGGCGTTGACCACGAGCACGCGCATGCTCAGTCCCCCGTCGGCCAGGTCCAACCGGAGATGGCCGGATCGTCCTCACCGTGCTCGCGGGTGTAGGCCCGCGCCGCGAGCCTGGCATCCGACATCTCCTGCCTCAGCACGGCGGCGCGCGAGCCCAAGGACGGCACCCGGTCGACGACGTCCATGACGAGGTGGAACCGGTCGAGGTCGTTCAGCATGACCATGTCGAACGGCGTCGTGGTGGTGCCTTCCTCCTTGTAGCCGCGCACGTGGATGTTGCGGTGATTGGTGCGCCGGTACGTCAGCCGGTGGATCAGCCATGGGTAGCCGTGGAAGGCGAAGATGACCGGCTTGTCGACCGTGAAGAGCGAGTCGAAGTCACGATCGGACAGACCGTGGGGATGCTCGGTGTCGGGTTCGAGACGCATGAGGTCGACGACATTGATGACCCGCACCCTGAGGTCCGGCACGTGCTGCCTCAGCAGGTCCACGGCCGCGAGCGTCTCGAGGGTCGGGATGTCGCCGCAGCACGCGAGCACGACGTCGGGCTCGCCATCGTCACTGCTGGCCCAGGGCCAGATGCCGATGCCGCGCGTGCAGTGCGCGACCGCTTCGTCGATCGTCAGGTACGTGAGCGCCGGCTGCTTCCCCGCGACGATGACATTGACGTAGTCGCGGCTGCGCAGGCAGTGATCGGCGACCGACAGCAGGGTGTTGGTGTCGGGTGGCAGGTAGACGCGGACAATCTCGGACTTCTTGTTGACGACATGGTCGAGGAATCCGGGGTCCTGGTGGGAGAATCCGTTGTTGTCCTGGCGCCAGACGTGGGACGTCAGCAGGTAGTTGAGCGAGGCGATCTCCGCCCGCCACGGGATG
>NZ_JAKFCB010000011.1:0-2501 GCF_036676885.1 Aeromicrobium sp.
CGGTGAAGCCTCCAGCGTCATCATCGCAACGGGATCCGCGCCGCTCGATGCTCCCACCCAGTTTCCGACTGCCGTCAGCGTCGAGTCCGTGCTCAGCCGTGGTGTCGAACACGGTGCCGAGGGGTCGGCCGTCGTGTACGACGAACGCGAGGGTTTCTGGCCGGCGTTCAGCGCCGCCGAGAAGCTCGCGGCGCTCGGCCTGCGTACGACGTTGGTGACCCCGACACCCGGCATCGGCGCGCGGATCCCGCACGAGAGTCTTGCCCCGTTGCTGCGGCGCCTCGACGAGGCGGGCGTCGCGCTGCTCCCGGGGCACCGCCTGGTCCCGGACGGCCCCGCCGTTCGGGCGGTCGCCACGGTGGGCGGAGAATCGCGAAGCCTCCCGGTCGACGTGCTGGTGTGGCATGCGGGTCGACGGGTTCGGGAGGACCTCTACCGACTGGGCCGACGCCAGGTGGAGGTGCCGATGCACCTCATCGGCGACGCGGTCTCCCCACGCCGGATCAGCCACGCGATCCTCGAGGGCTACCGGGCGGGCGCCGCCGTCTGACGGCCCTTGTCACTACCTACGGGCCCGGGGCAGCGCGACAACCGGGACCGGTGCGTAGCGGAGGATCTTGGAGGCCCGCGACCCCAGGAAGACCGACGCCAGGGGGCCGTGGGAGCTGGAACCGACCACCAGGATGTCTCCCATGGACCACCGCGCCTGGCCGATCGCCTCACGCCAGCCGTGACCCTCGCCGATCACGGACTCGAGCCGGCTCGGCACGTCCGGGAGGCCGCGCAGGTGATCGAGCTCCTCGTTGATGACCTTGCTGGTCTGCCGTGACCACTCGTCGACCACCAGGTCCTCCCCCGCGCCGGCCAGCGTCGTGGCGAACACCATCTTGGGTCGCACCGAGAACGACGCGACGCGCAAGGAGCTGCTGGTGCGGGCGGAGTAGTCGGCCGCCGAACGTACCAGCGCCCGGTCCTGGGAGGTGCCGTTGAAGGCGACCGTGACCCGGCGGATCCGGCCACCCGGCTCGGCCTGGTAGCCACGTGGTGCGAGCGCGACCGGGACAGGCGAGCTGTGCACGATGCGTTCGGCGACGCTGCCCAGAGCCACCTGGCCGAGTCCACCGCTCTCCGACGACCCGAGCACCAGCACGCTGGCGTCGTGCTGCTGCGCCACCTCGACCAATCCGGTCGGGATCGACGCGGCGTGGTGCAGCACGAACGTCGCGTCGACGTCGGCCGGCATCCACTCCCTGGCCTGCGCGATCACCTGCTCGCCGCGCCGGGTCAGGTACGTGCGGTAGTCGGCGTCCACGCGCTCAGTGCTGGGCGGCCACGCCGCCGCGACGACCACGGCGACGACGACGTCCTCCCCCGTCGATCGCGCGAGCATGGCGGCCAGCTCCAGGGCGGCGTTGCCGCTGTCCTTGAGCGTGCAGCCGGCGACGACGGTCACGCGTCCTCCACCTGTGCGCCCACGAGCGGGGTGGCGATGACGTGGGTGACCGGGATCGGGTACGTCGTCCGGGCCCGGTCGACCACGTCGTAACGCTGCCACACCGAGTCCGCCAGCGGCCGCGTGGCGATCACGATCTGGTCGGGACGGAACGTCTCGACGGCGTGGCTCAGGGCACGAAGCGGCCGGTAGTCGCCCAGCTCGCCCGACGCGTCCAGACCCTCCGACTGCAGGGTCTCGAGGGTGTACTCGAGCCGTTCACGAGCGGCCTCGGCCGTGGCATCCCAGACGCTCAGCGGACCGTTCACGGCGGCCTGCCCCGTCTCGACGGGGCTGGCCGGCACGCAGACGAAGTACGTCGCGGCACCCGCGGCGTCGATGCGCCGCAGCTCGTCGAGCAGCTCGCCGGACGTGGCCGTCTCGTTGGCCAGCACCAGCACGCGGCGTGCCTGCTCGGACGACGCGGGAGCCACGTCGCCGGAGCGGTTGAGGACGAACTTGTTGACGACGTACAGCGCGAGCACCACGAGCCACGACAGCAGGCTCAGCACGAGCTGCGAGCGCACGCTGTCGGTCAGCGCCATCTGGACCAGCACACCGAGGATGCCGAGCGCGGTCAGGATCGACAGGCCCGGGAAGAGCCACATCTTGACCTTCAGCGTCGAGTCGTCGACCCGCAGGCGCAGCGTGATCTGGGAGATCGAGATGAGGAGGTAGACGAACAGGATGATCGCGCCCGAGGAGTTCAGCAGGAACAGGAACACGCCGTCCTCGTCGATCGCCGCGGCGATGACGCACAGGAACCCGACGACCGACGAGGCGAGGATCGCGACCATCGGCACACCGCGATCGGTGACCTTGACGAGCTGGGCCGGCGCCTCACGCCGAGCGGCAAGGACGAACAGCATCCGCGACGACGTGTAGAGGCCGGAGTTCAGGCACGACAGCACCGCGGTGAGCACGACCGCGTTCATGATGTGGTCGGCGTACGGGATGCCCATCTCGGTGAACGCCGCCACGAACGGGGACCCGGAGAGCTCGGTCGAGT
>NZ_JAKFCB010000012.1:0-7033 GCF_036676885.1 Aeromicrobium sp.
CATCTCGTCGACCCGGCCGACCGCGTCGATCGCCGCGGAGATCTCGACATCGGCCGGCGGCACGATCTGGCTGGAGTCCTCGAGGTAGACCTTGTAGCCGTTGTCCTGCGGCGGGTTGTGCGACGCCGTGACCATGACGCCGGCGCTGCAGCCCAGGTGCCGGATCGCGAACGCGAGGACCGGCGTCGGCAGGTGCGTCGGCAGCAGGAAGGCGTGGACGCCGGCGCCCTCCATGATCTCGGCGGTGTCACGGGCGAAGATCTCGGAGTTGTGCCGCGCGTCGTAACCGACGACGACCGTGGGTGATGAGCCGTGCTCCAGCAGGTACGCCGCGAGGCCCGCCGCGGCCTGCGCGACGATGACCCGATTCATCCGGTTGGGGCCGGCGCCGAGCGCGCCCCGCAGTCCGGCGGTGCCGAACTGCAGGCGTTCCCGGAACGGATCCTCGAGCCCGGCGACGTCGCCGGCGTCGATGAGAGCCTGCAGCTCCTGGACGGTCACGGAGTCGGGATCCTGGCTGAGCCACTCGCGGGCGCGGGCGAGGAGGTCGTCGGTCATGAGGTTCCCTTCAGAAGGCGGGTGGTAGCTGGAGCTGGCTGACGAGGGGTCCGCCGACGTACGCATTCTCAGCCGCGTCATCGGGTCCCGGCGTCACGGCATCGGCATACGACTCGGCGTCGTCCTGCGGGTCGTACCCCAAGGCGCGGCCGGGACCCAGGTCCCACCACGCACGGGTGTTGGCGGAGATGCCGTAGAGCACGTGGAACCCCGGCTCGGACGACCGAACGGCCGCATCGGCCATGCGTACTGCGTCACCGGGCGACAGCCAGGTCGACAGCTCTCGGACGCTGGTCGGTCGCTCGCGGAACGAGCCGATCCGCAGCGCGACGGAGCTGATGTCCCGACGGTCGGCGTAGAGGCTCAGCAGCGCCTCGGCGGCCGCCTTGGCGACGCCGTAGTAGGTGTCGGGGCGCGGCCTCACGTCGGCGGTGAGGAGGTCGCCGCGCGGCGTATGACCGACGGCGTGGTTGCTGCTGGCGTAGACCATCCGGCCGACGCCGTGGGCGAGCATCGCCTCCAGCAGCCGCGCGGTCGTGTGGACGTGCGACTCCAGGCTTTCGGGCAGCGGAGCCTCGTTGGGGTTGCCGGCGAGGTGGACGACGGCGTCGACGCCGGACACCGCCTCGTCCGCAACGGCAGGATCGAGGCAGTCGCCGGTGACCCAGCCGAGCGCGCAGGTGCCCGGGTCGTCGACCAGGTCGAGCCCGCGGACCTCATGCCCCAGCTCGGGCAGTCCTCGTACGAGCGTTCGGCCGATCCGTCCGCCGGCGCCCGTGACGAGGACCTTCATCAGATCCTCGGCAGCACGTTGCCGAGCAGGGCGCCCATGCGGGTCGCCGCAGCCTGGCCGGCCTCGAGGACCTCTTCGTGGTTGAGCGGTTCGCCGGTCATGCCGGCCGCCGCGTTGGTGACCAGCGAGATGCCGAGGATCTCCAGGCCCTCGGCCCTGGCCGCGATCGCCTCGAGCGTCGTCGACATGCCGACGAGATCGCCGCCGATCGCCCGGACCATGCCGATCTCGGCCGGCGTCTCGTAGTGGGGACCGGGCAGCTGGACGTACACGCCCTCGGCGAGGCTCGGATCGGCCTCCTTGCACAAGGCCCTCAGCCGCGACGAGTAGAGATCCGTGAGGTCGACGAAGTTGGCGCCCACAAGAGGTGAGGTCGCGGTCATGTTGATGTGGTCGCTGATCAGGACGGGGGTGCCGGGCGGCCAGGCGGGATTGAGCGCGCCGCAGCCGTTGGTCAGCACGAGTGTCCTGACGCCGGCGGCAGCCGCCGTACGCACGCCGTGCACGACGGCCGCGACACCCTTGCCCTCGTAGTAGTGGGTGCGGCCCAGGAAGATCAGCAGGCGACGGTCGCCGAGGGTCAGTGAACGCACCGTCCCGCCGTGCCCGGCGACCGCAGGGGCGCTGAACCCGGGCAGGTCGGCGAGCGGGATCTCGTAGTCCGGCATGCCGAGTGCGTCGGCCGCGGGAAGCCAGCCGGAGCCCATCACCAGCGCGATGTCGTGGTCCCCGCCCCCGGTCCATTCTCGCAGCGCCTCGGCAGCCTCTCGGGCCAGTTCCTGAGTACTCACCTGCCGTACATTACGACAGTCGATCGGGGGGCGACCGGTGGCGACTCGCTCGGCGGCAATGGGAGACTGATCCGGTGACCCATGTGACGATCGTCGGCGGCGGACCGGGTGGATACGAAGCGGCCCTCGTGGCCTCGAGACTCGGCGCGGAGGTCACTCTCGTCGAGCGCGACGGCCTCGGCGGCTCGACCGTCCTGACCGACTGCGTGCCGAGCAAGACCCTCATCGCGACGTCGGACCTGTTGACCGAGGTCGGGACGTCTGCCGAGCTCGGGGTGCAGGTGCCCAAGGACGTACGCGCCGACCTCGCGGCGGTCAACGCACGCGTGCTGACCCTGGCCCAGGCGCAGTCGGACGACATCGCCAAACGACTGGCGACCAGCAACATCACGATGATCGACGGCACCGCGACGATCGAGTCCGCTGGAGCCGTCACGGCGACCACGGCCGACGGCGACGTGCGGATCGAGACCGACGCGATCCTGCTCGCGACCGGTGCCCACCCGCGGGTGAGTCCCGACGCCCAGCCCGACGGCGAGCGCATCCTGACGTGGGAGCAGGTCTACAACCTGCAGGACCTGCCCGAGCACATGATCGTCGTGGGATCCGGTGTCACCGGCGCCGAGTTCGCCAGCGCCTACAACGGGCTGGGCGCCGCGGTGACGCTCGTGTCGAGCCGCGACCGGGTCCTTCCCGGCGAGGACATCGACGCCGCCAACGTGATCGAGGCCGTCTTCACCCGGCGCGGCATGACGGTCATGGGCAACTCGCGCATGGCGTCGGTCGAGCGCACGGGCGAAGGTGTCCGGGTGACCCTGACCGATGGGCGTACGGTCGACGGCTCGCACTGCCTGCTGGCGCTCGGCTCGATCCCCAACACCGCGGGCCTGGGCCTCGAGGCGGTCGGCGTCCAGCTCGACGACTCCGGCTTCATCGGCGTCGACCGGGTCTCCCGCACGAGCGTCCGCGGCATCTACGCCGCGGGCGACGTCACCGGCGTCCTGATGCTGGCGTCGGTCGCGGCGCAGCAGGGCCGCATCGCGATGTCCCACCTCCTGGGCGACGCCGTGCACCCGCTCGACCTCGGCAAGGTCTCGAGCAACGTCTTCACGTCGCCCGAGATCGCCACGGTGGGGCTGTCGCAGAAGCAGGTCGACGAGTCGGATCTCCAGATCGACGTCGCGATGCTGCCGCTGGCCTCCAACCCGCGGGCCAAGATGCAGGGCGTGCACGACGGCTTCGTCAAGATCTTCGCGCGGCGGGGGATGGGCATCGTCGTCGGTGGTGTCGTCGTCGCCCCGCGAGCCAGCGAGCTGATCCACGCCCTGTCCCTCGCGGTGTCGGCGTCACTGACGGTCGACCAGGTTGCCGACGCGTTCACGATCTACCCGTCGCTGTCGGGCTCGGTCGCTGAGGCGGCGCGGCGCCTGCACCGACTCGTCTGACCAGTCCCTGCAACCGCAGGAATGACACGGTTGTAGTTCGCTGATTCGCCGATTTTCGGTGGAACTTGGGGCAAAACTGTGAGCATAATCAGTCGGAAAACCCATCCGTCACTTGAGTCACACCCGTAACAGGATCGGACTTCCCCATGCTTTCCTGGCGCACCGCCCGGGGCTTCTCGGGCCTCTCCGTCGCAGTCGTGCTGGTATTCGGCATGCTCATGCCTTCGACCGCCCATGCGGCGGGCACGGAGGTCACGGGTGGGACGCCTGGCCAGGCCGCGCCGCCCGAGCCACCGGCGGTCAAGGTCGCGAAGACCAAGGTCCCTGCCACCGCGTCCGACGACACGGGCAAGGCGGGCACCGACAAGGTCGTCGCCGAGCTGCCCAAGACGTCGACGCCGAAGTTCCGCATGATCGGCGTGACCTGGTCTGCCCAAGGCCTGTCGTACGGCATCAAGGTCGAGGTCCGCACCCGGACCGACGGCGCCTGGTCGGCGTGGACCCTGATGGACTACGACGGCGACAACGGCGAGGCCGGCAACCCCGGCACGGACCCGCTCTGGATCGGCAAGGCCGACGGCGTCGCCGCGCGAGTGACCGCCGAGGTCGGCGCTCCGCAGGACGTCCGCATCACGACGATCGATCCCGGCAGCGACGGCGACCCGGCGACTGCGTCGACTGCGTCGAACGCCTCCGACACGTCGTTCGACGGCGTGGCTCGTACGTCGACGGCCGTGGACCTGGGCGACGGCAATCCGACGTACACGCCGAAGCCCGCGATCATCACCCGCAGCCAGTGGGGCGCCGCCGCCGGCACGTCCTGCGACTCCCCGCTGACCGGAGACCGTACGCGGGGCGCGGTCGTGCACCACACGGCCGGCTCCAACTCGTACGCCAAGGCGGACTCCATGGCGATCGTCCGCGCCACGCAGGCGTACCACGTCAAGGGCCGCGGCTGGTGCGACATCGGCTACAACTTCCTGGTCGACAAGTACGGCCAGATCTTCGAGGGCCGCCGCGGCGGCGTGGATCGCGCGGTCCGCGCGGCGCACTCGGGCAACCTGACGGTCAACACGTACACCATGGGCATCTCGATGATGGGCAACTACGACGTGACCCGTCCGACGGCCGAGCTCAAGGCCGCGATGGTCAAGCTCATCGGCTGGCGCCTCGGCACCAACTTCGTCAAGGCCAAGGGCACGTACTCGATCGGTGGGCTGACGCTCAACCGCATCGCGGGTCACCGCAACGTCGTCAGCACCGCGTGCCCCGGCCGCTACGGGTATGCCTGGCTGTCCGAGACCGGTGGGCTGCGAGATCGTGTCGAGGCGTACATGTCGAAGTACTCGACGCCGATCAAGTCGCGGTACACCTCGCTCGGAAGTGCCAGCGTGGGGAACATCTACATCGGCGAGGCGCGGTCCTCGACCGGCAGCCGCCTGGACGCGAAGCTCAAGGACCTGTACTCCAAGAGCACGTCGACGGCCGCTCGCTACGTCTCAGGCAAGATCCGCACCGAGTACGACCGTCTCGGCTCTCGCACAGGAACGCTGGGCTACCCGACGGACAACCCCACGACGGCGACTGATGGCGTGATCGGTCAGCACTTCGACACCGGCAGCATCTTCTACGTGTCCGGCAAGACCACGGCCTACAGCCTCCGCGGTGACATCGCGAAGGTCTACACGCAGCTCGGCGAGTCGACCGGCAAGCTCGGGGACCCGACCTCGTCGACGTTCACGGTCTCGAGCGGCGTGACCCGGAACAACTTCCAGCGCGGCTGGATCATCTCGACGAAGTCGACCGGCAAGACTGTGGCGTACTCGAGCACCGGCACGGTCATCGGCACGACCTCGACCACGTCGCCCACGACGGCGCCGGCGACCGTGAGTCAGCCCAGCGTCACGGCGGGCTACATCTCGGCGCGCGTCAACTGGACTGCGGTCGCCAACGCGACGAGCTATGACCTGTGCCTGGTGGCGGACAAGACGCAATCGACCTGCACGCGGCTCCTGACCGGTCTGACGACGACGACTGCCTTGCTGTCGGACCTCAAGCCGACGGCCGGCACGGACTGGTACGTCAAGGTGCGCGCCAGCGACGACGGGGTCAGGGGACTCTGGTCGATATATCGAGGGTTCAACCTGCAGATCGCGACGACCACCGACGCGGTCACCGTGCCGAGCACCCGCACGATCGCCGTGACGGGTCACGGCTACGGGCACGGCATCGGGATGAGCCAGCACGGCGCGCAGGGCGCGGCCAAGCAGGGCGTGGGCTACGCCAGCATCCTGTCGCGCTACTACCCGGGCACGACCCTGGGTGGCCAGACGGGCAACATCCGGGTGCTGATCTCCCAGGACACCACCGACTCGGTCGACATCGTCGGCCGCTCGGGCCTGGTCTTCCGCAACGTGAAGGCCGGGACGACCATGGCCCTGCCGACGACGATCTACGGCAGCACGGTGACGCGGTGGCGGATCGTCCAGCTCACGAGCGACAAGACGCAGTCGACGTTGCAGTACAGGACCACCGGCGACTACAAGAGCTTCAGGGGCGTCAGGTGGACCGGCGACGGACAGTTCGAGGGCCCGCCCTCGATCGGCCTGATCATGCCCAGTGGCTCTGCGGCGGTCTATCGAGGCGCGATCCGATCGGCCGTTCCGTCCTCCGGGTCCACGAGCCGCAACACGGTCAACATCCTCACGATCGAGAGGTACGTCCGTGGCGTCATCGCCGCCGAGATGCCGTCGAGCTGGATGCCGGAGGCGCTCAAGGCCCAGGCGGTCGCGGCGCGTACGTACGGGGTGCGCAGCATCTCGAGCACGCGCTACTACGACATCTGCAGCACGACGGCGTGCCAGGTCTATGGCGGTGTGAGCCGGGAGACCGCGAACACCAACGCTGCGGTCAGCGCGACCAATGGCAAGGTCCTCCGGTATGACGGCAAGCCGGCGTTCACGCAGTTCTCGTCGTCGTCGGGTGGCTACACGTCACCGGGCAGCCAGCCGTACCTCAAGGCCGTCAGCGACACCTGGGACAACTGGTCGGGCAACGCCAACCACACGTGGACCAAGTCCGTGTCGGCCGCGACGATCGAGAAGGCGTATCCGGCGATCGGCACGCTCAAGCAGCTCAAGATCACGAACCGCAACGGCTACGGCGACTGGGGTGGTCGGGTCAGCACGATCAGCCTGGTCGGCTCGTCCTCGACCGTCACGATCTCGGGCGACCAGGCGCGCTGGGCCTTCGGCCTGAAGTCCAACTGGTTCAGGTTCTGATCGCCCCGGCGCTCGCGGTCGGGTGGCCGATCGGGCGCCTGCGGTCTGGGATACTCGACGCATGACCGCTCTTCTCAAGTCGGTGGCGATCTCGGCTGCCGCCAACACCGCATCGTTGGCACTGGCGGCCTGGATCTTCGATCAGTTCAACATCGAGTTCGGCTG
>NZ_JAKFCB010000013.1:0-11324 GCF_036676885.1 Aeromicrobium sp.
TCCGGCCTGCGTACGTGGGACGTCGGCACGATCGAGCAGACCATCACGGCGGGACAGGTCACCGGCTACCCCGCGCTCGTCGACGAGGGGACCTCGGTGGCGCTCCGCGTGCTCGACACCGCGTCCGAGCAGACCGTCGCGATGGTCAAGGGCCAGGCCAGGTTGCTGTCGTTCGCCCTCGCGACGCCGGTCCCCCAGCTCGGACGGGCGCTCGACCTGCACGCCAAGCTGCTGCTCTCGACCGGTCCGCACGCCGACGCCGCGGCCGTCATCGAGGAGTGCTGGCTCGCCGCGCTCGAGGCCCTGATCGTCCGGCACGGAGGGCCGGTGTGGGACGAGGTCATGTTCGGGCTCCTCCACGAGACCGTGCGGGCCGAGGCGTATGACGAGACGGAGCAGGCCGTACGCACCGTCATCGACGTCCTGCGTGCCCTCGGCGACGTCACGCCGACGCCGCCGACCGAGGCCGGCGAGGACGTCCGCGTGCAGCTGTCGTGGCTGGTCTATCCCGGCTTCATCAGGGACACCGGCATCGCCCAGCTACGCCGTCTGCCGCTCTACCTGCAAGCGGCTCGGCGGCGACTCGACACGCAGCTGACCGATGACCTGCTCGCGGCCCAGGAGCTCGAGGCGCGGTTCCACGAACGTACGGCCGGGATGTCGCCCTGGGCGCGCCTCTCCCCCGACGTCCAGCACGTTCGCTGGGCGCTGGAGGAGCTGCGGCTGAGCCTGCTGGCCCAGAACCTGCGAACCGCGTTCCCGGTGTCGGTGAAGCGCGTCACCGCCCTGGTGGATGCGCTGTAAGGCCTCAGACGCCCAGGAGGTCGATCACGAAGACCAGGGTTTTGCCGGAGAGCCGGTGGCCGCCACCGGCGGGTCCGTAGGCGAGCTCGGGCGGGCAGACGAGCTGACGCCGGCCGCCGACCTTCATGCCCGGGATGCCCTGCTGCCACGCGGCGATGAGCTGCGGGAGCGGGAAGTTCGCGGACTGGCCGCGGTCCCATGACGAGTCGAACTGCTCGCCGGTGTCGAACTCGACGCCGACGTAGTGCACGTCCACGACTCCGCCGGGCACGGCTTCGGCCCCGTCGCCGACGATGATGTCCTTGATCTGGAGCTCGGTGGGCGCGGGGCCCTCGATGAAGTCAACTTCAGGCTTGTCAGTCATGCGAACGATCCTGTCACACGGGCTCGAACGCCCAGCTCAAGGTCTGTACGCCTCGGCCGACACCACCGCGTCGACGTTCAGCGGCCCGTAGATGTGCGGGAACGGCAGGGGCTCGCCCTCGACCGGATCCAGTCGCCACGGCGAGGTCAGCAGGTCCGTGTCGATCGTCAGCAGGCGCAGCGGCCCCGCGACCTCGCGGTAGAAGCGCTCATGCACCCCGGCGAGCTGTTCGGCCTGGGAGCAGTGGATGAAGCCCACCTCGGCCAGGTCGAGACCCAGCGTCGACACGGTGTACGTGCCGGCAGCCTGCGCCGAGTTCCATGCCGCTTCGGTGGCGAGGTGGAAGATCCTCACGGCATCTGTTCGGCGGCGTCGTTGAGACGCGCCAGGCTGCGCGCGAACGTCCTCGTGTCGTCCTCGGTCCACTCCGACAAGATCGCCGACATCCGGGCGTGCGCGCGCTTGCGGTAGGCGTCGACCTTGGCGCGCGCCTCGGGCTCGGCGACCAGCAGCTGCGCGCGCCCGTCGTCCGGGTCAGGGATGCGGCTGACGAGCCCGAGCTTCTCCAGGGACGCGACGGCCCGGCTGGCGGTGGACTTGTGCACGCCGAGGCCCTCAGCGAGCTCTGAGCCCCGGATGCCGTCAGGAGCATCGCAGATCGCGATGAGGAACAGGAACATCCCGTAGTCGAGCGAGGGGTGGATCTCGGGCAGCTGACGGAGCGAACGGGCACGAACGCGCCTGATGAACCGGGTCAGCTCGTACTCGACGTCGAGGTCGACCGGTAGATCACTGCTCATGCCGTGACTGTTCGCTCGCTCATGCCGCAACCCTATAGAACATCCCGCCGCGGTCGTGGAGGTCTGCGCGCGTCAGCGCAGCTCTGACGAGGTGAGGTTGAGCAGGCGGCGGGCCACGATGAGCTGCTGGATCTGCTGCGTGCCCTCGAAGATGTCGAGGATCTTGGAGTCCCTCGACCACTTCTCGACCAGCTCGGTCTCGCTGTAGCCCAGCGTGCCGGCCAGCTCGACGCACCGCAGGGTGATCTGGTTGCCCACCCGGCCCGCCTTCGCCTTGGCCATCGACGCCTCCATCGAGTTGGGCTTGCGGTTGTCCGCCAGCCACGCGGCCGCCAGGGTCAGCAGCAGCGCTGCCTCCCAGTCGGCCTCCATCGCGATGAACGTCGCCGCGGCGTACGACTGCGCCTGGACCGGCCGGTCGTAGTCGATGACGACGCCGGCGTCCTCCAGCAGCCGCCGGGTGTCCTCCAGGGCCGCCCGCGCGCAGCCCACAGCCATACCGGCCACCAGCGGGCGGGTGTTGTCGAACGTCGCCATGGCGCCGGCGAAGCCCTGCTTGGTGTCGATCTCGGGGTTGCCGAGCAGGTTCTCCGCTGGCACACGGCAGTTGTCGAGCACGATCACCGCGGTGTCGGACGACCGGATGCCGAGCTTGTGCTCGAGCCGCTCGACCCTGATGCCGGGCAGGCTCTTGGGCACGAGGAACGACTTGATCGCGGCCCGGCCGAGGCTCTTGTCGAGCGTGGCCCACACGACGACCGAGTCGGCCCGGTCGCCGGCGGTGACGAAGATCTTCTCGCCGTTCAGGATGTACGCGTCGCCGTCCTTGACCGCGGTCGTCGTGATCGCGGCGGAGTCGGAGCCGAAGCTCGGCTCGGTGATCGCCATGGCGGCCCAGGTGCCCTTGAATCGCTCGAGCTGCTCCTCGCTGGCCACCGACGCGATCGCGGAGTTGCCGAGGCCCTGACGGGGCATCGAGAGCAGGAGACCCACGTCGGCCCAGCACATCTCGATGATCGAGAGCACCGAGGACATGTTGGTGCCGTTCTTGACCTTGGTGCCCTTGTCATCGGCATCGGCCTCGTCACGGCGTACGCCTGCAGCACCGGCACCCTGGCCCTGACCGGAGTCGCCCATGCCGTCGACCAGCGAGGCGAGGAGATCCAGCTCCTTGGGGTACGCGTGCTCAGCGAGGTCGTACTTGCGCGAGTTGGCGCGCAGGAACTCCTCGGCGACCTGGTGGGCCTGCTTGATGAACGGGCGGAACTTGCGGGGAGTCTCGAGATTGATCATGGGTGATTCCGTCCTCAGACGAGGACTGCTCCT
Source organism: Aeromicrobium sp. (assembly GCF_036676885.1). Classification (GTDB taxonomy): domain Bacteria; phylum Actinomycetota; class Actinomycetes; order Propionibacteriales; family Nocardioidaceae; genus Aeromicrobium. The sequence continues at coordinate 3,295 of NZ_JAKFCB010000013.1, forward strand.
TCCATCAGGCCGATGGCGCGCAGGTCGCGGTACCACCGTTCGACCGGGTGCTCCTTGACGAAGCCGTGGCCGCCGAGCAGCTGGACGCCGTCGGTGCCGATCTTCATGCCGTACTCCGCCGTCAGTCGCCGGGCGAGCGCGACCTCGCGGGCGTAGTCGGCGCCCTGCTCAGCGCGCGAAGCAGCCCTCAGCGTCGTCAGGCGCATGCCCTCGAGCTCGATCGCGATGTCGGCGACCATGAAGGCGACTGCCTGGCGGTGCGCGATCGGCTCACCGAACGCCGTACGCGTCGTGACGTAGTCGGAGACGTAGTCGAGCATCGCGCGGGCAGTGCCCAGCGCCAGCCCGGCCCAGGCGAGCCGCGAGAGGCGTACGCACTCGCGGTAGTCCTGCGCGGTGCCCTCGCCGAGGATCGCGTCCGCGGGCACATCGACGTCGGTCAGCACGAGCCGGCTGAGTCCTGCAGCACGCAGTCCCATGCTCGGGTCCGCCTCGATCGCCACCCCCGGGGTGCTCGACTCGATCAGCACCAGCGTCGGCCCCTGGCCCTCGACGTCGACGGCGACGACGAACAGCTCTGCCTCGCTTCCGCGCACCACGGCCGACTTGACGCCGTTGAGGCGGAATCCGGTGTCGGTCCTGACCGCCGTCGTCTGCAGCTCGAAGGGGTCGAACAGCGGACGGGGCTCCGCGATGGCGAGCGCCGCGGTCGGGACGTCATCACCGGCGAACGCCGGCAGGTAGGTCTGCTGCTGCGCGTCGGACCCCCACAGCGAGATCGCCGTGGCGACGGCGGCCGGCGCGAGGCACGCGACGGCCTGGCCCATGTCGCCCTCGGCGAGAGCCTCGGCGACCAGCACGCCGGTGACGGCGGACCGGTCCTCGGACAGTCCGCCCAGGCTCTCGGGGATGTTGAGCAGCGTCAGCCCGAACTCGCTGGTCTGCGCGAGCACCTCCTTGGGGGTGTCGTTGGCGGACTCGGCGGCCTCGGCGCCGGGCCGCAGCACCTCGGCGGCGAACTCCTTGACGACGCCGACGATCATCTGCTGGTCCTCGGTCGGCTCGAGGTCGAACACGCCGGTGTCGGACGTACGCGCGAGGCGCTTGGGCTTGCCGGTGCTCTTGACCCGCTTGAACGTACGCGTGGTCGCGCCGGCGACGCGGAAGCCGCCCTTGGCGCCCTGGTAGACGGCCTTCTCGGTCGTCTTGCGCAGCTTGAGCTTGTCGATCGTCGGCGAGCTGGCGATGCGGTTGAGCACCGCCAGGCCGATGCCCATGGGATCTCGACGACTGGCCACAGGAACTCCTCGAAGGTTGGGGTTGGACTGAGTTGCCCACCGCTCCCGTCAACTGTAACTCCGAGTTGCAGCTTGACATACCCATGGTATCCGAACTCACATCGCAGGACCAGCGGTTGCCGCACGTTGTCGGGTCGATAGCCTTGTCCAGTCCTGAGCGAAGGAGCCCAGAGCCCGTGCCTGCCTCACAGTCCCGACCGCTGCCCGCTGGCGGTTCCGTGCGCCCCATCACCCGGTGGGGAACTCCCGTCATGCATCGAGAGCTCAAGGACGTCACGGAGTTCGACAACGAGCTGGAGACTCTCGTCAAGGACATGGTGGCGACGATGTACGCCGCCAAGGGCGTCGGTCTCGCCGCCAACCAGGTGGGCGTCGACCTCAAGGTGTTCGTGTTCGACTGCCCGGACGACGACAACAACCACGTCACCGGCGTCGTGTGCAACCCGGTGCTGCACCTGCCTGAGGGCAAGGAGCGCAACCTGGAGGACGAGGACGAGGGCTGCCTGTCGTTGCCCGGCGCCTTCACCTCCTGCGCCCGGCCTGACCGCGCGCACGTCACCGGCGTCGACCACACCGGGGAGCCCGTGGAGTTCGTCGGCGACGGACTGCTGGCGCGCTGCCTGCAGCACGAGACGGATCACCTGTTCGGCACGGTGTTCGGCGACCGGCTGCCGGAGCGGGCCCGCAAGAAGCTCTACAAGCAGCACCAGGAGCTCGCGGACAGCTATCCCGAGGACTGGCCCGTCACGGTCCTCGTCGACGAGCCGGTCATCGAGCGTTAGGCGTTCAGCCCCCGAGGCGCCGCTATTCATCAGCGCTACGGTTGACCTGATGGGGGGAGTCATGACGGGTATGCCGCACACGACGGAACCCTCGTCGATCCCGCTCGTCCTGCGGACGATCCGGGCTGCGTCGGCGCCCGATCGGGTCTCTGGGCAGCACCTGGAGTCGAACGGGCTCGCGACCGGCGAGGGTCCCCACATGGTCGGACTGCTTCGCGCGATGGGCTTCGTCGACGCTGCCGGCACACCGACCACGCTCTGGCATCAGTACCAGGAGACGGACGGGTCTGCGCGGCTCCTCGCCGAGGCGCTTCGGACGGCTTACGCCCCGCTGTTCGAGGCGTTCGACTCCCCCGAGAAGGTACCGCCCCGGACGCTGGGCAAGGTCGTGAGGGACGTGACCGGCTACTCCCAGCGTCACGTCGCCCAGACCGTCGACAGCTTTCAGGTCTTGTGCGACCGCGCCGACTTCTCCCGCCGCCGGGTCGCGGACCCGACGCCGCCCGCCGCCGAGATCCGGTTCACCATCCGCAGCCGCATCACCGGCCTCTCACGCCTGGCCGAGGGGCTGCAGGAGGCGCGGACGTGCATCGACCACGGCCTCCATCGTCCCGCCTACGTCTCGGCCTGGAACGGGTATGTCGCCCTCGCCGTGACGTTCCTCGCCGCCGAGGACTTCGCCGCCGTGCGAGCCATCCGCCCGTCATGGACGGTGACGTCGATCGAGGACCTGTCGATCAGGACGCCCGGAGCAGAGCTGCTGAGGATGCTCGCGGACCTGGACCTCACGACCGGAGACATCGCCGACGTCCTGCCGCTGCTCCTCCAGAGCCGGAACGACTGTGCGTATCCCACCTCGTTCCGGCCCACCGCGGCGGAGGCGGACGACTACGTGGTCGACGTGCACCAGGCAGCCATGCTGCTGGTCGACCGGGCGAGCCACCTGTTCCCGCCCACCGGCTAGCGTCGCCGCAGCTCCCAGCAGGCAACCGCGACCGACGAGGCGACGTTGAGCGAGTCGATGCCGGCGGCCATCGGAATCGTCACCCGATGATCGGCCGTCGTCTCCCAGTGCGGAGTGAGGCCATGCCCCTCGGACCCCACGATCAGCGCGAGCCGCTCGACGTCGTGCGGGACCTCGTCGATCGGCACCGAGTCGTCGGCCAACGTCATGGCGTACGTCGTGAAGCCCGCCTCGCGCAGCAGCTCCGGCGCGCCGTACCAGTCGTCGACCCGGGCGTACGGGAGCCAGAACACCGAGCCCATCGAGACCTTGATGGCCCGGCGGTAGAGCGGGTCGGCGCAGCGCGGCGAGAGCAGGACGGCGTCGAACCCGAGGGCAGCAGCCGCCCGGAACGCGCCGCCGACGTTCGTGTGGTCGGCGAGGTCCTCCATGACGATGACGCGCCGCGCGTCCGCCAGCACGTCACCGGGGGCCGCCGCCTCGGGACGTTCGAGCGCGGCGAGGGCACCACGGTGCACGTGGAATCCCGTGAGCTTCTCGATCGACGCATCGTCGAGCACGAAGCAGGGAGCGTCACTCGCATCGAGCAGGTCGGCCAGTCCCTCGAGCCAGCGCGGTGACATGAGGAACGATCGCGCCTGGTGACCTGACTCGATCGCCCGGCGCACGACCTTCTCCCCCTCTGCGAGGAACAGCCCGCGGTTGGCCTCGAGCCGCAGCCTCAGCTGGACGTCACGCAGATCGACGTAGTCGCGGAGTCGAGGATCCTCGAGGTCGTCCAGTCGTACGATCTCGGCCACCGGGCTAGCCTAACGAGCATGAGCCTTGAACGTCCTTTGACACCCGATCCGTATCCGCTGCTGCCGGCCGTGCCGTCGTTCACCCTGACGAGCGCGGACGTGAAGGACGGCGAGCCGCTCAAGGATGACCAGGTCAACAAGTTCGGTGACATGTCGCCGCAACTGTCCTGGTCCGGCGCGCCCGAGGGCACCAAGTCGTACGTCGTGACCTGCTTCGACCCCGACGCGCCGATCGTCTCCGGCTTCTGGCACTGGGTCGCCGTCGACATCCCGGCCGACGTCACCGAGCTGGCCGCCGGGGCCGGCGCGTCGGACGACACGTTGCCGGGCGGCGCCTTCCACGTACGCAATGACGGTGGCGGTCTCAACTTCATGGGCGCCGCTCCCCCGGCGGGCGACCAGGTGCACCGCTACTTCTTCGTCGTCCACGCCGTCGGCGAGGAGAGCCTCGGGGTCGACGGCTCGGTCTCGCCCGCAGTCGTCGGCTTCAACCTCGCGTTCAAGACGTTGGGCCGCGCCATCATCCACGGGACCTACCAGCACTGAGTCCACCGACAGCAGAACGCCCCTCGACCGGCGCGGTCGAGGGGCGTTCTGCTGTGCATCAGGCCTTGGGCGGCTCTGGAGCCGGGGGCGGCTCGGGCGTACCGGCCTCGGGCTGGGCAGGAGCCTGACCCGCGCTCGGGGCGATGGGCGTCTCTGCGGCCTTGGCGGCGTCGAGGGCCTCCTGGACGGCGTCTGCCGTGGCCTGCTCCTCCGGGGCGTCGTCCTCGATCGGCGCGTCGAAGTCGACGCGGGTCTTGCTGCCGCCGCCGTCGACCGGGATCTTGCCGACCGTGCCACCCAGGGTGCCCAGTGCCTTGGTCAGCTCGGCCGGGATGATCCACGTGGTGGCGTTGTCGCCCTCGGCGATCTTCGGGAGCATCTGGAGGTACTGGTAGGACAGCAGCTTCTGGTCCGGGTTGCCGTCGTGGATGGCCTGGAAGACCGTCTGGATGGCCTGGGCCTCGCCCTGGGCGCGCAGGATCTGGGCCTGGCGATCCGCCTGGGCGGTCAGGATCTGCGCCTGGCGCTGACCCTCGGCGGTCAGGATGGCCGACTGCTTCTCACCCTCGGCCGTGAGGATGGCGGACTGGCGCTCGCCCTCGGCGGTCAGGATCGCCGCGCGCTTGTTGCGCTCGGCCCGCATCTGCTGCTCCATGGCGTCGATGATCGACGGCGGCGGGTCGATGCCCTTGAGCTCGACCCGGTTGACGCGGATGCCCCACTTGCCGGTCGCGCTGTCGAGCTCGCCACGCAGGCCGGAGTTGATCTGGTCGCGGCTGGTCAGCGCGTGCTCGAGGCTCATGCCACCCGTGATGTTGCGGAGCGTCGTCATGGTGAGCTGCTCGATCGCCTGGATGTAGTTGGCGATCTCGTACGTCGCGGCGACCGGGTCGGTGACCTGGAAGTAGATGACCGTGTCGATCGACACCACCAGGTTGTCCTCGGTGATGACCGGCTGCGGCGGGAACGAGACGACCTGCTCGCGGAGGTCGATGACGTAGCGCACCTTGTCGATGAACGGCATCACGATGTTGAGGCCTGCCGACAGGGTCGTGCGGTACTTGCCGAAACGCTCGACGATCCCGGCGCGCGCCTGGGGGATGATCTTGACCGTCATCGAGACGACCACGATCGCCAGGACGGCGACGAGGATGAGCACGATCAGCGCTGGGGACATCAGGACTCCTTGATGGTGACGACAGCTGTGGCGCCGTCGATCCGGGTGACGAGGACTTCGGTGCCGGTGTCGAACGTCTGGTCTTCCTCGGCCGATCTGGCCGACCACACCTCACCGGCGAGCTGGACCCGGCCGTTCCGCTTGTCGACGGGCTCGAGGACGACGCCCGACCGGCCGACGAGGGCGGCGTGACCCGTCGTCAGCGTCGGGCCCGCGTGCAGGCGCTGGACGATCGGCGGGCGTACGAAGTAGAGCAGCGCGACGGCCACGACCGTGAACAGGAGGATCGCGAGCCACAGCGGCGCGCCGAAGCCCGTCGCGATCGCCGCGGCGACGGCGCCCAGGGCGAACATCAGGAGGACCAGGTCGAGGCTGAACACCTCGACGGCCGCCAGCACGACGGCAAGACCGAGCCACGTTGCCGCGGGATGATCCTGTATCCAGTCGATCATGATGTCTCCCCTGTTCGGTCAGTGCGATCCGCACGGTGTCCGTATGCTGCCCGACGGGCGGAGAAGCGTCCACCCTCGTGCTGGAGCTGGATGCGCGACCCGAAGGTCGCACTGAGCGTCTCGCCGGTCAGCGTCGACTCGATCGGCCCCTGCGCCACCACCTTGCCATCACGAAGCATGAGTACGTGGGTGAATCCGACCGGAATCTCCTCGACATGGTGGGACACCATGACCAGGACCGGCGCGTTGTCGGCGTGCGACAGGACCTCGAGGCTCGCCAGCAGATCTTCGCGGGCGCCGAGGTCGAGGCCGGCCGCGGGCTCGTCGAGCAGCAGCAGCTCAGGATCGGTCATCAACGCGCGGGCGATCAGCACGCGCTTGCGCTCGCCCTCCGACAGCGTGCCGAACGTGCGGTTGGCCAGCGCCGCGATGCCCATCTCGCCCATCATCTGCGTCGCTCGACGGTAGTCCACCTCGTCGTACTCCTCCTGCCACCGACCCAGCACCGCGTGCGCTGCCGACACGATCGTGTTGCCGACCGACTCGGACGGCGGGATGAGGTCGGCGACGGCGGTGCTGGTGTGGCCGATGCGGGTGCGCAGCTCGAAGACGTCGACCTTGCCGAGCTTGCTGCCGAGGATGCGGACCTTGCCCTTGGTGGGGTGCAACGCGGCGCTGATGATCTGCAGCAGCGTCGTCTTGCCGGCACCGTTGGGTCCGAGGACGACCCAGCGCTCGCCCTCCTCGACGGTCCAGTTGACGTCTTCCAGCAGAACCTTGCCGGGCCGTACGACGCTCACCTTCGAGAGCTCGAAAGCCGCAGGCATACACACTCCTGGTCGTTGTTGGGGGCGGTGGAGTCAACCTATCGCGGGCGCGCGCGGCGTCAGCGATAGCCTCGGGTGCGATGACTGATCCCGTGCCCACCTTGCACTTCAACGATCCGACCGTCCTGGTCACCCTCACGGGTCCTGACCAGAGCGGCGTGACGACGCGGCTGTTCACCGAGCTCGAGCCCTTCGGCCTCGAGGTCATCGACGTCGAGCAGCTCGTCGTACGCGGCCGGCTGATCCTCAGCGCGCTGCTGACCGTCCCCGACGACGAGTCGACGTTCGAGGGCACGGTGCACGAGGTCGGCGCGGCATTCGGGCTCGAGGTCACGGTCGAGTACGGCACCGGCGACAACCGCGCCCGCCGGGTCGGCCGCTCGCAGGTCGTGATCCTCGGCGCGCCGCTGCGGCCCGCCGCGATGGCGGCCCTCGCCCAGCGGATCAAGGATGACGGCGGCAACATCGACCGCATCGTCCGCATGGCGCGCTACCCGGTGACCGCGATCCGCATGGAGGTCTCCGGTGCCGACCCCGACCAGCTGCAGTCCGACCTCGCGGCGGTGGCGTTCGAGCAGGGCGTCGACGTCGCGGTGCAGGAGAACGGCATCCTGCGTCACGCGCAGCGACTCGTCGTGATGGACGTCGACTCGACGTTGATCCAGGGCGAGGTCATCGAGATGATCGCTGCCCACGCCGGCTGTGAGGACGAGGTCGCCGCGGTCACCGAGGCAGCCATGCGCGGTGAGATCGACTTCTCCGAGTCGCTCGTCTCCCGGGTGGCATTGCTCGCCGGCGTCGATGAGTCTGCGCTGGACGAGGTCTACGAATCGCTGACGTACGCTCCGGGCGCCCGCACCATGATCCGTACGCTCAAGCGTCTCGGCTACCGGTTCGCGCTGGTCAGCGGCGGATTCACCCGCATCATCGAGCGGATCGCGGCGGAGCTCGACATCGACTACTTCGCCGCCAACGAGCTCGAGGTCGTCGACGGCAAGCTCACCGGCAGGATCATCGGCGACATCGTCGACCGCGCCGGCAAGGCCGACGCGCTGCGGCATTTCGCCGAGCAGGCCCGCATCTCGGTCAAGAACACCGTGGCGATCGGCGACGGGGCCAATGACCTCGACATGCTCGCCGCGTCCGGCCTCGGCATCGCCTTCAACGCCAAGCCGCTCGTACGC
>NZ_JAKFCB010000014.1:0-4764 GCF_036676885.1 Aeromicrobium sp.
CCCAGCTCGAGCCGCCGGGCAAGGACTGGACGCCGGGCGCTGATCCTGAGGCCGCGCTGGCGAGCGAGCCCCGATGAGCGCCACGTGCGACGAGGCCGCCGAGCAGGTCACCCGCCAGCTCGGCTTCGACTGTCATGACGTCAGCCCGGTCGTCTCGGTGCGCAGCCCGTTCGACCTGGCCGACTGGTCGATGCCGGTCCTCGAGCTGCTGATCATCGCTGGTGCGGTCTTCGCGCTCGTGCACGCCGTACGCCGCTTCCGCGACGGCGACCCGGTCAACCTGGCGATGTGGTTCGCGCCGCTGGTCTACCTGTTCGTCACCGAGCCGCCGTTGTACTTCCCGGAGTGGTTCGGCCTGGACGAGCAGTTCGGCTTCATCTTCGCCCACAACCTCTTCACGGTGCAGTTCATGTGGGATCGGCTGCCGCTCTACATCATCGCGATCTACCCGGCGCTGACCCAGCTGGCGTACGAGCTGGTGCGGGTGCTGGGGATCTTCCGGCGTGGAGCCCTGGTGGGATCGGTGGCGGTCGCGTTCGTCTGCCAGGTCTTCTACGAGGTCTTCGACCAGCTCGGTCCGCAGCTGAAGTGGTGGGCGTGGAACGACGCCAACCAGGAGGTCAACCACCCGGCGCTCGCGTCGGTGCCGATGAACAGCATGGTGCTGTTCGCGTCGGTCTCGTTCGGCGTGATGACCTACCTCGTCGTACGCCTGACTGGCCCTTCGACAGGCTCAGGGAGCGAGGGGAGTGGCGAACCGCGTCGAGGCTGGTCGCTGACCTGGCGCATCGTGGTCGCCGGGGTGCTGGCCCCACCCGCGATGAGCCTGTTCGGCATCCCGTCGAGCATCTTCGGCGGCGACACCCCCAACGTCACAGCGCAGGCCTGGGTCCTCGGCATCGAGCTCGGCCTGATCTGGCTGGCGGGGGCGTGGATCCTGGTCACGCACGTGCGTCGACGCCACGAGTTCGAGCCGATGACGCCGTTCGCGCGGATCTACCCGGCCACGTACCTCGCCGTCATGGCGGTGCTGTGGCTCGGCGCCCTCCCGGACTTCCTCGATGCCACGAACGGCGTCACCACCGACGGCACCCCGATCGGCAGCGGGCTCTACACGATCGCCTGCTTCGCCGGCGCCCTCGGCGTACTGGCCGTGCTCCATTCCGGGCGACGTCGCGCTGCCGTCCTGACGGGCTGACCGCGTCAGCGCTCGACGATCGCCATGGTGCACCGCGACACGCAGACCAGCTTGCCGAGCTCGTCGGTGATGCGGATCTCCCAGACCTGGGTCCGACGGCCGAGCGCGACGGGTCGGGCGACACCCGTCACCGTTCCGGCCATGACCGGACGCAGGTGGTTCGCGTTGATCTCCATGCCCACGCAGTAGGCACGCTCGGGGTCGACGACGAACGTCGCCGCACAGCTGGCCAGGGTCTCCGCGAGCACCACCGAGGCGCCGCCGTGCAGCACCCCCGCCGGCTGCAGGGTGCGCGCGTCGACGGGCATCCGCGCGGCCAGATGCTCGGCGCCGACCTCGGTGAACTCGATCCCGAGATGGCCGATCAGGCTGCTGGCGCTGTGCCGGTTCGCGAGCTCCAGCGACGGTTCCGCGTACCAGATCGCGGTGGTGGTGGCGGTCATCGTGCTCCTCCTTGTGGTTCGAGCACCGCGCGCCGCCTGGGTCGGAGCCCGGGGATCAGCGAAGGCACTCGGGATGCGTACTCGTCGTAGGACGTACCGAACGTGCGCCGGAGATCACGCTCCTCGAACCACATCCCGACGGCGATGTAGCCGGTCGAGGCGACGGCGAAGAGCAGGTGGGACGCGCCCATGTGTGGAGTGGCCCAGAAGGCCAGCAACAGCCCGGTCATCAGCGGATGCCGCACGACGGCATGGAGACCACCGGTCTGCAGGCCGGAGCTCGCGGCGTCACGCGGACGCACCCAACCGGCCTGCCGGAGCCCGATGAGCTCGAGGTGATCGACCGCGAAGGTCGACGCGAGGGCGAGGATCCAACCGGCCGCGCAGAGTGCCCAGAGCACGAGGGCGGCGGCGCCGTCGACGTGCCAGATCTCACCGCCCCACGGTTGCCACAGCGCGACCAGCAGGGCCAGACACGTGTTCGTGGCAAGGACGTACGTGGTGCGCTCGAGTGCTGCCGGCATCCGTCGGCTCAGCCACGACTTGACCGATCGACGCGCCATCACGGAGTGCTGCACGGCGAAGAGGCCCAGGAGCGCCAGGTCGATCGTGATCGCCCAGGTCGTTGTCGTACGCCCCGGTCCGTCGACCGTCCGGGGCACCACGACGTTCGCGAGGAACGCCATCGTCCACACGGTGATCGCGACGAAGCCGCACCACGCGGTGGCGGAGATGAGGAGGTGGAGAAGGCGTCGAGTCATGGCTCCATGCTCCCGGGGCCGCGGCCTCGGCACAGCCGTGGAAATACCTCACTTGGGTGGGTTGGTCGCCACGTACCACGCGGCCACCTGGGCGCGCGATCTGAACCCGAGGCGCAGCCGGATCCGCTCGAGGTGAGACTCCGCCGACCGCTCGGTGATGCCCAGGCGGTCGGCCAGCTCACGGTTCGTGAGGCCGTCGGCGACGAGGGCAGCGACTTCCGTCTGGCGCGCGGTGAGCCCGGTCGGCACCTCGCGGCGCAGCCGTGGCAGTCCGAGGAACCGCCGCACCTCGTCGACCACGGATTGCGCGTCCCCGATCGCGGGAAGGTGCGAGCGGCCCTCGAGCTCCACGAGCTCGGCCCCCGCGATGCCGTCGGCGAGGGCCCGGCCTCCGGCAATCGGCGCCGCTCGGTCCTCGCTCCGGTGCAGCACCAGCGTCGGCGCTTCGACCCGCTCGAGGGCCGGACGTACGTCCAGCTCGTACGCGAGGCTCAACAGGGCGACCGCTGTCTCGGCGGACGACGCCGCGCGCTGGTAGCCGGCGAGAGCGCGGCGGGTGCCGGCATCCGTGTCGGGGGCGAAGAGATTGGTGAGCAGGTCCGATCCGAGGCCCCAGTGGCTCGCCAGCAGGCCGAGGATGTGCCGTTTGCTGTCCTCGTCACCGATCGAGTCACCCGTGGCCCAGCCGCCGTACAGCACCAGCCTGGAGACGGTCTCGGGTCGATCGGCGGCCCATTGCGCGGCCACCGCCGCACCCAGCGACAACCCCAGGAGGTCGAAGCTCGGCTCGCCGATCGCCTCTGTCACGGCGGCGATCGTCTCGAGCTCGAGCGCCATCGTGCGGGGGCCTTCGTACGCGTCCGAGAGGCCGCAGCCCGGGCGGTCGTAACGCACCAGCGTGCGGCCCGACGACAACGCCTCGTGGAACATCCGCTCGGCGGGGATGGCCCATCCCAGCTCCAGGTGACTGAGCCACCCCGGCGCCACCAGGAGCAACGGGCCGGAGCCGGTCAGGGCGTACGCGACCCGTCCACCACTCGCCAGGGGCGCCATGCCCATGCGCTGCACCGCCACGCGACCAGTAAACCCCAGCGCCTCGGTGTCGAGAGGACATCGGCAATCGAATCGGGCAGCGGTAGATAGCGGCGCATTGGCAGATTGTCAGCTTGGCGAGTCCTCGGACCCTTCGGGGGCCGAGGTCTGCTCATGATGCGGCTCATCATGGGCGATGAACTCACGGAGCACACTGGCGAAGCGGTCCGGGTCGTCCAGGTGCGGGAAGTGACCCGCGCCCTCGAAGATCTCGACGTGGCAGTCGGGGAGCTCCTTCTCCACGCTGAGCGCATGCGATGCCGGGATCATCCGGTCCTTCGACCCCCACACGATCATCGTCGGGATGGGCAACGCACCCTCCAAGTGGTCGTGGGCGCTGATGCTCTGCCCACCGATGTCGATGACGGCACGGGTCGTGGCGAGGAAGGCGCGCCGACTCTCACTGTTCTGGAGCGAGCTGAAGCCCCGCCAGATCGCGCCGACGTCAGCGCCCGGACGCCACCCGACCTTCGCGGCGCCACGGCCGAGTGCCTCGACACGAGAGAGGACCGGTGCGGAGGCGATGACGCTCAGCACCCGCGCGGCACCGGGCAGCGTCGCGGACCGCAGCAGCACGTTCACCTCACGTCCGAGTCCGCCGCTGGAGACCAGGACGAGACGCTCGACCCTCTCCGGGAAGAGGTAATAGAACTGCATCGCGATGCCCCCACCGAGCGAGTGCCCGACGAGCGTGACCCTCTCGATTCCGAGGTGATCGAGCAGATCGCGCATCGCCGCGGCGTGCGCGCTGAGTGAGTAGTCCCCGAGCGGCTTCGCCGACTCGCCGTGACCGAAGAGGTCGGGCAGGAGCACCCTGTGATCGTCATCCATCCTGTCGATCAGGTGCTCCCACTGCCGCTGCGACCCGAGGATCCCGTGGATGAAGAGCACGACCGGTCCGGAGCCGCTGTCTACGTAGGAGAGGTCGTGGCCGTGCAGCGTGACCGTGTGTGGAGCCATGCGCGCCATGATGGCCATCCTCGAAATGGTCGTCGGACCGGGTACGCCCCCCAAGGTATGCCTGCCCGCGCGATGATGCCGGCGGGAGTGGCGCTGCGGCCAATCATCACAGGTGTCCGAGAAATCTGCGCAAATCGGCGGTAGGTGCATCCGGATCGCGGCGGTGCGACGCAATCAGGCGTCAGCGCCTCCGTCACGAGAGGTCGTCGAAGAGGTCGGTCAGCATCGGCGCACCAGGTTCCGCGGCCGGCCACGCGACCACATGCCACTCGTTCTTGATGCGCTTGTCCCACTGCTCGGGGTTGTCGGG
>NZ_JAKFCB010000015.1:0-4687 GCF_036676885.1 Aeromicrobium sp.
GCCTGGAAGGACGGGCACATGACGCCGTTCGAGCCGGCGTTGTCGGCGATGCACTTGCCGACGCCCGTGCACCGGTGGACGGCCTTGCCGAAGTCGCCGGCGTCGTGCAGGAGCCGCAGGCCGAGCCGGCCGTCGAGGCGGTCCAGCGACGACTCGGGGCCGCGCAGGTCGGCATCGACCGGCCGCGGGCGCACCAGGACGCCGGGGTTGAGCAGGTCGTCGGGGTCGAAGACGGCCTTGACCTGGGCGAACAGGTCGATCGCCTCGGCGGTGTACATCAGCGGCAGCAGCTCAGAGCGGGCACGCCCGTCACCGTGCTCACCCGAGAACGATCCCCCGTGCGAAGCCACGAGCGTCGCGGCGTCGAACAGGAACGACCGGAACAGCTCCTTGCCGCCGGAAGCGTCGAGCGGGAAGTCGATGCGTACGTGGATGCAGCCGTCGCCGAAGTGTCCGTAGGGCACGCCGTCGAGGCCGTTCTCGCGCAGCAGCGCGTCGAACTCACGCAGGTAGGTGCCGAGCCTGTCGGGCGGCACCGCGGCGTCCTCCCAGCCCGAGAGCGCCTTGCCGGGCAGGGTGCGGGTCGCGAGGCCGGCACCCTCCTCGCGGATGCGCCACAGCACGGCCTGCTCACGCGGATCGGTGACGACCCGGCTGGCGATCGCCGACGAAGCGGTCGACGCGCGCTGGACCGTGTCGGCGACCAGCCCCGGCTCGTCACCCGAGATCTCGACGAACAGCCAGCCCTGTCCGCGCGGCAGCTCAGGCACCGAGCCCTTGTGCGTACGGAAGACGTCGACGATGCGGGAGTCGAGGCCCTCGCACGCCGTCGGGCCGAACGGCAGCAGTGCCGGGACGTCGTCGGCTGCCTCAGCCATCGACGCGTACCCCAGCACCAGGACCTGCCGGTGTGGCGGGTCCTCGACGAGCCGGACGGTCGCCGACGTCATCGTCGCAAGCGTCCCCTCAGTGCCGGCGAGGAACGTGGCGATGTCGAACCCGCGCTCGGGCAGGAGATGCTCGAGGCTGTAGCCCGAGACCTGACGGCCGAACGTCCCGAACTCCGTCCGGATCACGCCGAGCCCGCCCTGCACGACGTCACCGAGCCGGTCCAGGGTCGGAGAATCGGTGCGACCTCCGGCGACGACGGACAGCTGCTCCCCCGCCATCGTCACGACGTCGAGGCCCGCCACGTTGTCGGCCGTACGACCGTATGCCAGGGCCCGCGAGCCGCACGCGTTGTTGCCGATCATCCCGCCGACCGTGCACCGCGTGTGGGTCGAGGGATCCGGGCCGAACCGGAGCCCCAGCGGCGTGGCCGCCTTCTGGAGGACCGCGTGCACCGTGCCGGGGTCGACACGGGCCGTACGGGCGTCGACGTCGATCTCGTGCACGCGGTTGAGGTGACGGGTGAAGTCGATGACGACCCCGGTGCCGACCGCGTTGCCGGCGATAGAGGTGCCGGCGCCGCGCGACGTCAGGGGCGTGCCGGTGAGCCGGCAGGCCTCGACCGTGGCGAGCACCTCCTCGACGCTGCGGGGGCGTACGACGACCTGCGGCACGACGCGGTAGAGCGACGCGTCGGTGCTGTAGAGCGCGCAGGCCAGCGTCGAGTCGTCGACGTCGGCGACCCCCAGACGCCGGAGCTCAGCGGCGATGTCGGCCGTCCCCTTGGACGTCACCATGATCGACCGAAGGTCGACAGCCGTGCAGCGGCGGAGCCGCGACCGAGCGCTGGGGGCACCTCCCGCTTGCGGGGGCCGAAGGAGCGCGTCACGGCTACCACAGCTCGATCGACTCGGCGAGGATCGTCGCCACGGCGTCCTCGGTGACCTCGAGCGGGGCGGTCGCGAGGAGGCGTTGCTGCTTCATGGTGCCCTCGACCAGCGAGTCGATGTCGGCGGACGAGAAGCCGACCGCAGCGATGCCGCCCGGGATGCCGACATCGCGCATGATCCCGGTCAGCACCTGCGGCAACAGCTCGGCCGGGTCATCCGGGCGATCCGCACCGGGCGCGAGCAGCTCGGCCGCGCGGAGGTGGCGCTCGGGCGAAGCCTGGAACGTGTAGCGGAACGACGCCGGCGCGGTCAGGGACACCGCCATCCCATGCGGCACCATCGCGTGGTCGGCGTCGTAGTCGACGGGGTGGAAGTCGCGGACCTGGCCGGCGATCGGGTACGCATTCGCGTGCGGGATGTGCACACCCGCGTTGCCGAAGCCGAGGCCCGCGAACGTGGCCGCCATCGCGACCTCCGTGCGTGCCGCGAGGTCGTCGCCGTCGCGGACGGCCCTGCGGAATGACGAGGCCATGAGGGTCAGCGCCTTCTCGGACCACATGTCGGCGATCGGGTTCGCCCCGCAGTACGGCACCCGCTCGTCGGCGCGCTTGTGCTCGTACGACTCGTAGGGCCGGGCCGTGTAGCTCTCGAGGGCGTGGCACAGGATGTCCAGGCCCGAGGCCGCCGTGACACCGGCCGGCTGGGTCAGCGTCAGCTCGGGGTCGACGATCGCGAGGGTCGGGCGGAGCCGGGCGTGCGAGATGCCGGTCTTGACGTGCTGGCTGACGACGTCGAGGACGCAGATCGTCGTGCTCTCGCTGCCCGTGCCGGTCGTGGTCGGCAGCGCGATGAGCGGCAGGAGCGGATGCTTCGGCGCCCGGGCCCGGCCGACCGGGGCGTTGATGTAGTCCATCAGCTCGCCCTCGTTGGTCGTCAGCAGGTTGACGGCCTTGGCGGTGTCGATGCTGCTGCCCCCGCCGACCGCGACAATGGCGTCGAACGGTCCCTCCGCCCGGGCGAAGTCGATCGCCTCGCTGAGGCTGGCGTCAGTCGGCTCGACCCGCGCGCGGTCGAAGACGATCGCCTCGATCGCCGCGGCCCGCAGCGACTCGGCGATCTCGGCGGGAGCGCCGGTCGCGGCGACGCCGGGGTCCGTGACGATCAGCACGCGCCGGGCATCGAGCTGGGCGAGGTCGTGGCCGAGCTCGTGGCGGGCTCCGACGCCGAACTTCAGGCCCGGGGCGCCGTACGTGAAGACCGTCTCCGGGTGCGCGGGATGAAAGCTCGGCACGGTGCTGCTCCTTCGGATCGACGCGTCCCAGCGTACTAGCATGCTACTCCGGCGGTGACGCCGCTCGCCCGGGCACGTACAGATGGCTCCTCAACCGGTCGGCCCACCCGGCATCGGGCGCCGGGTCGTCGGGACCCGCGGCCTGCGCCATGAGCAGGTTGGCGGTGTTGACCAGGTGCCCCTCCATGTGGGCGGCAGCCGCCTGGGGATCCCGCGCCGCGATGGCCTCGACGATCGGCACGTGCTCGTCGAGGATCTCCGGCATGCCGCGCGATCGGTGCAGCGTCGACGCGCCGCGGGTCTGGATCGAGTCGCGAAGCGCGGCGACCTCGTGCTGCGCCCGCTGATTGCCGAGGATCGAGCCGATCGCGTGGTGCAGCGACCGGTCGTGCGCCGTGAACCGCGCCTCGTCGTCGTCAGCCGCAGCGGCTCGCATGCCCTCCAACTCGGCCCGGAGCGCCCGTACGTCGTCATCGCCGGCATGCGCCGCGGCGTACGCGGCCGCCGGCACCTCGATCATCAGCCGCAGCTCGAACACCGACCGGATGTCCGCGACCGAGACTCCCCGGATGCGTACGCCGCGGTTGCGCTCGATCGTGACCAGCCCGATGTCGGCGAGCCGCAGGACCGCTTCACGGACGGGCGTACGCGAGACGTCGAGCAGGTCCGCGAGCCGGTAGATCGAGTGCAGCGAACCCGCCGGGAACTCGCCGGAGAGGATGGATTCGCGCAACGACGCGAACACCCGGTCGGTCGTCGTGATCCGCGCGGCCATGGCCTGCTCCTCTCCGGGCGCCGGACCATATGCCCCGAGCCCTTGGCGGGGAACGATATCGTGTGGTGTTGGTGCACGAGATCTCGTCGCAATGGCGTTGCTCGGAACGCCTGAACGACCGCGTCCCCCATGGGGACTTCGACGAGGGGATCGCATGAAGTCTCGCTGCTTCCGGGTGGTGTTGTCACTCGTGGCGTTGAGCCTCGTCGCCGCCTGTGACGGCGAGGGCTCCGCGGCCGATCCGACGCCGACGTCGACCCAGACGACGACCCAGCCGCCTGACGTCACCGAGCACGAGTCGGGGCCCGAGAGCCCCATCACGTACGGCCTGCTGGTGCCGCGCGGCGCGACCCAGCTCGCACCCCTGATCCGCTTCCGCAGCGACCGGCTGATCGCGGCCTACCTGCCCGAGCTCAAGGCCGCGCAGGCCCAGAAGGACGCCGAGGCGCGCGCCGAGGCGGCCGAGGAGGCGAGCGAGGGCACCCCACCGACCCCGACCACGCCGACCCCCGACACCCGCCCGAGCGACGACTCGTTCAAGCTGCTCGAGGACCCGCCCAAGCCGGACTCGACCGTCTCGCTCATGCGGATCGACGGTTCCCCCACGGACGTCGTGCGTCGCATGCTGGCGCAGATCGCCGCGCTGCTGCCCGATGCCGGCGTCGTCACGAACGACCTCGACCAGTACTGCCGCACGAGCGAGCGCCGCATCGTCAACTGCCGGCTCGTCGTCCAGGGCGTCGCCCAGGGCGACCGTGAGATCCGGGTCGTCATGACGGTCGATCCCGGCAACCTCCAGACCCGCACGTCGGGTCCGTCGGACCTGACCCGGCCGGTCATGAC
>NZ_JAKFCB010000016.1:0-4034 GCF_036676885.1 Aeromicrobium sp.
TACTTGCCCTGCGTCGGGATCCACGCCTCGCAGTCGAACTTGCGGATCGCCGACGCGCCGAGGTCGCCGGAGGCCACATCGATGACGCGGTAGGGCAGCTCGAGCGCGTCGAGCCACGCCCGCTCCCAGCCGAGGATGCGCTCGTGCTCGGCGTAGGACTCCTCGAGCGTCGTGTAGACGAACATCTCGACCTTGTCGAACCAGTGCACGCGGAAGATGCCCCGCGTGTCCTTGCCGTACGAGCCGGCCTCGCGGCGGTAGCAGGGGCTGAACGCGGCATAGCGGCGCGGCAGCGAGCCGGCGTCGAGGATCTCGTCGGAGTGATAGGCCGCCATCGGCACCTCGGAGGTGCCGACGAGGTAGAGGCCGTCCTTCTCGAGGTGGTAGACGTCGTCAGCTGCCTGGCCCAGGAACCCGGTGCCCTCCATCGCGCGCTCGTTGACCAGCGCCGGCGGGATCATCGGCGTGAAGCCCCACTCCGCGGCCTTGCTCATCGCGAGCTGCGTCAGGGCCAGCTCGAGCTGCGCACCGACGCCGGTGAGGAAGTAGAAGCGCGCGCCGCTGACCTTGGCGCCGCGCTCGGTGTCGATCGCCCCGAGCAGCTGACCGAGCTCGAGGTGGTCACGGGGCTCGAAGCCCTCCGCTGCGAAGTCGCGCGGCGTGCCGACCGTGTCGAGCACGACGAAGTCGTCCTCACCTCCCACCGGGGCGTCGGGCGAGGCGAGGTTGGGCAGCATCTTGATGAGCCGGTCGTAGGTCTCGGCCGCCTCGACCTGCGCGGCCTCGGCGTCCTTGACCTGCTGGCTCAGCTCCTTGGCGCGCACCAGGAGCTCCTGCTTCTCGTCGCCCTGGGCCCGGGGGATCAGCTTGCCGAGGTTCTTCTGCTCGCCGCGCACCGCCTCGTACGCCGAGATCGTCGACCGTCGCTGCTCGTCCGCGTGGATCAGCTCGTCGACGAGCTCGGTGGGCTCGCCTCGACGCCGCTGTGCAGCGCGTACGGCCTCAGGGTCTTCTCGCAGGATTCGGGCGTCAATCACTGCCTCAGCCTATCGTCCGGCTCGCGACCATTTTCATGTCCATTAGGCTAGGTCGACCCCTGAGGAGGAAAGCTTGTCGTTCGACCTGCGCCGTGCCGCGCCTGCACGCCGATCCATCCTCCTGTGGGTCCTCGCCGTCCCGACCGCCCTGTTCGCGATCCTGGCGATCTGCATCGGTACCGGAGTCGACGCGGTCATCGACGTCGACCGGGACGTCGCGCAGGAGGCATACGACTTCTCGTCCCGGCACGGCGGATTCGTGGACTTCCTCGACTTCGTCGCGGTGACGTTCAGCAACCTCGGCGTCGCCATCGCGCTGGCGCTCCTCGCCGCATACGCCCTGTGGCGGCACGAGCGCCGGGTCGCGATCTGGATCACCATCAGCGGCATCGTCGTGCTCGGCGGCAACGCACTGATCAAGCTGGCCTACCAGCGTGATCGCCCCATCTGGGACAAGCCGCTGCACGAGATCGGCGGACATTCGTTCCCCAGCGGCCATGCCGCGGGGTCAGGGATCCTGTTCACCGTCGCGATCCTGCTGACGATCGTGCTGACCGGTCGCGGCTGGAAGCGTCGCGTCATCGTCGCGGTGCTCGTCCTCATGGGCCTGGGTGTCGGCGCCGACCGCATCTTCCTCGGCGTGCACCACCTCAGCGACGTCATCGCCGGCCTGAGCTTCGGCATGGCTGTCGCCCTCGGCCTGTGGATCCTGCTCGTCACCGACGCCACCCGGCTGCCGCACGAGCTCGCTGCCCTGACCGGCACCGGCCGCAAGCGCGCCGCGGTCGTCCTCAACCCCGCCAAGGTCGGCGACGTCGAGGCGTTCAAGGAGCGCGTACGCCTCGTCGCCCTCCGCGATGGCTGGTCCGAGCCGATCTGGTTCGAGACGACGGTCGAGGACCCAGGGCACGGCCAGGCCAGCGCCGCGCTCCGTGCCGATGTCGACCTCATCGTCGCGGCCGGCGGCGACGGCACCGTGCGTGCGGTCTGCGAAGAGGTCGCCCGCACCGGCGTGGCGGTCGGCATCCTCCCGCACGGCACCGGCAACCTGCTGGCCCGCAACCTGTCGATCCCGCTCAACTCCCGCGACGCGCTCGACGTCGTGTTCGGCGGCCAGGACCGGGCGATCGACCTGTCGACCCTCCGGACCGACTCCGGCACCAACACGACGTTCCTCGTCATGGCCGGCCTCGGCATGGACGCCGCGATCATGACCGGCGTCAACGACCAGCTCAAGAGCAAGGTCGGCTGGCTCGCCTACTTCGTCAGTGGCATCAAGGCGGCCCGTTTCCCGGCGATGAGGGTGCAGATCGCGGTCGACGACGGCGAGTTCAAGAAGTTCCGCGCCCGCACCGTCGTGGTCGGCAACGTCGGCTTCCTGCAGGGCGGCATCCCGCTGCTGCCCGACGCGCAGATCGACGACGGCAAGCTCGACGTCGTGGTGCTCGCGCCCAAGCGGTTCATCGGCTGGCTCGCGATCATCGTGCGCGTCATCGGCCGCCAGAAGCGTACGAACGAACGGCTCGACCGGCTCACCGGCCACAAGGTCCACATCAAGGCCGAGAAGATGATGCCGATGCAGCTCGACGGCGACCCCGTGGGGGAGGGCCGGGAGATCACGGCCGAGGTCCAGCCCGGTGTCCTGCTCGTACGCGTGCCGCTGGCCCCGGCGCCTGCCACCGCGATCTGACTCAGCGCAGGGCGTACGTCAGGTGCGTCGCGTTCGGCGTCGCCACGGTGTCGAGCGGCTCGAGGTCAACCCTCGTCCCGGCGGCGAACAACGGCGTCCCGCCACCCAGCACGACCGGCGCGACGTGCAGCGAGAGCACGTCGGCGAGCCCGGCCGCGAGGACCTGGCCGCAGACATCACCACCACCCATGACGACGACGTCCTTGTCGCCGGCCGCGGCGCGAGCCTGCTCGAGCGCCGACTCGAGGCCGTCGGTGACGATCGTGAAGCGGTCGACGAGCCTGATCGACTCGGGCTCGGTGTGCGTCACGACGAAGCACGGCGGCTCCGCGGCGAGGCCCGCTCCGTAGCCGACCTCGTCGTCCCAGACCCGGTCGACGATGTCGAACAGGTTGCGGCCCATGACGACGGCTCCCGTGCGAGTGGTGCTCCTGCCGAGCAGCTCCTGCTCGACGGGGTCGTCGGAGAACGCCCAGAGGTGCAGGACCTCCCCGTCGACGCCGAGCCCGTGCTCGGCGTCGACGCCGGGTGCGGTGACGTACCCGTCCAGCGACATCGAGATGTCGATGACGACACTCACAGCGACTCCAGGATCTCGTCGAGGCGCTCGTAGCCCTCGACGACGCCCGACTCCATGCTGGTCGCCATGCCGTCGCGGTCCTCGGTCGAGGTGAAGACCGAGACGTTGTAGGCACGGGTCCGGCCGTTGCCGAGGTCCTCCAGCTTCAGAGTCTCGAACGAGACGTGGCCGGGCATGCCGAGCCACTCGAACGTACGCATCGACAGCTCGGGAGTCTGCTCGCCGTGGAACACGCCACGGAACGCGTACTCGTTGCCGTCGGGGTCCCGCTGGACCAGCGTCCAGGTGCCGCCGTGACGCGCGTCGTTGGTCGTCTCGACGTTGGTGAGGTATTTCGGACCCATCCAGCGGGCGATGAGCTCGGGATCGGTCATGGCCCGGAAGACCTTGTCGACCGGGGCGTCGAACTCACGCGAGATCGTGATCGCGTGGGTGCCCGGGGTCTCGATGGTCAGGGTGTCGGTGACATTCATGATGCTCTCCTTGGGGTGAGGGTCAGTCGAGTGACTCGAGCAGCTCGTCCAGTCGCGCGTAGCTCTCGGTCCAGTACTCCCGGTAGTCGGCCAGCCATCCGGTGGCTTCCTTCAGGGGCGCGGCCTCGAGATGGCTGAGGCGCATCGTCCCCTGCCGGTTGCGCGAGATCAGTCCGGCCTGCTCGAGCACCTTGAGGTGCTTGGAGATGGCCGGCTGCGACATCGTGAAGAGCGCCGTGAGGTCACCCACGTTG
>NZ_JAKFCB010000017.1:0-18773 GCF_036676885.1 Aeromicrobium sp.
GCTGATCACCGAGCGGGTCGACTTCGTCCGCTCCCTGTTTCCGGTCGTCGGCGAACGCTGGAAGGCGCTGGCGGGCCTGCTGTCCGGCGGCCAGCAGAAGCAGGTCGAGTTCGCCCGCTCCCTCATGGTCAGCCCCAAGGTCGTGCTGCTCGACGAGCCGTCGATGGGCCTCGATCCCAAGACCACCAGCACGGTGTTCGAGCAGGTCGTCCGCATGCGCGACGCCGGCACTGCCGTGCTCCTCGTGGAGCAGAACGCCCGGCGAGCGCTGGAGACGGCCGACATCGGCTGCGTGCTCGACCTCGGCAAGGTGCACATCTCCGGCCCGGCGCCGGAGCTGCTCGCCGATCCCCAGCTGAGCGCGCTGTATCTCGGCGGCGCGCGTTCCGTCACCGCGACATCGAAGGACAGGTAGACCACCGTGGCTCCACGCACCGTACGCATCATCATGAACGGCATCACCGGCCGGATGGGATACCGCCAGCACCTGGTGCGCTCGATCCTGGCCATCCGTGACGACGGCGGGGTCGAGCTGGCCGACGGCTCGCGGCTCCAGGTCGAGCCGATCCTGGTGGGCCGCAATCGCGAGAAGCTCGCCGAGCTGGCCGCCAAGCACGGCGTCCGCGAGTTCACGACAGATCTCGACGAGGCGCTGGCCGACACCACGGCGACGATCTACTTCGACGCCCAGGTGACGTCGGAGCGCAAGAAGTCGATCCTCAAGGCCCTGGCCGCCGGCAAGCACATCTACACCGAGAAGCCCATCGCCGAGAGCGTCGGCGAAGGCCTCGAGCTGGCCCAGGCGGCCGCGTCCGCGGGAGTCATCAGCGGGGTCGTGCACGACAAGCTCTACCTGCCCGGCCTGGTCAAGCTCAAGCGGCTCATCGACGCCGGCTACTTCGGCCGCATCCTGTCGGTGCGGGGCGAGTTCGGCTACTGGGTCTTCGAGGGCGACGTCCAACCCGCCCAGCGACCCAGCTGGAACTACCGCGCGGAAGACGGCGGCGGGATGGTCCTCGACATGTACTGCCACTGGAACTACGTCCTGGAGAACCTCTTCGGTCCGGTCCGTTCCGTGATCGCCAAGGCGGTCACCCACATCCCCGAGCGGTGGGACGAGCGCGGCGAGAAGTATGCCGCGACGGCGGACGACGCGGCATACGGCATCTTCGAGCTCGAGGGCGACATCATCGCGCAGATCAACTCCTCGTGGGCCGTACGCGTCGACCGTGGCGAGCTCGTGGAGTTCCAGGTCGACGGCACCGACGGCTCGGCCGTTGCCGGCCTGTTCGAGTGCCGGATCCAGCCGAGCGTACGTACGCCCAAGCCGGTCTGGAACCCCGACCTGCCGACGGACCTCGACTTCCGCGCCCAGTGGGCGCCGGTGCCCGACAACCAGGAGTTCCCCAACGGCTTCCGCGCCCAGTGGGAGGACTACCTGCGCGACGTCGACGCCGGCCGGCCGCACCAGTACGACATGCTCTCCGGCGCCCGCGGCCTCCATCTGGTCGAGGCGGCCCTGAAGTCATCCGCGGAGGGGCGGCGCGTCGAGCTCGATCGGATCACGCTGTGACGGTCACCGGGCAGTCGACGCTGGCGGTGCCGGATGCGCACGGCGGGTGGCGTTCGCTGACGCTGCTGGAGCCTCGTGACTGGGCCGAGCACCCCCACCCGTACGACAGCCGCATCGCGTTCGCCGCCGCCCACGTGGTGGCCGATCCGCTCGCCGACAACACGCCAGGCGCCCCCGCCGTGCTCGACTGGGATGCGACATTGGCGTTTCGCCGGCACCTGTTCAGCTACGGCTTCGGGGTCGCCGAGGCGATGGACACTGCACAGCGCAACATGGGACTCAACTGGGACGTCGCCCGCGAGCTCATCACCCGCAGCGCTGCCGTCGCCAAGGAGGCCGGCGCGCGCATCGCGTCGGGCGCCGGCACGGACCACCACCTGACGATCGGCACGATCGACGAGGTCATCGCGGCGTACGCCGAGCAGATCGAGGCGGTCGAGCAGGCCGGCTCACAAGTCATCATCATGGCGTCGCGGCAGCTCGCCCAGCTCGCCGTCAGCGCCGACGACTACCGCCGTGTCTACGACGAGCTGCTGCGCCAGGTCAGCGAGCCGGTGATCCTGCACTGGCTGGGCGACATGTTCGACCCCCACCTCAAGGGCTACTGGGGCTCGACGGACGTACCGACTGCCACGGCGACGTTCCTGGGCCTCGTACGCGATCATGCCGACCGGATCGACGGCGTCAAGGTCTCGTTGCTCTCCGCCGAGCACGAGGTGTCGCTGCGGGCCGCGCTGCC
Organism: Aeromicrobium sp.; assembly: GCF_036676885.1. Lineage (GTDB taxonomy): Bacteria > Actinomycetota > Actinomycetes > Propionibacteriales > Nocardioidaceae > Aeromicrobium. The sequence continues at coordinate 2,313 of NZ_JAKFCB010000017.1, forward strand.
CGAGGGCGTGCGGCTATACACCGGCGACGACTTCAACTACCCCGCGCTCATCCGCGGTGACGGCACGCATCACTCCGACGCGCTGCTCGGCGCGTTCGCCGCCATCGCCCCGGCCGCCTCGGCAGCACTCGCCGCGCTCGACGCCGGCGACATCGAGACGTACGACGCAGAGCTCGCCCCGACGCTGGCGCTGTCCCGGCACATCTTCGAGGCGCCCACGTTCCACTACAAGACCGGGATCGCGTTCCTGGCCTGGCTCAACGGCCATCAGGACGGATTCACGATGGTCGGTGGCATGCAGTCCGCGCGGAGCATTCCGCATCTCGTACGCGTGATCGAGCTGGCCAACGAGTGCCGGCTGCTGGCTGATCCCGACCTTGCCGCACACCGCCTCACGACACTGCTGACCTCGGCCGGGGTGACCCGATGAGGTCCGACCCTGCCCTGGCCCGGCTCTCGCTCAACCAGCGCACGACCGCGGAGTGGACGCTGCGCGAGGCGATCGACGGCACGCTGGCGGCCGGGCTGTCCTCGATTGGGCTGTGGCGAGAGCCGGTCGCCGACGTCGGGCTCGAGGTCGCTGCCAAGTGGATCGCCGAGTCCGGCCTCCGCGTCTCGTCGCTGTGCCGCGGCGGGTTCTTCACCGTCAGCGAGCCGGCCGCCCGCGCAGCGGCTCACGCCGACAACCTGACGGCGATCGACGAGGCCGCGACCCTCGGCGCCCGGACGTTGGTGCTGGTGCCCGGTGGTCTCCCCCCAGGCGACACCGACCTGGCGGGCGCCCGCGCACGGGCCGCCGAGGCGATCGCCGAGCTGGTCCCCCATGCAAGGTCGCGCGGTGTGACGCTCGGGATCGAGCCGATGCACCCGATCTTCGCCGCCGACCGCGGTGTCGTCTCGACGCTGCGGCAGGCCTTGGACATCGCCGAGGACTTCGACCCGTCCGACGTCGGGGTCGTCGTCGACACCTATCACCTGTGGTGGGAACCGTCGGTCGAGGACCAGATCGCCCGCGCCGGCGACCGGATCGTGAGCTATCAGGTCTGCGACTGGATCACCCCGCTGCCGGCCGACACCCTGCTGGGGCGCGGCATGATGGGCGACGGTCACATCGACTTCCCGACGTTCACGTCCGCCGTGGCCGCGGCGGGCTACACCGGCGACATCGAGGTCGAGATCTTCAACGCCGACATCTGGGCCACGCCAGGGGACGAGGTGCTCGCCAGGATGAGCCAGCGTTACCTCGAGCTCATCGCGCCGTTCCTGTGACCCGGGTCCTCCTGGCGCCGGACAAGTTCAAGGGCTCCTTGACCGCTTCCGAGGTCGCCGGTGCCGTGTCGCGCGGCTTGCTGCGCGCCCGCCCGGACCTCGAGGTCGTACGCCTGCCCGTCGCGGACGGAGGTGACGGCACCGTCGAGGCAGCGGTCGACGGCGGATTCACGCGGACACCCGTCGAGGCCGTCGGCCCGACCGGCGAGGCGGTCATGACGGCGTATGCCCGGCGCACCGACACGGCTGTCGTCGAGCTGGCCGGCACCTGTGGGATCGAACGGCTGGCCGGCCCCCCGGCGCCGCTCAACGCGTCGAGCCGCGGGCTCGGCGTCGTGATGGCCGCGGCGATCGAGGCCGGCTGCAAGAAGCTGGTCGTCGGCATCGGCGGGAGCGCCTCGACGGACGGCGGCGCGGGAATGCTGCAGGCCCTCGGCGTCAGGCTGTGCAACGCGATGGGCGACGACCTCCCTGACGGCGGCGGCGCCCTCATCGACGTGGCGTCGGTCGACACGTCGGCGCTGGACCGACGGCTCGCCGAGGTGAGCATCACGATCGCGTGCGACGTCGACAACCCGCTGCTGGGTCCGCGCGGAGCCGCCGAGGTCTACGGCCCGCAGAAGGGTGCGTCGCCGTGGGACGTCATCAGGCTGGAGGCCGGGCTGCGGCACTGGGCCGGGCTGGTCACGTCCTTGACCGGCACCGATCATCGAGATGTCCGGGGCGCCGGTGCGGCGGGCGGGGTGGGCTTCGGCGCCCTCGCCCTGCTCGGAGCCACCCTGCGGCCGGGCGCCGACCTGGTCTTCGAGATCGTCGGCCTGTCAGCCGCGCTGGGCTCGGCCGACATCGTCGTGACGGGCGAGGGATCGTTCGACGAGCAGACCCTGAGCGGCAAGGCGCCCGCACGCGTCGCGGCGATGGCCCGTGAAGCCGGCCTGCCGACGTACGTCGTGTGCGGTCGCAGTCAGCTGACACCCGAGCAGTGGCGCAGTGCGGGCGTCACCGCGGTGCTCGCCCTCGATCAGCGCGAGCCGGACCAGCAGCGTTGCTTCACCGAGGCCGCCTCACTGTTGGAGGACGTCGGCGCCGAGCTCGCCCGGCGGCTGCGTCAGAGGCCGCCGAGCCCGTAGCGGATGAGGAAGTCACGCTCGGTGTCGCGGCCACCTTCGGGATCCGGCACCGGATCGGTGTCGGATGTCGTCACGGTGTCCTCGAGGCGTACGGGCTTGGGGAGCTGCTTGAATCGGTCCTTGTCGGGTGTCATGACTCCACCACCTCGGTGAGTGGCACACCGGGGTCGGCGAGCCTCGCACGATCCACGCTACGCCCGATCAGGGCGCGGATGTCCTCGGTGACGTCCCAGATGTTGACGTTCATGCCGGCCGTGACCCGGTCGCCGTCGAGCCAGAACGCGATGAACTCGCCGTCGTCCTTGTCGCCGCGGATCACGACGTCGTTCGAGGAGCCGCCACGGCCGACGTACTCCATCCCGAGGTCGAACTGATCCGTGTAGAAGTACGGCTGCCAGTCGTAGGTCACCGGCTGCCCCAGCATGACCTTCGCGACGGCCTCGCCCTGTTTGATCGCGTTGTCCCAGTGCTCGACCCTCAGCCGCGTGCCGAGCGCCGTGTTCTGCGCATTCGCGACATCGCCGATCGCATAGATCGCCGGGTCGCTCGTGCGGAACGACTCGTCCACCGTGATGCCGTTGTCGACCGCGAGGCCGGCCGCCTCGGCGAGCGCGGTGCTGGGTGCTGCGCCGACGCCCATCACGACCAGGTCCGCCGTGATCTCGTCACCACCGCTTCGCACGACGTACGGGCCGGTGCCGGAGATCGCCTCGGCGGCGGCGGACGTCCGCAGGTCGACGCCGTTGCGTCGGTGCAGCTCCGCGAAGTAGCTGCCCAGCTCGTCGCCCAGGGCGGCCTGCAGTGGCAGTGGAGCGAACTCGAGCACCGTCGTGTCGAGCCCGGCCTTGCGGGCGGCGGCAGCGGTCTCGAGTCCGATCCAGCCGCCACCGATGATGACGACAGACCCGGACCGTTCGTACGCCTCGCGGAGCGCGTCGCTGTCCTCGACGCGACGCAGCGTCAGTGCGAGCTCGGCCCCGGGGATGTCGAGCCGTCGCGGGGTCGCCCCGGTTGCGAGCAGCAGCAGGTCGTACGGCAGCGGCTCGCCCTGGTCGAGATGCACGCGCCTGGCCTCGGCGTCGATCCGCGTCGCCGTGACGCCCTGCAGGAGCGTGATGTCGTGCTCGGCGTACCAGTCGGCCGGCTCGAGCAGCATCGCGTCGGCCTCCGACTCGCCCTGGAGGTACTCCTTGGACAGCGGCGGGCGCTCGTACGGCGGATGGTTCTCCTCGCCGACGATCGTGATCGGACCCGTGTGGCCCTCGGCGCGCAGGGCGATCGCGGCCTTGCCTCCGGCGTGGCCGCCCCCGACGATGACGATGGACGATGTGGCGCTCATGCTGGTCTCCTTGGCTCGGTCGACAAGTCCATTGAACTGCGCATCACCTGACGCTGGCGAGGAACTCGGCGCGTGACGCCGGGCTCTCCCGCAGCTGCCCGCGTAGTGCCGAGGTGCTGGTGGTCGTCCCGGCGACCTGGACGCCACGCAGCGTCATGCAGGCATGCTCGGCCTCGATCACGACGCCGACCCCCTGTGGATCGAGGTGCAGGTCGACCCAGTCGGCGATCTGCTGGGTCAGCCGCTCCTGGACCTGCGGGCGCCTGGCGTACATCTCCACGACCCGGGCGAGCTTGGACAGCCCGACGATCCGGCTGCCCGGCAGGTAGCCCACGTGGGCCACGCCGGTGAACGGCAGGAAGTGGTGCTCGCACACGGACTGGACCGGGATCGACCTCACCACGACGAGCTCGTCGTACGCCTCGTCGTTCGGGAAGGTCGTCGCCTCGAACGGCCGGGACGTCAGCATCGCCGCGTACGCCTCGGCCATCCGCCGCGGGGTCCGCTCCGTGCTCTCGGTGTCACAGGGCACGCCGAGCGCGGCGAGGAAGTCGCGTGCCGCGCGCGTCGCGGTGGCGAGGTCCACCGCCGGCGACGCGAGCTCGCGCTCCAGCTCGAACACCTGCGTCATGACGACCGGCGGAGCAGGCCGTGGCCCCGCGCCTCCGCCAGCTGCGCGAGCGCGAGCGCACCGACGAGGAGGCCGAAGTCACGCAGGGCGACGTCGTAGAAGTCCTGGAGCGTCAGCAGGTCGACGATGATGCCGAGCAGCCACCCGGCGACGACGTACGCACCCAGCCGCGGCATGACCGCGACGAGCAGACCGGCGGCGATCTCGATGACACCCACGGCGTACATCGCCTCGTCGGCGCTGCCGGGCACGATGTCGTTGATCCATGGGGCGAGGTAGATCGACCAGTCGGTGAGGAGGTTCGTGAACTTGTCGAGCCCGAACGCGATCGGGGCGATCGTGAAGACCGAGCGGAGCAGGAAGAAGGCGCGATACGTGGGATCGGCCTTGAGGTTGAGGGAGGTCATGGGTTGTCACCCTTTCTAAAGAACAATAATGTTGACTGTAGAGACGTTGGTCGTCTTACGTCAAGATGTTTCTCCTTTAGAAAGGCATGCCGTGGCAGACTTCGCCGAACGCGTCGCGAGCATCGGTGCACTCGGCGACCCCCTGCGGCGGGACCTCTACCTCTACGTGTGCGCCAAGCCGTACGCGGTGAGCCGCGACGAGGCGGCTGATGCCCTCGGCGTACCCCTTCACAAGGCGAAGTTCCACCTGGACCGACTGGAGGCCGAGGGGCTGCTCACGGCTGAGTTCGCCCGCCTGACGGGCCGCTCCGGGCCGGGAGCCGGCCGGCCCGCGAAGCTCTACCGGCGCGCGCCCGAGGACATCAGCGTCTCGCTCCCCGGCCGGGAGTACGAGATCGCCGGGCAGCTCCTGGCCGCGGCCGTGGCGACGTCCGCGCGTACGGGCGGATCCCCGATCGAGGCGCTCCACCAGGAGGCGGCTCAGCAAGGTCGCGAGTGGGCGCAGGCCGCCCTGGCCGATGACGCCGGGGACAACCCGCTGGCGCTGGCGATGCGGGTGCTCGCGCAGCACGGCTACGAGCCGCGCGAGGACGCGCAGCGCGTGATCCTCGCGAACTGTCCGTTCCACACCCTCGCCGCGAGCCACACCGAGATGGTGTGCGGGATGAACCTCGCACTCCTCCAGGCGCTCGTCGACGAGGTCGGCCCGGACGAGCTGGAGTGCCACCTCGAGCCGGATGACCAGCGGTGCTGCGTCGTGCTTGCCCAGCGCTGACCGCGGGCTCCGGGGACGGCGGCTGGGTGCCGGGTTGACGCACCGACCCTCACGACATATATTCAACGTATGTTGAATAGCCCGGCCATCGCGGTCGACCGCCTCACCGTGATCCGCGGGAAGAACACCGTGATCCCCGACCTCACGGTGTCGGTGCCGTCCGGGTCCGTCACCGGGCTGCTGGGGCCCAGCGGCTGCGGCAAGACGACGCTCATCCGCGCGATCGCCGGCATCCAGATCATCAGGTCCGGCACCGTCACGGTGCTCGGCGGCCCAGCCGGCACCCCCGCCGCCCGGGCGCGGGTCGGATACGTCATGCAGTCCGACTCGGTCTATCCCGACCTGACCGTCCTGCAGAACCTCCGCTACTTCGCCGTCCTCAGCGGAAGCGACGATGCTGCGATGTTCCAGGCGATCGATGACGTGGGGCTCTCGGACAAGACCGACGCGCTGGTCGCAGACCTGTCGGGCGGCCAGCGCACGCGGGTCTCCCTGGCCGCAGCGCTGCTGGCGGACCCGGATGTCTACCTGCTCGACGAGCCGACGGTAGGCCTTGACCCGGTCCTCCGCCGCGATCTGTGGCAGCTCTTCGCGCGGCTCGCATCGCAGGGCAAGACCCTGCTGGTGTCGAGCCACGTCATGGACGAGGCCGGCCGCTGCGACCGCGTGCTCCTGATGCGCGAAGGCCGGATCATCGCCGACGCGACGCCCGACGAGCTGCGCCGGGACACCGGCGAGGACGACCTCGAGCGCGCGTTCCTCGTGCTGGCCGAAGGGAAGGGCGCGTCATGACGCGGACCCTCGCCACGAGCCGTCGCGTGCTCCAGCAGTTGAGTCACGATCCCCGCAGCGTCGCGATGATCGTCGTCCTGCCCTCGCTCCTGCTGTGGATGTTCAAGTACGTCTTCGACGGCAGCCCCGCCGTGTTCAACCGGGTCGGCCCGCAGATGCTCGGCATCTTCCCGTTCATCGTGATGTTCCTCGTGACCTCGGTGACGATGGTGCGCGAGCGTACGTCCGGCACGCTCGAGCGTCTGCTGACGACGCCGCTCAGGCGCGGCGAGCTGATCCTGGGCTACGGTCTGGCGTTCGGCACGGCCGCCCTCGTGCAGTCACTCGTCACCTCGACGGTCGCGATCTGGCTGCTCGACATGGACGTCAACACCCCGTGGGCCATCGTCCTGTTCGCCGTCACGGATGCGGTGCTCGGCACGGCGCTCGGACTCCTGATGTCGGCGTTCGCGGTCACCGAGTTCCAGGCGGTGCAATTCATGCCGCTCGTCGTGATCCCGCAGCTGCTGCTCTGCGGGCTGCTGGTGCCACGCGACTCGATGCCCGAGGTCCTGCGTCGACTCTCCGACGTACTGCCGCTGAGCTATGCGGCCGACGCCTTCACCGAGCTAGGGTCGACGAGCAACTTCACCTCGACACTGAGCAAGGACCTCGTGATCTTGATCGGCTGCTGCGTGCTCGCCCTTGCCGGCGCCTCGCTGACTCTGCGGAGGCGGACCCCATGACCGTGAAGCGAACGCGGGGACGCCCGCCCGCCGGTGACGCGGCCGATCGCCGTGCTGCGATCCTCGATGCCGCCCGCGCCCAGTTCGCCGCACAGGGGTTCGGCGGCACGTCGATGCGGGCGATCGCGCGCGAGGCCGGCGTGGACGTGAGCCTGATCAGCCACTACTTCGGTGACAAGTCGGGCCTCCTCGTCGCGACGATGGAGCTGCCGGTCAACCCGATCGAGAAGATCGCCCTGGTCATCAAGGACGGTCCCGACGGCATGGCCGAGCGCCTGCTGCGGACCTTCCTCGGCGCGTGGGACCCGCATCGCGACGTCTTCAGCTCGATGATCCGTACGACCCTGGGATCCGGCGACTCCCAGGCGCCCATGCTGCAGATCGCCCGGAACATCCTCATCGCGGCGCTCCTGGAGGTGCTCGACGGCGACGACCGCGAGCTGCGTGCCTCACTCATCGCCAGTCAGCTGATCGGCATGGCGACGATGCGTTATGTCGTGCGACTTTCCCCGCTCGCCGACGCCCCGATCGACGAGGTCGTCCGCCTGTACGCCCCCGGGATGCAGGTCCTGATCGACTCCTAGCCTGCAGGCCCGAGGTCGGCGAGTCGCTCGATCAGGGCCATGGCGTCGAACGGCGCACGGACCTTGATGTCGTTGTCGAAGTACGCGTAGACGTCCTTGCCCTCCTCCGCCCAGCCGCGCAGCAGCGCCGCCCACTCGTCGAGCGCCTCGTCGGAGTAGCCGCTCGCGTAGAGCTCGGAGTCACCGTGCAGGCGTACGTACGCGAAGTCGGTCGTGACGTCCCGGATGAGCGGCCACCTGCCGGCGGTGTCGGCGACGACCAGCGCGATCGCGTTGTCGCGGAGCAGGGTGAGGAACTCCGGCACCAGGAACGAGTCGTGCCTGACCTCGACGGCGTGCCGGATCTCCTGCTCGCTCGTGACCTCCAGATGGGCCCGGCCGGCGACGCGTTCGTCGTGGCGGCTCGCCAGCTCGGCGGCGGCGTTCGTCGTGCGGGGCAGCTGGTCGAAGAAGTGCTCCAGGCGTTCGGCATCGAAGCCCAGCGTCGGCGGGAGCTGCCACAGCACCGGCCCGAGCTTGTCGCCGAGCGCCAAGGGGCCCGACGCGAAGAAGTTCGCCAGCGGCACGTCGACGTCCGCGAGCTTCTTCATGTGCGTGATGAACCGGCCGCCCTTGACGGCGAAGACGAAGCCCTCGGGAGTCCGCTCACGCCAGGCCCGGTAGCTCTCCGGACGCTGCAACGAGTAGAACGAGCCGTTGATCTCGATGCTGGTCATCCGGCTCGCGGCGTACTCGAGCTCGTCCTTCTGCCGAAGGCCTTCGGGATAGAAGACCTTGCGCCACGGCGCGTACGTCCATCCGGAGATCCCGATCCTGACCGTGCCGGACACGGGAGGTCAGAGCGATCCGGCGATCGTCCCGATCAGGGCGAACAGCGCGACGACGACCGAGATCGGCACGAGCCAGAGGGCAGCGATCGTGATCGTGACGGAGGTGCCGATCTTGGGCGGCACGAAGTAGCGCGCGCGGGGCAGGTCACCGACGTCGTCGATCCACCGGCCGGTCATCGCCATGCCGCCCCAGGCCCCCTTGAGGCGATCGAAGATGCGCCATCCCCCTCCGCCGCCGATGCGCTCCAACGCGCCACGGGTTTCGTCGACCTTGTCGCTGAGGCTGATCGCGATGCCGAGCTCGGTGGCGAGCTGGTCCGGCTCCTCGACGGCCCGCAGGATGCCGCGCCGGCGCGCCCAGAACGCGCCGCTGATCGCGGCCATCAGCAGTCCGGCCCCGAGGACCACGATGCGTACGCCACCGTCGGCGACCAGGCCGAGCGCGACCGTCGCCAGGATGAACGGCAGCGGGACGACGAGCACGATCGCGGTCGGCAGTCGCAGCACGCGGACCGCGACGGCAATCACGTTGGCGACGCGGTGCGCCACCTCGCCGGTCTGGTCGTCGACACGGGACGCGAACCCGCCGACAGCCGAGTTGGCCTGCGCCCCGAACCCACGAGCGAACTTCATGCGTCAATCGTACGTAGCAGCGCCACACCTCGCCTGTCTCGAGCACCGTCTAGGCTGCGCTGGTGGCCATTGCTCTCTCCTTGTTGTCGGCGCTGGCCTACGGCGTCTCGGACTTCCTCGGCGGGATCTTCGCGAAGCGGTCGTCCGCCTGGCAGGTCGCCATCGTGGGACAGACTTCCTCGGGCATCCTCAGCCTGCTCGCCGCGGTCATCATCGCCGGCTCACCGACCAGCACCGACCTGATGTACGGCTCGCTCGCCGGGCTCGGCGGCGGGTTCGGTGTGGCGTTCCTCTACCGCGGTCTCGCGACCGCCCGGATGGGTGTCGTCGCCCCGATCTCGGCGATCGGCACGGCCCTGATCCCCGTGGTCGTGGGACTGTCGACCGGCGACCGTCCGTCCGTGATGGCGATGCTCGGGGTGGTGTTCGCCTTCCCGGCGATCGTCCTGATCTCACGCGTCGTCGACGACAACCCCGCGCACAAGGGCGGAGTGATCGACGGCATCCTCGCCGGCGTCGGGTTCGGCCTGCTGTTCACGTTCCTCGGCCAGATCGGGGACGATGCGGGCCTCTACCCCCTGGCGCTCTCCCAGATCACCTCGGTGCTCAGCGTCATCATCACCGCCACCGCGCTGGGGCATGCCTGGGTGCCGCGCGGCCGCAAGGTCTGGGGTGCCCTCGTGATGGGCCCGCTCGGCGCGACGGCCCAGGGCGCCTTCCTCTACGCCACGCACCACGGCCTGCTGTCGATCGTGTCGGTCATCTCGTCGCTCTACCCGGCAAGCACCGTGCTGCTGGCCTCGGTGCTGCTGCGCGAGAAGATCCACGGCTGGCAGGGCGTCGGGCTGGTCTTCGCCGCCGTCGCAGTCGCCCTCGTCGCGGCCGGCTGACCTACTTGAGGAACTTGCTCGTCGTACGGTCCTTCAGCGGCTTGCCGCCGGTCTGGCACGTCGGGCAGTACTGCAGCGCGGACTGCGAGTAGGTCACCTCGAGGACCGTGTCGCCGCACACGGGGCACTTCTCGCCGGTACGTCCGTGCACCCGCATCCGGGTGCGCTTGTCGTCCTTGAGCTCCTCGGCCGGCTTGCCCCGCGCCTCCTCGACGGCTTCGCGGAGGATCTCCTGCACCGCCGCCTCCAGGCGTACGATCTCGTCGTCCTTGAGGTTCTCGGCGATCGCGAACGGCGACAGCTTCGCGGCATGCAGGATCTCGTCGCTGTAGGCGTTGCCGACCCCGGCGATGATCTTCTGGTCACGCAGCAGGCGCTTGACCTGCATGCGGCGGGCGAGCAGCGGGCGCAGCTCGAAGCCCGGCTCGAGCGGCTCGGGCCCGAGCGCCGCGATGCCGGGCACCTCCGACGGGTCGCGCACGACATACATCGCGAGACCCTTGCGGGTGCCGGCCTCGGTGACGTCGAAGCCGATGTGCGGGCCGTCGCCGCGGTCGAGGCGTACGCGGGCGGCGATGTTGCTGGCACCGAGCTTGAGCTTGGTGTCGGGGAGCTGGTTCGACCAACGGAGCCAGCCCGCCTTGGCGAGGTGGACGACGATGTGGATGCCGTCGACGTCGATGTCGATGAACTTGCCGTGCCGGCTGACCCCCGTGACGGCGAGTCCCGACAGCGCCGCGACCGGCGGGTCGAACGTCTTCAGGACCGCGAACGACGCCAGCTCGATGCCGACCACGACGGCGCCGGCGGTCTCCTTGTCGAGGAACTCGACCAACGCATTGACCTCGGGAAGCTCAGGCATGGGTCAATGATCGGGGTTGCCGGGCAAGTTCTCCAGAGCCGGACCGCGGTCGAACCGGCGGCTCACCTCCGGGCCATCCGGTCGTCGTACCCCTCACGAGCATCGAGCACCTTCTCGATGTGAGCCTCGGCCCACACCCTGAGCGCGTCGAGTGGTGCCTGCAAGGAGTGGCCCAGCGGGGTGAGCTCGTACTCGACGTGCGGCGGCATGCGGTCATACGACCGGCGCTCGACAAGTCCGTCACGCTCGAGACGCCGCAGTGTCTCCGAGAGCACCTTGCCGCTGATTCCGTCGACCGCAGCGCGGATCTCGGTGAAGCGCAGCGGTCCTGGTTCGAGGACGATCACGATCATCGCCGTCCACTTGTTGGCGATCTCGGCGAGCGAGGTCCGGGACGGGCAGGTGCGGACGAAGACGTTCCAGTCAGGAGGATCAGTCATGGGATTCCCTTGGTTACGTTGAGGTAACAGGTTACCAATCGTTACCGTCGCTCGTGACGAGCCGCCCGGCTCACGGAGAGGAACTTCCATGACCCACCCCATCGACGCATACATGACCTACGACAGGGCCCTGACCTCCGGCGACATGCCTGGTCTCGCGGCCGCCCTGCATGCCGACGCGGTCTGGCACCAGCCGGGAGACCACCCGCTGTCAGGTGACCATGTCGGCCAGGACGCCGTCATGGCACTCCTCGGCGGCTTCATGGAGCGCAGTGGCGGCACGTTCGCCCTCAGCAAGTCAGCACCGCCGATGGTCAACGGCGCGTACGTCGCCGTGCTGGTCTCGTTCTCGGCCACCCGCGAAGGTCGGGCGCCACTCGACATGGCCGGTGTCGACGTGTTCCGCGTTGAGGACGGACTGATCCGCGAGGTCTGGCTCTACTCCGCTGACCAGTCCGTCGAGGACGAGTTCTGGGCCTGACGCACGGCATCACTCGTCGGTGTCGTCCGAGGTGAGCTTGGAGCGGTCGTCGGAGGACGAGTTCCGGTCGGACTTCGATGACGAGCGGTCAAGGGCCGCAGACCGCCGCGCCTGGATGTTGGCACCGTAAGCCTGGTCGTGGAGGAACGAGTGCAGGTCGGCGACGGAGTCACGACCGTCCGCGTCGTCGTCACGGGCATCTGCCTGCTCGTCGCGGACCTCGGCGGCAGCCAGGATCTCGTGCTCCTTGTCCTTGCGATCCTCCTGCGCGGCCTCGCGGGCCTCGACGCGGCCCTCGCGTGCGGCGAGCTCGACCTCCCGGTCGTCGGCCCGGTCGGCGCGCTCGTCAGCGTCGAGGTCCCGCTGGTCGTTCTTGGAGTTCTTGCGATGCTCGCCCATATCCGCATACAACCACGACCCGGCACACATGAGACAGCCAGTACAGCCGACTGAGTCAACCGGTGAACGTCAGCCAGAGCAGCGAGATGTTGAGCGCGATGACGATCGCCGCGACGAGGCAGGCGGCGGCCGTCGTGCGTCGCGCGTTGGTGTACTCCCCCATGATGTCGCGGCGAGCGGTCAGGACGACGAGGGGGATCAGCGCGAACGGGATGCCGATCGAGAGCACGACCTGGGAGATGACCAGTGCACGACTCGGTTCGGCGCCGAGCGCCAGCACGACGAGCGCGGGTATGAGCGTCACGACCCTTCGGACGAGGACCGGCAGGCGTACGCCGAGCAGGCCCTTCATGACCTCGGCGCCTGCCGCGCTGCCGACCGACGTCGACGCGAGCCCGGAGCCGAGCAGCGCGACGGCGAACAGCAACGCGACGCCGGCGCCGAGCTCCGACGTCACGACCGCATGCACTCCCTGGAGCGTGTCGGTGCCGGGCAGGCCGTCGAGGCTGGACGCGGCAACCACGAGCAGCGACAGGTTGAGAACCCCGGCCAGGATCAGCGCGAGGACGACATCGGTGCGCGTGGCTGACAAGAGCTCCCGCACCGTGAGGCCCTCGCCTCGCCGATCCAGGCGGGTGATCGTGAGGCTCGAGTGCAGATAGATCACGTGCGGCATGACCGTGGCGCCGATGATGCCGGACGCGAGCAGCACACTGTCGGTGCCCTCGAACGACGGCAGCAGACCGCCGGCCAGGGGCCCGGCCTCGGGCGGGTCGACGAACAGCCCGGCCATGAAGCCGACCGCGATCAGCGCGAGGAAGCCGACGATGACACGCTCGAGCGTCTGCTGGCCGCGCAGGTCGCCGATGCGCAGGACGACCATCGCCACGGCGGCCGTGATGATCGCGCCGAGCACCAGTGGCAGGTCGAACAGCAGGTAGAGCGCGATCGCCCCGCCCACGACCTCCGCGATGTCCGTCGCGATCGCGATCGCCTCGGCCTGCAGCCAGTACGCGATGCGGGGCGCCGTCGGGAGCCGCTGACCCATGTGGCCGGCGAGCGACAGGCCGGTGACCATGCCGAGCTTGGCCGAGAGGTACTGCACCAGCACCGCCATGACATTCGCCATCACGACGACCCAGACCAGGGTGTAGCCGAACTCCGCGCCGGCCGTCACGTTGGTGGCGACGTTGCCCGGGTCGACGTACGCCACGGCGGCGATGAACGCAGGCCCGAGGAGTCCGATGCGGGGCAGCTTGCTCTTCACCAACATGGTGCACAGCATCTCGCATGCCCCAGTCGGGTCGCACACTGGACGTCCGCCGATGGTTGCTCTAGAGTAACCGTTACCCATGAGCAACCATTCAGCAGCCCACGCCATCCTCGACGCGCTCGGCGACCCCATGCGCCGCAGCATCACCGAGACGCTCGGCCACGGCGCCCTCCCGGTCGGCGAGCTCGCCGCCCAGCTGCCGATCGGCCGTCCGGCGGTCAGCAAACACCTGCGGGTGCTGGAGAACGCCGGCGTCGTCGAGCACACGAGCATCGGCACCCGCAACCTGTATGCCCTCGCGCCCGGTGGCCTCGCCGCCGTGCAGGTGTGGCTCACCGAGACGTGGGACGACGCGCTGTCGTCGTTCGCGCAGCACCTCGAGAACGGAGCATCATCATGACGATTCCCCCCATCGTGCGCCAGATCGTGGTGCCGGTGTCAGCGTCCGACGCGTACGCGGCATGGACCGACCAGATCGATCAGTGGTGGCCGCTCCAGCGCCACTCCGTGTTCGAGCACGACAATTCCGTCGCATTCGTCGGCGACCAGATCGTCGAGACGTCGTCGACCGGCGAGACCGCGATCTGGGGCACGCTGCTGGCCGCCGAGCCGCCCGGCAACCTGACCTTCACCTGGCACCCGGGCCACGGGCCCGACCGGGCGAGCACCGTCGCGGTCGACTTCGTGCCGATCGCCGACGACCGCACGCTGGTACGCCTGACCCACACGGGCTGGGAGGTGTTCGCCGAGCCGCTCGACGCCCGCGAGGACTACCGCGGCGGCTGGATCGGTGTGCTCGACGCCTACCGCGGTGCGCTGCCGGTCTCCTCGGACGAGGACCAGGACGTCTGGCTGATCCTCGAGTCGACGCCCGGGCTCGCTGCGGAGGGCTCGGTCCTGGCGCATCCGCTGTTCGCCGAGCACCTCGTCTTCATCGAAAAGCTCAAGGCCGACGGTGTGCTCGTCGCGGCCGGGCCGTTGCCCGACTCGTCGGGTCATGGCCAGACGATCATCCGCGTGCCGGCAGCCGAGGCGGCCGGCTACGTCGACGCCGCGCACGATGATCCCGCCGTCGCGGGCGACCTGCTCGTGCTGCGGGTCCGGCCGTGGCACGTGGTGGTGCCCGGGCACTAGCCCGTACGCGTCAGACGCCCAGTCGCTCGTCGAGGAAGTCGACCGTCCGACGCATCTTGTGGGCCCACTGACCCACGAACGTGTGGCCCTCCCGGTCGTAGACGACGAGATCGACGTCGACTCCGGCCTGCGTGAAGGCGCGCTCCGTGGCGCGCGCCCAGCGGAGTGGGCACTGGTCATCGAGCGCGCCGTGCACCATCAGGAGGTCGGCCTCGATGCGGTCGGCGTACGTCCGTGAGGAGAGGTCGCGCCAGAACCTCGGATTGTCCTCGACGCTCCCCCAGCGTCGGACGATCGTCCGGCCCGCCTCCGAACGGTTGGGCACGGTCCAGCGGCGGAAGTTGTCGATGAACCGGCTGCTGACCGAGGAATGGACGACCGCCGCCTTGACGATGCCCGGCTCGGCGACGAGCGCGTTCATCGTGACCCCGCCACCCATCGAACGGCCGAGCATCCCGATCCTTTCGGGATCGACCTCGTCGAGCTCCCGCAACGCCTTGACGGCGGCGATCGAGTCGCGCGCATAGCCGAGCCGCAGCTCCAGCTCGACCCGGCCGACGTCGTCGGAGCCGGCGTGTCCGCGGTAGTCCGTGTGCAGCACGACGTAACCCTCGCGGGCCAGGTAGTCCTGCTCCCGCTGCATGCCCTGGCCGGTCCGGTAGACCGAGGGCTCGATGTAGCCGTGGTTGAGGACGACGGCGGGGTGCGGGCCTCTGCCGTCGGGAACGAGGAGCAGTCCCGAGATCGTCAGGTCGCCACTGCGGTAGCGCACCTCCTGGCGGGTGTACGCACCGAAGTCCTGAGCCCGCCCGACCCGCCGAAGCGCGCCCCCGGTGATGTCGTCGTCGAACATCGCCGGCAACGAGCGGCTGTCGTACGTCGGCGTCGGGCTCGGCGTGGGGGTGGGCGTCGTGACACTCGACGTCGTACGAGTCGGTCGCGGCTCGGCGCGCTGGTCACCGTCCGTGCACCCGGCGGCGACGAGCGTCACGACGATGGCTGCGGCGAGAGCTGCTCTCACCTCCCCATCGTCCCCCCAAAGTCTCGACAGCGGGAGGCCACGCCGTCAGGGAGCCGTCCCGGTGGCGACGGGTCGGTCGTCGTGGTTGCTCCACTGCGACCACGATCCCGGGTAGAGCGCAGCATCGAAGCCGGCGATCGCCAGGGCCACGACCTCGTGTGCGGCGGTGACGCCGGATCCGCAGTAGGTCGCGACGTCGGCTCCATCACGTACGCCCAGCGCCTCGAACCGGCGGCGCAGCTCGGCCGCCGGGCGGAAGCGACCGTCGCCGTCGAGGTTGTCGGTCGTCGGCGCGCTGACAGCGCCGGGGATGTGTCCCGCCTTCGGGTCGATCGGCTCGACCTCGCCGGCGTAGCGCTCGGCCGCGCGCGCGTCGAGCAGCACACCTGCGTACGTCGCGGCACCGTCGATGTCGATCGTGGCGAGGTGTCCGGCCTCGAGGGTCACGTCACCCGGCTCGGGCACGACATCGTCGGTCGCGAGCGCGCCGCCGGCCGAGACCCAGGCGCCGAGCCCGCCGTCGAGCAGGCGCACGTCGTCGAACCCCGCCCAGCGGAGCAACCACCACGCGCGTGCCGCGGCCTGGCCGCCGTTGTCGTCGTACGCGACCACCGAGTCCCCCTCGCGGATGCCCCACCGGCGGGCCGAGGCCTGCAGCGACTCGATCGACGGCAGCGGGTGACGGCCGTCCTGCGGCTCGCCATGCGCCGCAAGCTCGGTCTCGAGCGGCACGAACACGGCGCCCGGGATGTGGCCGGCGAGGTACTCCCCACGACCCGGAGGACCGCCGAGCTTCCAACGTACGTCGAGCAGCACCACCCGCTCGGTCGACGACATCAGCTCCGG
>NZ_JAKFCB010000018.1:0-15034 GCF_036676885.1 Aeromicrobium sp.
GTCGGCGTCGCGAGGTGCATGACGTTCAGCGTGTCCAGCGACGGGTAGGCCGCGAGGAACATCGCCGGGATGATCGCGAAGTACTTGGCGACGTCGTTGGCGATCGAGAACGTCGTCAGCGCACCGCGGGTGATGAGCAGCTGCTTGCCGATGCCGACGATGTCGATCAGCTTGGTCGGGTCGGAGTCCAGGTCGACCATGTTGCCGGCCTCCTTGGCCGCCGACGTCCCCGAGTTCATCGCCACTCCGACGTCGGCGGCGGCCAGCGCGGGGGCATCGTTGGTGCCGTCGCCGGTCATGGCGACGAGCCGGCCGCCCTCCTGCTCCTGGTGGATCAGCCTCATCTTGTCCTCGGGGGTGGCCTCGGCGAGGAAGTCGTCGACGCCGGCCTCCTTCGCGATCGACGCTGCCGTCAGCGGGTTGTCGCCGGTGATCATGACGGTCCGGATGCCCATGCGGCGGAGCTCGGCGAACCGCTCGACCATCCCCTCCTTGACGACGTCCTTGAGGTGCACGACGCCGAGGACCTTGGCAGCTTGTCCGTTCGACTCGGCGACCACGAGGGGGGTGCCGCCGCTTCCAGCGATCTCGTCGACGGTGAGACGTACCCCGGGATCCATGTCGCGGCCGACCCATGCGGAGACGGACGAGCCCGCTCCCTTGCGGACCACCCGTCCGTCGGCGAGGTCGACGCCGGACATCCTCGTCTGGGCCGTGAACTCGACGAACTCCGCGCCGGCCGGAAGAACGCGATCGTCCGCGCCCTGCGCGAGCGCCAGCTCGACGATCGACCGGCCCTCCGGTGTCTGGTCGGCGAGGCTCGAGAGGCGTGCCGCGTCCCGCAGCCGATCGACCGTGACACCGTCGGCGGGCACGAAGCGTGAGGCCTGCCGGTTCCCGTACGTGATGGTGCCGGTCTTGTCGAGCAGCAGCGTGCTGACGTCGCCCGCCGCCTCGACGGCGCGCCCAGACATCGCCAGCACGTTGACCCGTACGAGTCGGTCCATGCCGGCGATCCCGATCGCGCTCAGCAGGGCGCCGATCGTCGTGGGGATCAAGCAGACCAGGAGCGCGATGAGGACCAGCGTGCTCTGCGGCGCGCCCGCATAGTCCGCCATCGGGCGCAGGGTCGCGACGGCGAGCAGGAACACGATCGTCAGGCTCACCAGGAGCGTCGACAAGGCGATCTCGTTCGGCGTCTTGCGGCGTGACGCGCCCTCGACGAGCGCGATCATCCGGTCGAGGAACGTCTCTCCGGGTGCCGAGGTGATCTGAACGACGATGCGATCCGACAGCACCTTGGTGCCACCGGTCACCGCCGAGCGGTCGCCGCCGGCCTCGCGGATCACGGGCGCCGACTCTCCGGTGATCGCCGACTCGTCCACCGCCGCGACACCCTCGACGACGTCCCCGTCGCCGGGGATGACCTCACCGGCCTCGACGACCACGCGGTCGCCCCTGACCAGCGCCGTACCCGGGACCTGGGTCTCGGTGCCGTCGGGGTTGAGCCGGCGGGCGGTGACATCGGTACGGGCGGCGCGCAGCGAAGCTGCCTGCGCCTTGCCCCGGCCCTCGGCGACGGCCTCGGCGAGGTTGCCGAAGATCACCGTGAGCCACAACCACACCGCGACGGTCCAGGCGAACACGCTCGGGTCGGCGATCGCGATGACGGTGGTCATGACCGAGCCGATCCACACGATGAACATGACCGGGCTGCGCCACAGGTGCCGCGGATCGAGCTTGCGCAGCGCCGACGGCAGCTGCGAGCGCAGGGAGTTGAGCGTCATGCGAGAGCCTCCGCGAGGGGTCCGAGAGCGAGCGCCGGGAAGAACGTCAGGCCCGTGATCAGGAGGATCACGCCTACGAGCAGACCGGCGAACAAGGGGGTGTTGGTGGGCAGCGTGCCGGCGGTGTCCGGGACCTTGCCCTGCTTGGCGAGCGACCCGGCGAGCGCCAGCACCAGCACGATCGGCACGAACCGGCCGAGCAGCATCGCGAGGGCGAGGGCGATCTGGAAGAACGTCGAGGTCACGGCGATCCCACCGAAGGCGCTGCCGTTGTTGTTGCCGGCCGACGTGAACGCGTAGACAACCTCGCTGAACCCGTGGCCGCCCGGATTGCCCATGGCATCCGGAGTGCTGTGCAGAGCGATCGCCGTGCCGACACCCACGAGGACGATCGCCGGGACGCTCAGGACATACAGCGCGACGTACGTCATCTCCTTGGTGCCGATCTTCTTGCCGAGGATCTCCGGCGTGCGCCCGACCAGGAGACCCGCGATGAACACCGTGAGGATCGCCATGACGAGGATCCCGTAGACGCCGGAACCCACACCGCCCGGCGAGACCTCGCCCAGCATCATGTTGACCAGGACGGTGCCACCCCCCGCGGGGGTCATCGAGTCGTGCGCGGAGTTGACCGCACCCGTCGAGGTGCCCGTGGTGATCACGGCGTACAGGGAAGACGCCCACGCGCCGAACTGCGTCTCCTTGCCCTCCATCGCGCCACCGGCAAGCCGCGCCGCCTGGGAGTGGGCGCCGACTTCGGCCCACGTCGCCACGGCAACCGCCGCACCCAGCAGCAAGGTCATCGCACCGAGGATCGCGAGACCCTGCTTGCGGCTGCCGACCATCGTGCCGAGCGTGCGGGTCAGGCTGACCGGGATCAGCAGGATCAAGAACAGCTGCAGCAGGTTGGACAACGGTGTCGGGTTCTCGAACGGGTGCGCCGAGTTGGCGTTGAAGAACCCGCCGCCGTTGGTGCCGAGCTCCTTGATCGCCTCCTGGCTCGCGACCGGGCCGCCCGGGATGACCTGGGTCCCACCGCCGAGCGCGTTGACGGTGTGGTCGGAGAAGTTCTGGATCACGCCCTGTGAGATCAGCAGGATGGCGCCGACGAACGCGATCGGCAGCAGGATGCGGGACGTCCCGCGGACGAGGTCGACCCAGAAGTTGCCCAGCTCGCCGGTGCGCGAGCGTACGAACCCGCGGATCAGCGCGACCGCCACGGCCATGCCGACCGCGGCGGACATGAAGTTCTGGATCACCAGGCCGCCGGCCTGGGCGGCGAAGCCCAGTGTCGACTCGCCGGCGTACGACTGCCAGTTGGTGTTCGTCGCGAACGAGACCGCCGTGTTGAGCCCCATGTCCCACGTCATCCCGGAAAGCCCGCGGTCGAACGGCAGGGCGCTCTGGCCGACGAGGATCAGGAACAGCACGACGATGCTGACGAGGGAGAATCCCAGAACGCTCATCGTGTACGAGCGCGCGGTCTGCTGGGCATCGGGGTTCACGCCGACCAGCCGGTAGAGGCGTCGCTCCACTCGCCAGTGCGAAGGGCTCGTGTAGACCCGCGCCAGGTAGTCACCGAACGGCACGTACACGATTGCCAGGAGGGAGACGAGTACGGCGATCGTGAGAAGGCCGGAGGCAGTGTCACTCATACGGCTCAGAACCTGTCGGGCAGGATCAGGGCGGCGACGAGATAGGCCAACAGCCCGATCACGATCACCAGCACGACTGCGGTGTCAAAGGTCATGGCCCCAGCACACACCGCGATTCGGGCCTACCTGCGCGCCTTGATGGACCTCTAGCGCGCCTTGACGCGATCTTGACGATGACTGTCGCGGCGGTAGCGCGGGTTCGGATCCCGTTGGGGTGCTCAGCGGGGTGATGTGCGTGTGCTGCGGACGAGCACAGCCCAGGTGGCGACCAGGAAGCAGGCGGCGAACGCTGCGAGGATCAGCCAATAGGTGCCTGTGGCCATGGTGCCCGCATCGCCGTACGACTCGAGCAACGGCGGCCCGAGTGGTGAGCCGCCCTCGGCGAGGATCCGGCGCGCCCCAAGGTCGCGTCCGATGGCCTCGAATGCCCAGCGGGTCGGGATCACGGTGCTGAGGGCTGCACCCGTTCCCGCCATGAGGTTCACCGGGAGGATGGCCCCGGAGAACAGCACAGCGGGGAAGCACAGCATCGGCAGGGCAAGCGTCGCCTGCGGCACGGTTCCGACCGTGGCAGAGGTGAGCAGGCCGAGGCCCAGGGCCGCCACCGAGCACAGGGACAGCCCGACTCCCATCGAGAGGTACGTCGAGAACGGGCGACTGGGCAAGCGGTCCAGCAGCCGAAGCACGCCCAGCATCCCCACGACCACGATCAGGAGGAACGGCACCAGGACGGTCACCTTCGAGGCCACATAGGCGCCGAGCCGCAAGCCGACCAGGTGCTCGCGCCGCAGGATCGCTCGCTCGGTGCAGATCTGCAGCAAGCCGTAGGTGAGCCCAAAGAAGAACGCTGCGAAGACCACCCAGAAGCCGATCATCACCATCGAGCTCGGGCTGGGGTCCTCGAAGTCGAATGCGCCCGGCTGAAAGAGGATGGCGAACATGCCGATGACCATGGCCGGAGAGCCCACCAGGATCGCGAGCGTCAGGCGGTTGCGTACGAGCGTCTCCAAGGTCCGTCGAGTCAGGACACCCCATTGCGTGAGCCCGCTCGCCCCCGCTCGCCGGTTCACGGGCTCGTGACGAACGTCGAGGGCCGGCGCGGCAGGCGCGGCGGGAGTTGAGTGGTGACTGTTGTCTGGGTCGGTCAGGTGCCGGTAGAGCTCATGCACCGAACTGGCACCGTACAGCTCGAGTGCCTCCTCCACCGTCCCGACGAAGCCGAGCCGACCACCGCGTGTCACGCACACCACGCGATCGCACGCGGCGAGATCGTCGACCGAGTGCGTCGTGAACACGACCGTCGCCGACCGGTTGGCGAGCTCTCTCAGCCGGCCGATCAACTCAGAGCTCGTGATCGGATCGAGTCCCGACGTCGGCTCATCCAGGAAGAACACGTGCGGGTCCGTCAACAGCTCGACCGCGATGCTGGCGCGCTTTCGCTGCCCGCCGCTCAGTGAGGCGACCCGGACCTCGGCCTGATCGGTCAGGCCCACGGCGTCAAGTGCGCCACGCACCGCGCCATCGATCTCCGCCGCAGTTGTCGACGAGGGGAGCCGCAGTCGCGCCGCGTAGCGGAGCGTGCGCTCCAGAGGCAGGTCGGCGTGGATGATGTCGTCCTGTGGCACGTAGCCGAGCACGCTGCGGAACGTACTCAGGTTTCCGTACACATCGACGCCGTCGAAGCGCACCGATCCAGACGTTGCCGGAGCGATCCCCGCCACAGCCTCCAGCAGCGTCGTCTTGCCGGCTCCGCTGGGACCGACGATCGCGACGAGCTCACCAGCGGAGACTGTGAACGACACGCCGTCAAGGAGCGTCAACTGATCCCGGCTGCGGAACCTGACCTCCCGGGACAGTTGAACGACGTCGATACGGACACCGCGCCGGCCGGCTGGCGCGAAGTCGTCCTGCTGCAGTTGCTCGGTCATCGGTGCTCCTCACAAGTCGACCGGGGTCTACAAGGTCGGCTCCGGTCAGACGTTCACGGAGATCTGCAGGAAGGTCGCAGGAATCGAGGTCGCGTCCGCACTCGGACTGGTGTTCTGGCTGGTGAACAGGGTCGCCAGCTCCCGGTGCAGCTCCTCGGTCCGGCCGTTCGCCTCGGCGGCGGCGAAGGCGTTCATGGTCGGTCCGTAGTAGGTCCGGAACACGGCGAGGAGCTCCGTGGGCGCAGCCGGGTACTCGAACGTGTAGGTCTCGCGGGAGAAGCCGATCCGGTCTGCTGGGACGCCGGCCTCGGCGAACCGCTCGATCACGTTCTCCTCGACGCCCCACGTCATCGGGCTGACGAAGCCCTCCGGAGGCGGCGGCGAGTAGGAGCTGGAGATCTTCAGGATCTGGGCCACCAGGGTCGGGTCGTTCGGGATCCAGTTGCCCATCACGATCCGCCCGCCCGGCCTGGTCACGCGGACCATCTCCTTGGCGACGTCGAACGGCCGCGGGGCGAACATCGCCCCAAAGATGCTCACGACCAGGTCGAACGAGTCGTCGGCCAGGTCGTCCAGGCGTGAGGCGTCGCCTTCCTGAAACCGGCAGTTGCTCAGGCCTTCTGCTTGGGCCCGCTGGTTGCCGGCCGCCACCAGGTTGCCGGCGATGTCCACCCCCAGCACTTCCGCGCCGACCCGGGCCGCTGGCAAGGCGGTCGTGCCATCCCCACAGCCGAGGTCGAGCACGCGCGTTCCTGGTGTGATGCCCAGGCGCGCGACCAGGGCGTCCCCGCTGGCGCGCATCGACGCGGCGACCTGGGTGAAGTCGCCCTTCTCCCAGAGTTCCTTGTTCGGGTTCGTTGTGACAGTCATGGCTTCCTCCTGCGTGGACGGTCGGCTGACCCGGCCGCGGATTTGGGTGGAGTGAGAGATCCAGCTCCTATTCAAGATATTGCTTGATTAAGCACCCTCGACGCCGCTTTGTCAAGCGAATTGTTGAATAGAGCGGCTTCTCGTGCTGCCGGGACGCCGCAAAAGCCGGGGCCGACAGATCAGGGTCGGCGCCGGGTCTCGTACATCCGCACGGCCACGAGCACGCCCGAGGCGGCGGTCAGCGCTGCGACCGTCCACACCGCCGCGCGCACTCCCCACAGGTCCGCCACGACACCGGACAGGACGGCACCGACGGCGAAGCCGCCGTCTCGCCAGAGCCGGTAGATGCCGACCGATCTCGCCCGCCACGCGGGGTGGGCAACATCGCCGATCACTGCGAGGAGTGTCGGGTAGACCATGGCGGTGCCCGCTCCGAGCACTGCGGCACCGACCGCCCAGAGCAGGAACGTGTCGGAGGCTGCGACGATTCCGAGCGCCACCGCCTGGGTGAGCATGCCGCCGACGATCAATGCCTTGCGCCCGATACGGTCCGACAGCGCACCGGTGCCGAGCTGTCCGAGTCCCCACACCGCCGGGTACAACGCGGCCAGGATGCCGATGCGCCCCACCGACAGTCCAGCGGCGGCGAACAGGAGCGGGAAGAGCCCCCAGGCCAGGCCGTCGTTCAGGTTGTTCACCATCCCGGCCTGGCACGCCGAGGACAACGCCGGCTCCCGCAAGGTGGTCTGGGCGAACACCTCGCGCTGAGTGAGCTCGCCGTGCAGGTGGGCGTCGCTGCCGTCGGCCTGGAGCACGTGCGCGCTCGCCTCGGCGACGGCGTGGCTGCGAGTCTCACGCACGAAGAGCGCAGACAGTCCCAGACCGAGCGAAGCGAACGCGATCCCGAGGTAGAACGGCTCCGGGCGCAGTCCCTGCTCCGCCGCGAGATAACCGGTTGCCAACGCGGTGGCGGCGACGGCACCGTAGCCGGCCGCCTCGTTGAGACCCATCGCAAACCCACGCCGTTCCGGACCGACCAGGTCGATCTTCATGATCACGGTGGTCGACCAGGTCAGCCCCTGGCTCACACCGAGGAGCACATTGGCCGCGACCACCCACCACCACGACGGCGCCCAGATCAGCAGCAGCGGCACCGGTAGGGCGACCAGCCAGCCCACGACCAGAACTGGTTTGCGACCGTAGCGATCCGACCAGGTTCCGGCCAGGTAGTTGGTGGCTGCCTTGGCCAGGCCGAACGCCAGGATGTACGTCATCCCGGCCGTGTAGGCGTCGAGGTGGAACTCCTGGTCGGCGAGCAGCGGCAGCACCGTGCGTTCCTGGCCGAGCATGCCGCCGACCAGGGCGTTGACCGCGACCAGCAGTGAGAACTGGGCCAGATTGGCGCGCAACCCGAGCCGCACGAGCCTCGAGCGATCGGTAGGGACTTTCGTCACGGGCCGGACTCCAGGTCGGTGCCGTGGGAGGCAGCCCATTCCGACGGCCCGCCGAGCATGACGCTCACGTCCTCGCGGCCGGCCCGCTCCAGCACGCTTGCCGCGGACATCGCCCGCTCGCCGTGTCCGCACATCACTGTCACCGGCCCGTCGGCCAACGAACCCGTCGTGGCAGCGAGGCTCCCCAGCTCGCGGTGTTCTGCGCCAGGCACGTGCCCGGCAACGAACTCTGAATCCTGACGGATGTCGAGCACCCGGTCGACGTCCGCCATCGTGGTCGGCGTGACCAGTGTCGTCGAGGTCGTCACCAGATCAGCCCCGGCCCAAGCAGCGATTCCCCCGGTGAGTTCCCCGGCGATCTCGTAGCCGACCTTGGCGGCCTGGCCGAGGATCTCGGCGGGGTCCTGGTCGGGACTGCGGAGCACAACGATCACGGCGTCCTCGGGCAGCAACCAGCCGAGCCACGTGCCGAACGCCGGGCGGAGCTCAATCGACAGCGATCCGGGCACATGCGCGGCGGCGTACTCCTCGATGGGACGGACGTCGACGATCGTCGCGCCATCTCCCACGAGCCGCCGCACCTGCTCGACCGTGAGCGGCGCAAAGGTCAACGGCTCCGGGAGCACTGCGGGGCCGCGCCGATTGGCCTCCCCGAGCCACCGGAAGTACGTCGGGAACGATCCCAGCGAGCCGAGCATCCGCGCCACGAACTCGTCCTCGTTCGCGGCCGCCAACAGCGAGTTGGTGGCTCGCTCCTGGCCAACTGTGCTCGTCCGCTCAGACCCCGGTGGCGAGGTGCAGAAGCTCCCCGCACCGTGGGTCGGCCAGACGGCGACCTCATCGGGCAACCGCATCAGGCGCTCGAGGGAGTGGTACTGCGCCCGGGCCAGCTCCTCGGTGCGCTCGGACGCGACGAGGTCGGTCCTGGCCGCCGCGCCGACGATGAGCGAGCCTCCCGTGAACACACCGATCGGCGAGTCACCGTCCAGGAGGAGGAACGCGAGGTGCTCGTCAGTGTGACCTGGCGTCGCCCAGGCGCGCAGGACCAGCCCGCCCAGGTCAACCTCGTCGCCGTCGCGCAAGCCGCGATGCGGAAAGACACGACGTCCAGCGCCGGACGCCAGCACGACGGCGTCGTCGGTGGCGGCGAGCTGCACCGCGCCTGAGAGGAAGTCCGAGTGCAGGTGGGTGTCGGCGGCATACGCGACTTTGAGCCCACGTCGGTCGGCCAGCTCGCGGACCGATCGCAGGTCGCGTGGGGCGTCGACCGCCAAGGCCCGGCCATCGCCGAGGTCGACCAGGTAGGCGCTGTTGCCCAGGCCCGCGTCGACCAGGGTCTCGATCCTCACCCCGCTCACCTCGCTCACCCGGATCGGCCACTCACGGGAAGCCCGGCCGCGGCCCACTCGGGGAAGCCGTCCTCCAAGCGGGAGGCACGGACGCCATGGCGCGTGAGCAGTCGCACCGCCTCATCGGCATACACGCAGTAGGGCCCGCGGCAGTAGGCCACGACGTCAGCACCGTCGGGGATCTCCCCCAACCGCGACTTCAGTGCCTGGGGTGGCACGGAGATCGCGCCGCGGATGTGACCGGCGGCGAACTCCGGCTCCGGGCGTATGTCGAGCACGACGACGTCACCTTGCCGAAGCCGGGTCCGGAGCTGGTCCCGGGTCACGGTCGTGAGCTTGCTCCGGTCCCCCAGGTAGTCGGTGGCGAGGCGGTCCAGCTCCGCGACATGAAGCTCGGCCACCTCCCGCATGGTGCGCCACAGCGAGCCGACCATCGGGCTGGCCAGCGAGTAGTGAATTCGGGTGCCGTCTCGACGCGAGGTGACCAGCCCTGCCTTCAGCAGCCGCTGCAGGTGCTGCGAGGTGTTGGCAACGGACTGCTCGATCTCTGCCGCCAGCTCCTCCACGGATCGCTCACCCTGGGCCAGCACGTCGATGAGCTCTGCTCGCCGACCATTGGCCAGTGCCTTCGCCGCTTCGGCCAGCGCGTCGTACAACGCTGCCTTGGCCTGATGGTCGCCCATCCGTGGTCACCTCCGAACATCGTGTTCAAGACTTCTCTTGACAAGAGTGCCACACGGGTGTGTCATCAAGAAATCTCTTGAAGTAACGACGGCGTTGAGTCGAGGAGGTCGTGATGGTGACAACCGTGGACACGGTCGAGCTGGAGACCAAGGTGAAGGAGATGTACCGCCACGTTGCCCAGGAGCCCGGCGGCGACTACCACTTCGAGCTGGGCGAACGCCTCGCTCTGCGCGTCGGATACGACGCCGATCGATTGCGGAACGTGCCGGCAGGAGCGGTCGAGTCCTTCGCCGGCGTCGGCTTCTTCTTCGACCTCGCCAACCTGACCAGCGGTGAGACCGTGGTCGACCTGGGCAGCGGGTCCGGCATGGACGCTCTCTACGCTGCTGACCACGTGGGATCGTCTGGCCGCGTCGTCGGCATCGACTTCACCCTCGAACAGCTGGAGAAGGCCCGCAAGCTCGCCGCGGGCACCGGTGCAGACCATGTGGAGTTCATCGAGGGTCGCATCGAGTCACTCCCGCTTCCCGACGCGAGCGTGGACTGCGTGATCTCGAACGGCGTCATCAACCTCGCCCCCGACAAGAACGCCGTGTTCGCCGAAGCGGCGCGGGTCCTGCGGCCAGGCGGACGCCTGGCGATCGCCGACATCATCTCCGAGCGGCCGTTGACCGAGGCCATCGTCTGCAACGCCGACCTGTGGGCCTCGTGCATCGGCGGCGCCGCCGAGCAGGAGACCTACCTGCAGGCGATCGAGTCGGCCGGCTTCACGATCGACACGCTGCGGGTCAACCCCTACGCGTTTTTGTCCGACCAGGCGCGCAACGCCAGCACGAAGTACGGCGTCAAGAGCATCTCGCTCCTGGCCATCAAGTCCTAGGACCCAGAGCTCCAGAGAGGACAGCATCTGCGAGTTCCCGACCGGACTCGAACCGGTGTCTGCGGCTCTGCAGGCCGCCGCCTCACCTCTCGGCCACGAGAACAAACGCACCGACCCGCGCCTCAGTCGAGTGCTGCCAGCTGGGCGCGCGTCGGTACGTGGGGATGGAACCGCAGCGGCATGCCTGCTTCGGCGGGAGTGCGGTCACCCTTGCGGTTGTTGCACCGCTCGCATGCCGCGACCGTGTTCTCCCATTCCCAGCGGCCTCCACGGGAAGCCGGTAGGACGTGGTCGACCGTCTCGGCTCGACCTCCGCAGTAGGCGCAGGTATGGCGGTCGCGTCGGAGCAGGTTCTGCCGCGACCATGCCGCCTCCCGGTAGAGCCACTTGGCTGCGACGTACCGCACCAGCCGAATGACGGTCGGCCATGATGCGGGCCGATCATTCGGTCGTCCCAGCCCTCCTCGACGATCGCGACCTCGCGGAAGAGCATGCGAACCGCGTGCTTGAACGGCACGCTGCCCAGCCGCTCGTAGGAGGCGTTCAGGAGTGCCACGTGAGTACTCACCGTCCACCTCCTTTCTGCGATGGTGGTTGATCCACGTTCGAATGTGCCTCCACCTGGACTCGAACCAGGCAGCCCGGCTTCGGACGCCGAGCGGTAGGTCCGCTACTGGAGGCTGGGTGTCCGACCGGACTCGAACCGGTGCCGTCTCCGTCACAAGGAGGGATGCTGCCGCTACACCACGGACACAGCACGCTCGGGAGGAATCGAACCTCCGTCTCCGGCTTCGTAGGCCGGCGTCGTGTCCTCTGGACCACGAGCGCAGGTGGCTGCTGGGATCTGGTCCCTTTCGCGCGCAGCCAGCACGGTCAGGCGACGGCCATCTTGGACGGCCGCCCCCGACGCTTGACGCCGGCCTGGGGGATGCCCTCGGCGAGGAGGACTCCACCCCAGACCCCGGACTCGGCCCGGGCCGTGGCGATCGTGCGGCACAGGGTCCGCACTGCGCAGCCATCGCAGATCGCGAGGGCAGCGGCCAGTCCGTCGTCATCCACGGGGAAGAACACGTCCGGGTCGATGCCGGCACATGCCCATGCCACGTTCGGCGTCGGGTGCTCATACGCACCGTTCACCGCAGTCGTGTTGAGGATCAGCGCGTACTGCTCCTCCGTCCGCACCTTCTTCATGTGCCGTCACCTCCTTGTGATGTTGGGTGGCACAGCGCCCCGCCCGGGACTCGATCCCCCAAGCACTTCGCCGCTTCGCGACTCGTGCAGGGAGACCCACGGCGTCTCCCGACACCCGCATCGAGCTGCGGATCGAGGACTCGAACCTCGGTCTTCCGGATCAGAGCCGGACGTCCGTGCCACTGGACCAATCCGCATCGAAGCTGCCCGGCCAGGGATCGAACCTGGGGCCTTTCGGTTAACAACCGACCGCTCTGCCAGCTGAGCTACCGAGCATCGGCCCGAGGGCCAGTGGGACCGCGAGGAATCGAACCTCGCCCTGCCGGGCTTCAACCGGCCGCGCCGCCTGCAACACTTCGGTCCCGTGGTCGGCCGGGGGCATCTCCTCGTTATCAGCGAGGTGACCTGACCGTTGGTCGACAGGCACGTCCGGGTGGAGGGACTCGAACCCCCGATCCCCTGCTCCCAAGGCAGGTGGCGTAGCCGCTCGCCTACACCCGGTTGGTACTCACGGCGAGAGTCGAACCCTCCATACGTACCTCGCCAAGGAATCGAACCTTGCTCTCCGGATTAAGAGTCCGGAGCATCGCCGCAATGCTTGCGAGGCTTCGCCGCGGCGCGGCACCCGCTCGTCTCCGAGCGGGTCGCCGCGGCTGGCAGACAACCGCTCCCACGTGGGTCCGGTGCCTGCCTGATGCTGTTCTCTCTTGAGTTCGCTCCCACTCCCCGGTTCGGGTCTGGGTCTGACGGTGTTCTTCACGGCCTTGTGACGGTTAGCCCGGTGCCACGGTGCTCGTCGGCCTCTCGGCGGAGTCGCGGGTCCGGTGCCCATGAAGTCCTGTCTCTTGAGTTGTGTGGCGCATGGACGGGGAGAATCGAACTCCCTGCGGCGGTTTTGGAGACCGCGGCCTCGACCAGTCGGCTTCGTCCATCTGGACACGCACGCATCTGGACACGCACGCATCTGGACATGCAAAAGGGCCGCCCCATGAGGTGGTCTGCCTCGCTGGAACGGCCCGGATGTCGGGTGCGAATGCACCTACTCCACGGGCAGCTCCTGGACGCGCGACAGCCACTTGTGACCGCCATTCATCGGCGAGGGCTCGAGTCCGGCTCGCTGCACGAAGGCAGCGCGAAGCGCACGATCGGCGGTCAAGCCGGTCGCGCATTCGATGCTGCGATACGTGCTCATCGGTGGAACCTCTCAGATTTCGGGGCGGGCCACGCCCTCTGACATCAACGGTAGAGGCTGACGGATGATTCCTCCAAGCGAATTAGTCGCCGGGTCGGCTGGCGTCGACGTGACGTACCCGGTGAGGCTGAAGGGCACGGGGTGGCAGGATCCAGGCATGCCGGACTGGGTCGAGATCGCGGGGATCATCGCCGGGAGTCTCGCGCTCCTGTGGTTGTTGATGCTCGCCATGCTGTGGCGCGCGAAGCCCGACGAGGTCACGCTGCGCGACGCCGTACGGCTCGTGCCCGACCTGCTGCGACTGCTCAAGCGACTGGCGGCCGACCAGTCGCTGCCACGCGGCGTACGCGTCCGACTCGGGCTGCTGCTCGGCTACCTCGCGATGCCGATCGATCTCGTGCCCGACTTCATCCCGGTCCTGGGCTACGCCGACGACGTCGTGGTCGTCGCAATCGTCCTCCGGTCGGTCATACGCGCGGCCGGCCCTGAAGCCCTGGAGCGGCACTGGCCCGGTACGCCCGAAGGCCTGCGCGTCATCCGTACGCTCTGCCGCGTCCGCTGACGCAGCGCGACAGCTGCACGACCCGTGGGATCCTGTTCCCGTGAAGGTCATCCGCGCGCAGCTCTCCGACGTCTCCCAGGCCGCTCCGCTGTTCGCGGCCTACCGCGAGTTCTACGGCGAGCCGTACGACCTCGACGCCTCGGCATCGTTCCTGGCCAGCCGGCTGGCGCGCGACGAGTCGATCGTGCTGATCGCCCAGGACGACGCCGGAACTCCGGTGGGCTTCAGCCAGATCTACCCGGCGTTCTCGTCGACCCGGTTGGCGCCGATCTGGATCCTCAACGACCTGTTCGTGTCGCCTGAGGCGAGAGGCACCGGCGCGGTCGACGCGTTGCTCGACACCGCGGCAACGCTGGCCGTCGATGCGGGTGCGATCGCGATCGAGCTGTCGACCGCACACACCAACCTGCGCGCCCAGGCGGTCTACGATCGCAGCGGCTACGAGGTCGACACGGTCTACAAGCACTACGAGAAGCCGCTCCCCTGACCTGACAGAGTCAGCGTCGCCTGTCGTCACGTCCGCATCGACATACTGGTGGCGTGAGCGCCGGACGTTACGCCCCCTCGCCGTCGGGCGACCTGCACATCGGCAACCTTCGGACCGCGCTGCTGGCGTGGTTGTGGGCGCGGCGCTCGGGCCGGGACTTCCTGATCCGGGTGGAGGACCTCGACCGCGTACGCCCCGGGTCCGAGCAGCGGCAGCTCGACGACCTGCGGGCACTCGGACTGGACTGGGACGGCACGCCCGTACGCCAGTCCGAACGCCTCGGCCTGTACGACGCGGCGATCGCCCGGCTCCATGACGCGGGACGCGTCTACGAGTGCTACTGCACCCGGAGGGAGATCCTCGAGGCTCCCACCGCACCGCACCACCCGCCCGGCGCCTACCCCGGAACCTGCCGGCACCTCACCGAGGCCGAGCGCGTGCAACGACGATCTGTGCGACCCGCGGCGCTGCGCCTGCGCACGGACGTCGCGTCGTTCGCCATCGAGGACGAGATCCACGGGACGTACGTGGGCGCGGTCGACGACTTCGTGCTGCGGCGTGGCGACGGCGTCCCGGCGTACAACCTCGCGGTGGTCGTGGACGACGCCGACCAGGGCATCGACCAGGTCGTCCGCGGCGACGACCTGCTGGCGTCGACGCCGCGCCAGGCCTACCTCGCCGCGCTGCTCGAGGAAGACCCTCCGACGTACGTGCATGTGCCGATGGCGCTCAACTCGTCCGGCCAGCGGCTCGCCAAGCGCGACGGGGCCGTGACGTTCGCCGAGCTGAGCGATGCCGGCGTCGACGTGTTCGCGCTCATCGCGGGCTCGCTCGGACTCACCGGATCGACGCCGCGAGAGCTGCTCGAGTCATTCGACCCGGCGGCGCTGCCGGACGAGCCGTGGGTCTTCGTGCCACCGCTCAGTTCTGGTCGATGAAGGACTCGAGGAGGTCGCTGACGGCGTCGGGCTGCTCGATCGTGCTCGAATGGCCGG
>NZ_JAKFCB010000019.1:0-18288 GCF_036676885.1 Aeromicrobium sp.
CACGGGCCGAGGTAGTCCAGCAGGGACGAGCTCTTCGGCAGACGGTTGAGGTAGCCGTAGTTGGTGTCGGCGATGACGTTGAAGACGTACACGCTGACGGCCCAGACCAGCGTGATCGCGACGGTCTGCCGATAGGTGCGCCACGTGGGCAGGATCCGGAGGCCGGGCACGAGGAGCAAGGCCGCCCACACGACGAGCAGGTGCATGCCCCAGAACATCAGGAAGCGCAGCTCGGGGAACTCCGAGTGGAGGTCCGGCGTGAAGATGCCCTGCGTCGTGAGCGTGATCCCCCACAGATAGGTGATGGTCGCGCTGAGCCGGTTGCGCGTCCACAGCGCGTACACCGCGAGCATCCAGCCGAGGTCGCAGAGCTGGAGTGGCAGCGACGTCTGCCAGTTCCACTCACCGGGGGTGAGCTGCAGGACCTGCAAGGAACCCGCGACGGCCAGGACGGCGACCGCGAGCACCCGACGGAATGGCTCCTCGGCCGGCGTGCCGATCAGCCGCCGGCCCGCCGTCACGATCAGCACGACACCGACAGCGAAGATCGCCAGGACCGTCAGGTGGGACGGCCCGTACGCCTCGAAGCGCCCAGCGGCGAGCATGCTTCGACGCTAGCCCATCCCGGGCCTCTCGGCGGGTAGTCAGGGCACGCGCAGGAACGTGACCGCGAACTCCGCCTCGTCGGTGAACGGCACCAGGTCCCACGTCGCGAAGCGCTGCTCGAGCACGAGGCCCGCGGTCGCGATGTCCGCGTCGAACCGCTCGATGCCGTAGCCACGGTCGAGCGCGAAGCCCAGCACGATCCGGCCGCCCGTACGCACGTGGGCGCGCAACCTGGCGAGCACCTCGGCCTCCGTGCCCGGCGCCACGAACACCATGACGTTGCCGGCGACGACAGCGACATCGAACGGTTCCTCGTCCAGGTCGAGCTCGGCCAGGTCGGCGACCAGCCACCTCGGGCCCGGGTGATCCTCATTCGCCGCGGCGATCAGCACCGGGTCCGCGTCGACGCCGACCACCGTGTGGCCACGTTGATGGAGCACGGCTCCGACCCGGCCGGGCCCGCACCCGGCATCGAGGATGCGGGAGCCCGGTGCCGCGATGGCGTCGATCAGCCGTGCCTCGCCTGCGAGGTCAGCCCCTTCCGCGGCCATCGTGCGAAAGCGCTCGACATACCACTCGGAGTGGCCATCTCCGGTGTCGGTGAACCAGCGCGGTGTGGTCATGGGGCCATGGTGCCGGGCCGGACACGTGTAAGCGAAATCCGGCCATTTTTTCGTGGGTACGCCGGGGTTGCCGAGAGGCGGGCGACTACGGGCGTACTCTCGTCTCGTGAACGACTCCAAGAGCGGTGTTGCGCTTGGAGCCGCTGCCTACCTGTGCTGGGGATTCTTCCCGCTCTACTGGCCGCTGCTCGACCCGGCAAGCTCGCTGGAGGTCCTCGCCCACCGATTCGTCTGGTCGATGGTCTTCGTCCTGGTGTCCATCTCGGCGATGGGCAAGTGGTCGACATTCATCGCGATCGCCCGCGACCGCCGGCTCATGGTGATCCTGGCGTTCGCGTCGGTCACGATCGCGCTCAACTGGGGTGGCTTCATCTACGGCGTCACCCACGGGCACGTCGTCGAGACGTCGCTGGGCTACTTCATCAACCCGCTCGTCACGGTGCTGCTCGGTGTCTTCGTGCTGAAGGAGACCCTGCGAACGGCGCAATGGGCCGCCGTCGGAATCGGCATCGTGGCGGTCGTCGTGCTGTCGATCGGCTACGGACGGCTGCCGTGGATCGCGCTCCTGGTCGCGTTCTCGTTCGCGGCATACGGGTTCCTCAAGAAGAAGGCCAACCTGGGCGCGTTCGAGGGACTCGGGATGGAGACCGCGATCCTGTTTCCCGTGGCCGTCGCGTTCCTGGTCGCCCTGCAGGTGCGCGGCGACCTGACATTCGGCCATGACGGGCCCCTGAACGCCACCCTGCTCGTCGGTACGGGAGTGGTCACCGCGATCCCGCTCCTGCTGTTCGGTGCGGCGGCCACGCGCCTGACCCTGACGACGATCGGCATCCTGCAGTACCTCGGCCCGATCATCCAGTTCATCACCGGGCTGACGATCTTCGACGAGACCATGACCACCGAACGCTGGATCGGCTTCATCCTCGTGTGGCTCGCCCTCGTGATCTTCACGGTCGATGCCGTCACGAGCCGACGCCGGCGCGGTGTCGAGCCCGAGCCGGCCTGCATCTAGGGCCGTCAGCCCAAGCGTGTGGCGACGGTGTCGCACAGCGCCTGCAGGGCTGCGCGGGCCGGTACGTCGGGCAGCTTGGCGAGCAGGGCGCTCGCGGCATCGGCCTCGGCCTGGACGTAGGAGCGGGCCTCCGCCATCGCGGGGTGCGGGCGCAGCAGGGTGAGCGCCTCGTCGAGCTCGGCATCGTCGGTCAGCGGCTTGGCCAGCAGCGACCGCAGGCGCTCGCTGCCGGGGTCGGTCGACCGGAGCGCGATGAGCGTCGGCAGGGTGGGGACGCCCTCACGGAGGTCGGTGCCGGGAGTCTTGCCCGAGTCGCCGGTCTCGCTGGCGATGTCGATGATGTCGTCACTGAGCTGGAACGCCGCTCCGACCCGCTCGCCGAACTCGCTGAGCGTCTCCTGCACGTCGACGGGCGCCCCGGCCATCTTGGCGCCGAACAGCGCGGCGGTGGCGATCAGCGATCCGGTCTTGTCCGCGACCACCGAGAGGTAGTGCGCGAGGGCGTCGTCGCCCTCCGCCGGACCGAGGGTCTCGCGGATCTGGCCCTGCACGAGGCGTGAGAACGTACGCGCCTGGATGCGTACGGACTCGGGTCCGAGGTCGGAGACGAGGTCGGACGCCTGCGCGAACAGGTAGTCGCCGACGAGGATCGCGACCGAGTTGTCCCAGCGTGCGTTGGCACTGGGGGCGCCGCGGCGCTTGTCGGCCTCGTCCATGACGTCGTCGTGGTAGAGCGTGGCCAGGTGGGTCAGCTCGACGACGACCGCGGATCGTACGACGTCGGGGTTGGCCGACTCACCGAACTCGGCGCTGAGCATGACCAGCAGCGGCCGGAAGCGCTTGCCGCCGGCATTGAGCAGGTGCGCGGCGGCCTCGGCGACGAACTTCTCCGGGCTGTCGACGGCCGCAGCGAGCTGCTTCTCGACCTGTTCGACCCCCGCCAGGACGCGTGCTTCCAGGGCGGGGTCGGTGAACGAGACACCCAGACGGGACACGCGGAACTCCTTGGGGAACGGATCAGCGCACGAAGGCGCCCGCATGCTGCGCGAGATCGAGCACCGGTCCCGGAATGATACCGAGTCCCAGCGTGACGATCACAGCCGCGGCGAGCACCGCAGTGGTCAGGACGCTCGGCACGGCGACGGTCGGGCCGTCGCCGACCGGGTCGGTGAAGAACATCAGGACGATGACGCGGACGTAGAAGTACGCGGCCAGCGCGCTCACGAGGACGCCGATCACGACGAGCCACCAGAAGCCACCGGACCAGGCCGCGCTGAAGACGGTCCACTTGCCGATGAAGCCACCCGTCAGCG
The DNA here is from genome assembly GCF_036676885.1 of Aeromicrobium sp. GTDB lineage: Bacteria > Actinomycetota > Actinomycetes > Propionibacteriales > Nocardioidaceae > Aeromicrobium. Next base: position 3,555 of record NZ_JAKFCB010000019.1, read on the forward strand.
GGATGCCGGCGAACGACAGCATGAACAACGCGAACGAGCCCGCGAGCACCGGCGACGTCTTGCCGAGACCGGCCCACCTGGACAGGTGCGTCGTCTCGCCGCCGGAGTCGCGTACGAGGGTCACGACCGCGAACGCGCCGATCGACGAGACGCCGTAGACCGTCAGGTAGAACAGGATGCTCGAGGTCGAGGTGACCCGCGTCGAGTCGCCCGTCGCGACGTAGGCGCCGACGAAGCCCACCAGCAGGAAGCCTGCATGGGCGATCGACGAGTAGGCCAGCATGCGCTTGACGTCGGTCTGCGAGATCGAGACGACCGCGCCGAGGAACATCGTGATGATCGCGATCGCAATGATCGTCGGCTTCCAGTCCCACTCGGTGCCACCGAAGGCCACGAAGAACACCCGCAGCAGCGCCAGGAACGCGGCCGCCTTGGTGCCGGCCGCCATGAACGCGGTCACGGCAGTCGGGGCGCCTTGGTAGACGTCGGGCGTCCAGGTGTGGAACGGCACCGCGCCGATCTTGAACAGCAGGCCGACCGCCATCAGCGCGGTCGCGGCGAGCAGCATGTTCTCGCCGCCCGTGCGGTTGGTGATCGCGAGGTCGATGTCGGAGAGCCTGAAGCTGCCGGCGTAGCCGTACGTCAGGGCGATGCCGTAGAGGAAGAACACCGACGAGAACGCGCCCAGCAGGAAGTACTTGAGCGCCGCCTCCTGGCTCAGGAGCCGGCGGCGCCGGGCCAGCCCGCACAGGATGTAGAGCGGGAGGCTCAGGACCTCGAGCGACACGAACATCGTCAGCAGGTCGTTCGACGTCGCGAACAGCATCATGCCGGAGAGGGCGAACAGCGCGAGCGGGAAGACCTCGGTGTGCTCGACGCGGTTCTTGATCGCCTCGGCCTCGGCGGCCGAGCCGGGCGCGTCGGCGGCCCGGCCGGTGAACGGGCTGAGCCCGCCCTCGAGGCGGCGCTCGGCGAACAGCAGCATGCTCAGGAGCCCGAAGATCAGCAGGATTCCCCAGGCGAACACGCCGGGGCCGTCGATCGACAGGGCACCCTCGGCGGCGACCTGGCCGCGGGCCAGGCTGGCGCCCTCGACGACATCGAGCTCCTCGACGAAGACCCAGACGGTGTCGGCGAGAGCGGCGACGATGCCGACGACCGCGATCACGGTCTGCACGAGGAAGCGGGTCTTGCGGGGCCAGAAGGCCTCGACGATGACGCCGAGCACCGCGGCGCCGGCAACGATGAACAGCGGCGCCAGCAGGGCGTACTCGATGTGCGGCGCAGAGATGTCAGGGAGGTCGGTCGCGGATGCGTAGGTGGCGATCATTTGTGGCCTCCTTCCTGCACGGCTGAGTCATCGATCTGCACGGGTGTCTTGGGCGACGGATCGCCCTTGCCGACGTGGCTGATCACCCCGTCGATCGCGGGGTTGATGACGTTGAGGAGCGGCTGCGGGAAGAAGCCCAGGCCGACGATCAGGATGATCGCGGGGGTCAGCGACGCCATCTCGCGGTGGTCGAGATCGGTCACGCCCTCGTTGCCGGGCTTGAGCGGTCCGGTCATGACGCGTTGGTACATGATCAGGATGTAGAGCGCCGCGAGCACGATGCCGAGGGTCGCGAACGCCGCTGCCGGGATCGACCGCGTGAACGTACCGGCCAGCACCAGGAACTCGGAGATGAACGGCGCGAGGCCCGGCAGGGACAGGCTCGACAGGCCGGCCAGCAGCAGGACGCCGGACATGATCGGCGCGATCTTCTGGACGCCGCCGAAGTCGGAGATCCGCGCCGAGCCGCGACGGGCGATCATCATGCCCGTGACGAGGAACAGCGCGGCGGTCGACAGGCCGTGGTTGAACATGTAGAGCGTCGAGCCGGCCAGCGACGTCGTCGTGAACGCGAAGATGCCGAGGATGATGAAGCCGAAGTGCGACACCGAGGTGAACGCGATGAGCCGGCGGATGTCGTCCTGGCCGACCGCGAGCAGGGCACCGTAGAGGATGCTGATGACCGCGAGCACCATGACGACCGGGCTGGCCCAGTCGGCCGCCTCCGGGAACAGCTGGAGGCACCAGGTGACCATGCCGAACGTGCCGATCTTGTCGACGACGCTGACCATCAGGACCGACGTGCCGGGGGTCGCCTGGCCGGCCGCGTCGGGCAGCCAGGTGTGCAGCGGCCACAGCGGCGCCTTGATCGCGAACGCCGCCATGAACCCGAGGAACAGCAGCCGCTCGGTGTTGGTGCTGAAGTCGAGGTTCTGCAGGTCGCTCAGCAGGAACGAGGCATCACCCTGACGGGCGCTGATGACGTAGAGGCCGACGATCGAGGCCAGCATCAGCAGGCCGCCGACGAGGTTGTAGATCAGGAACTTGACCGCGGCGTACGACCGGTTGGGCCCGCCGAACGAGCCGATCAGGAAGTAGAGCGGGATCAGCGTCGCCTCGAACAGGACGTAGAACAAGAACGCATCGGTCGCCGAGAACGCGCCGATCGCGAGGCCTTCGACCGCCAGCATCCAGGCGAGGTACGCATTCGTGTTCTTGGGATCGGGCAGCCGGTCGCCGAACGCCGCGAGGATCACGATCGGCGTGAGGATCGTGGTCAGCAGGATCAGCGTGATGCCGATGCCGTTGACGCCCACCGAGTAGTAGGCACCGAAGACCTTGATCCACTCGTGCTTCTCGGTCAGCTGGTAGCCGCCGGTGTCCTGGTCGAACTTCGCCATGACGACGAGCGACAGGGCGAGCGTGATGAGCGCGACACCGAGCGCGACGTACTTGGCCCGGTGGTGTGGTGCGGACTCACGGGGCAGGAGAGCGAGGATCAGCGCTCCCGCGATCGGAGTCGCGGCGAGGATCGAGAGGATCATGCGAGGGTCACCGCCAGGAGGGCAAGGACGAGGACGGCAACGCCGCCGAACATCGTGAGGGCGTACGAACGGACGTAGCCGGTCTGCGGCTTGCGCAGGAACTGTGAGGTGTCACCGAGCCGGTCGGCCACACCGGTCACGAAGCCGTCGACTCCCTTGCCGTCGAACCACACCAGGAACCGGGTGAGGTGGCGGGTCGGGCGTACGACGACGGCGTCGTTGAGCTCGTTGCCGTAGAGCTCGTGGCGGCCGGCACGAGCGAAGATCGAGACCGAGCTGTCGGCGGGCATCTCGGCGGCGATCGGCTCACGGCTGTAGAAGAACGCGGCGGCTGCGACACCGACCACCACGACGGCCGTGATGATGAGGGTCAGGACGATCGCGGGAATCGCGAGCTCGTGGTGCTCCGCGTGACCGGTGACCGGCTCGAGCCACTCGGTGATCCAGTCGCCCAGCAGCAGGATGCCACCGACGGCGGACAATGCCGCGAGTGCGACGAGCGGCCACGTCATGACGCGCGGCGACTCGTGCGGGTGCACGTCCTCGCGCCAGCGCTTCTCTGACAGGAACGTCATGATCATCAGGCGGGTCATGTAGAACGCCGTCACGCCGGCGCCGAGCAGGGCGCCCATGCCGACCCAGAAGTTCTCGCCGAAGGCGGTCTCGATGATCTTGTCCTTGGACCAGAAGCCCGCGAACGGCGGGACGCCGATGATCGCGAGGTAGCCGATCCCGAAGGTCGCGAACGTGACCGGCATGAACGTACGCAGGCCGCCGTAGTGGCGCATCTCGACGTCGTCGTTCATGCCGTGCATGACCGATCCGGCGCCGAGGAACATGTTGGCCTTGAAGAAGCCGTGCGTGATGAGGTGGAAGATCGCGAACGCGTATCCAGCCGGGCCGAGGCCTGCGGCCAGCATCATGTAGCCGATCTGGCTCATGGTCGAACCGGCGAGCGCCTTCTTGATGTCGTCCTTGGCGCAACCGATCCAGGCACCGGCGAGCAGCGTGACGAGCCCGACGATGATGACCGCGGTGCGGGCCGCCTCGGAGGCGTCGAAGATGCCGTTGGAGCGTACGACGAGGTAGACGCCGGCGGTGACCATCGTCGCGGCGTGGATCAGGGCCGAGACCGGGGTCGGGCCCTCCATCGCGTCGAGGAGCCAGCTCTGCAGCGGCACCTGGGCGGACTTGCCGCACGCGCCGAGCAGCAGGAGCAGGCCGAGGGTGGTCGCGATCGTGCCGGACGCGCCGGTGATGGCGCCGTTGACCGCGGAGATCGACGAGGTGCCGAACTCGGCGAACATCAGCATGATGCCGAGCGCCATGCCGAGGTCGCCGACGCGGTTGACGACGAATGCCTTCTTGGCGGCCGCGGAGGCGGAGTCCTTGTGCTGCCAGAACCCGATCAGCAGGTAGGACGCCAGGCCGACGCCCTCCCAGCCGAGGAACAGGACGAGGTAGTCCGAGGCCAGGACGAGCGCCAGCATCGACGCGATGAAGATGTTGAGGAACGCGAAGAACCGGCGGCGACGCTCGTCGTGAGCCATGTAGCCGATCGAGTAGATGTGGATCAGCGTGCCGACGCCCGTGATGAGCAGGACGAACAGGCCCGACAGCTGGTCGAACGTGAAGCCCATGTCGACGTGGAACGACCCGGCGTCGATCCAGGTGAAGAGCTCGGTCGACTCGGACCGGTGCTCGGCATCCTTGCCCAGCAGCGCGGCGAACAGCACGACACCGAAGATGAAGGACAGCGAGGACGCGGCCGTGCCGATCAGGTGACCGAAGCGGTCACCCTCCTTGCCCCACACCAGGAGGCCCAGGCCACTGGCCAGCGGGATGGCGATCAGCAGCCACTGGAGATCGAACATCGTTGGTCTCCTAGGACTTCAGCAGGCTCGCCTCGTCGACCGAGGCCGAACGACGCGTGCGATAGATGGACACGATGATCGACAGTCCGACGACGACCTCGGCGGCCGCGACGACCATGACGAAGAACGCCGCCACCTGCCCGTCGAGGTTGCCGTGCTGCCGGGAGAAGCTGACGAACGCGAGGTTGGTCGCGTTGAGCATGAGCTCGATGCACATGAAGACGACGATCGCGTTGCGGCGCACCAGGACGCCGACCGAGCCGATCGTGAACAGGATCAGCGACAGCGTGATGTACTCGTTCACTTTTCCCCTCCGAGCGAGTCGTCCGGACCTTCGTCCTCGAGCTGCTCGACGACCTTGTCGATGTCGTCGTCGAAGCCCTCACGGACCTGCCCGCGAGCCACCAGGCTCGACGAGATCGAGGACTCGAGCGGAGTGCCGTCAGGCAGCAGCGCCGGGGTGTCGACGGCGTTGTGGCGGGCGAAGACTCCAGGAGTCGGCAGCGGGCCCGGGTGACGGCCGGACTCGGCGTACTCCCGCATGCGCCGCGCGGCGATGTCGGCCTGCGAGTGGGGGCGCGTGAGGCGCTCCTTGTGGGCCAGCACCATCGCGCCCAGGGCCGCGGTGATCAGCAGCGCGCTGGTGAACTCGAACGCCAAGACGTACTTGCCGAACAGCAGCTCGCTGAGTCCGTACGCATTGCCGTTGCCGTTCGCCGCCTTGAGGCCCACAACGACACCGGACACGGTCTGGCCGACCGCGAGGACCACCGTGATGCCGAACGTCAGGCCGATGACCGCGGCGGCGAGGCGCTGGCCGCCGATCGTCTCCTTGACCGCGTCGGAGGAGTCGACACCGACCAGCATCAGGACGAACAGGAACAGCATCATGATCGCGCCGGTGTAGACGATGATCTGCACGGCGAACAGGAACGGCGCACCCTGGGCGGCGTAGAGCACGGCGAGGCTGATCATGACGACCGCCAGGCAGAGGGCGGCGTGCACGGCCTTGCGCGCGAAGACCAGGCCGAGTGCGGCGATCACCATGATCGGCGCGAGGAACCAGAACGCGGTCACGAGTCCTCCCCGGGTGCGCCTGCAGGGTTGACCTCGGCGGTCTCGGCCGCATCGACCGGGAAGATCGGCAGCGACTTGCCGCGGTAGTAGTCCTGGTGGTCGTCGCTGATCATCATCTCGTGGGGCGGCTCGACCATGCCGGGCAGCAGCGGTGCGAGCAGGTCGTCCTTCTCGTAGATCAGGTCGGCGCGGTTGTTGTCGGCCAGCTCGTACTCGTTGGTCATCGTCAGCGCTCGGGTCGGGCACGCCTCGATGCACAGGCCGCACAGGATGCAGCGCAGGTAGTTGATCTGGTAGACGCGGCCGTAGCGCTCGCCGGGGCTGTAGCGGTCGCCGTCGACGTTGGAAGCGCCCTCGACGTAGATCGCGTCGGCGGGGCAGGCCCACGCGCACAGCTCGCAGCCGATGCACTTCTCGAGGCCGTCGGGCCAGCGGTTGAGCTGGTGGCGGCCATGGAAGCGCGGCGCCGTCGGGACCTTCTCGAACGGGTACTGCTCGGTCACGGTCTTGCGGAACATCGTCCGGAACGTCACGCCGAATCCGGCGATCGGGTCCCAGAGTGTCTCGCGGATCGGATTGCTCGTCATCGCGCGCTCCTGGTCGGTGGCTCGGTGATGGGCGGTACGGGATAGCCGCCGGCGAACGCGTCGAACTCCTCGTCGTCCGACGGCGGTTCGGGCTCGGGTTCCTTCTTCTCCGGGATCAGGAACGTGGCCACGACCAGTACGCCAGCCACGATCGCGACCCACATCAGGGTCCGCTGGTCCAGCAGCTCCTCGCTCTTGAGCTTGCGGATGAAGGCGACGGCAACGATCCAGGCCAGCGAGACCGGGATCAGGATCTTCCAGCCGAAGCTCATGAACTGGTCGTAGCGCATGCGCGGGAGCGTGCCGCGCAACCAGACGAACAGGAAGATGAAGCACAGCGTCTTGCCGAAGAACCACAGCAGCGGCCAGTAGCCCTCGTTCAGGGCCCCGTCAAAGGCCTGCGACAGGCCGAACGGGGCGCGCCAGCCGCCGAGGAACAGGGTCGTGGCCAGCGCCGAGACGGTGACCATGTTGACGTACTCGGCCAGGAAGAACAGCGCGAACTTGAGCGAGGAGTACTCGGTGTGGAACCCGCCGACCAGCTCGCCCTCGGCCTCGGGGAGGTCGAACGGCGCCCGGTTGGTCTCGCCGATCATCGCGATGACGTAGATGACGAACGACGGGAACAGCGGCACGAAGTACCACATGTCGGTCTGCGCGGAGACGATCTCGGACGTCGACATCGAGCCGGCGTACATGAACACCGACACGAACGACAGGCCCATCGCGACCTCGTACGAGATCATCTGCGCGCTCGAGCGCAGGCCACCCAGCAGGGCGTAGATCGAGCCGGACGCCCAACCCGCGAGCACGATGCCGTAGATGCCGATCGAGGTGACCGCGAGGATGTAGAGCACCGCGACCGGCAGGTCCGTGAGCTGCAGGACCGTCTTCTGGTCGGTGAACGGGATCGTGACCTCGGGCCCGAACGGGATGACCGCCCAGGCGAGGAACGCCGGGATCGTCGCGAGGATCGGCGCCAGGATGTAGACGACCTTGTCGGCCGCCTTGACGACGATGTCCTCCTTGAGCGCGAGCTTGACGCCGTCGGCGAGGCTCTGCAGCAGGCCGAACTTGCCGTGCACGTTGGGGCCGATGCGGTGCTGCATCTTGGCGACGACGCGGCGCTCGAACCAGATGTTGAACAGCGTGTAGACGACCAGCACGACGAAGATCAGGACCGACTTGAGCAGGATCACCCAGAACGGCTCGTTGCCGAAGATGTCGCTCATGAGGCTGCACCTCCGCTGAGGGTCACGTGGTCGGCGTAGCCCGCGCCCAGGGCCGCCCGCAGGCTGGCACCGGAGTTGGCGGGTGCCCAGACGACGCCGTCGGGCAGGTCGGCGACCTCGGTCGGGAAGCTGACGCTGCCGGTCTCGGTGGACAGCGTCGCCAGGCCGCCGGGCTCGACGTCGAACGCCTTGAGCGTCGCCTCGCTGGCCCGCAGCACCGCCGGCCGGGCGGTCGCCTTGAACTCGAGCTGGCCGTCCTGGCCGCGCCCGTCGTCGATCATGAGGCGCCAGGTGTCGAGGACCACGGTGCGCTTACTTGCTTGCGGCGCCTGCTCGTAAGTCTTGGACGGGAAGGCGGCACGCTCGCCATCCCATGCACCGACGTCGTGCATGGCGGCACGCGCCTGCGCCACGGTACGGAAGCCGAGCGGCTGGCCCAACTCCTCGGCGAGGCCGGCCAGGATCCGGATGTCGGTCAACGAGTTGGGCTCGTGGAGCACGGCGTCGAACGTACGGACGCGGCCCTCCCAGTTGACGAAGCTGCCGGGCTTCTCGACGACCGGGGCGACCGGCAGGACGACGTCGGCGACCTCGGTCACCTCGCTCTCGCGAACCTCGAGGCTCACGATGAAGTCGGCCTTGGTCAGCGCCCGGCGCGCACCCACGGGATCGGGCAGGTCGTCGATCTCGACGCCGCCGATCAGCAGCGCGTGGACGGTCCCGAGCCGGGTGTCCTCGAAGATCTCGGTCGTGGTGCGTCCTCGGCGTGCCGGGACCGTGCGTACGCCCCAGGCGGCGGCGAGGTCCGTACGCGCTTCGACATCGTCGAGCGGACGGCCACCGGGCAGCAGGTCCGGCAGGCAGCCGGCCTCGATCGCGCCGCGTTCGCCGGCCCGGCGTGGGACCCAGGCGATGCGGGCGCCGGCCTGGTCGGCGGCGGCCACGAGCGCGCTGAAGCCGCCCGGCACGGAGGCGAGCCGCTCACCGGCGAGGAGGATCGCGTCGCCGTCGAGCTCGAGCGCGGCCAGTGCGGCCGGCTCGTGTCCCGGGACGGTCTGGACGAGCTCGCCGGACATCTTGCGGAGGCCGCGCGTGGCGTGGCTCGCGATCGCGACGACCTTGACGCCGGAGCGCGAGGCCTTGCGCAGTCGCAGGAAGATGCTGCCGTTCTCGTCCTCGGGCTCGAAGCCGACGAGGACCACGGTCGACGCCTTCTCGAGGTCGGCGAACGTGACGTCCAGCGACGTCGTGGCGACCCGCGAGGCGAGGAACTGGGCCTCCTCCTCCGAGTGCGCGCGGGCCCGGAAGTCGATGTCGTTGGTACGCAGGACGGTGCGGGCGAACTTGCTGTAGGCGAAGGCGTCCTCGGCGGTCAGGCGACCGCCGGGCAGGACGCCGACCTTGCCCTCGGCACGTGCGAGGCCCTTGGCGGCGGCGGCCAGGGCGGCCGGCCACGACGCGGGCTCGAGCAGCTCGGTCTCGGGATTGCGTACGAGCGGCGTCGTGATGCGATCGCCGATCGTGGCGTAGGTGAACGCGAAGCGGTCCTTGTCGGTGATCCACTCCTCGTTGACCTCGGGGTCGTCACCCGCGAGCCGGCGCATGACGCGGCCGCGCCGGTGGTCGACGCGGATCGCGGAGCCGCTCGAGTCGTGCTCGGCGATCGACGGGGTCGAGACCAGGTCGAACGGGCGGGCGCGGAACCGGTAGTCGGCGCTGGTCAGCGCGCCGACGGGGCAGATCTGGATCGTGTTGCCGGAGAAGTAGGAGCTGAACGGCTCCTCCTCGTAGATGCCGACCTGCTGCTGCGCGCCGCGCTCGATCAGCGCGATGAACGGATCGCCGGCGATCTGCTCGGAGAACCGGGTGCAGCGGGCGCACAGGACGCAGCGCTCACGGTCGAGCAGAACCTGCTCGGAGACCTTGATGGGCTTGGGGAACGTCCGCTTGACCTCGGTGAAGCGGCTCTCGCCCTGGCCGTGCGTCATCGACTGGTTCTGCAGCGGGCACTCGCCGCCCTTGTCGCACACCGGGCAGTCGAGCGGGTGGTTGATCAGCAGGAACTCCATGTTGCCGCGCTGCGCCTTCTCGGCGACCGGCGACGTGACCTGGGTCTTGACGACCATGCCGGCGGCGACCTCGATCGTGCAGGACGCCTGCGGCTTGGGGAACCCGCGGCCGTTGCCGGCGTCGGTGATCTCGACGAGGCACTGGCGGCACGCGCCGACCGGTTCGAGGAGCGGGTGGTCGCAGAACCGCGGGATCTCGGTGCCGATCAGCTCGGCGGCGCGGATCACCAGCGTGCCCTTGGGAACGCTGACCTCGACATCGTCGATCGTCAGCGTCACGAGCTCGACCGGCGCGGCGCCGGTTGAGCCTGTCGAGACCTCGTCAACGGTCATGAGGCCGTCACCTCCTGGGCGAACAGGGTGGACGCGGCCGGCGGGAACAGCTCACGCGACGGCGTGTGCATGCCGGACTCGAACTCCTCGCGGAAGTACTGGATCGCCGAGGTGATCGGGCTGGTCGCACCGTCACCGAGGGCGCAGAACGAACGGCCGAGGATGTTGTCACACAGGTCGAGCAGCAGCTCGATGTCGCCGTCCTTGCCCTGGCCCTCGTCGAGGCGCTGCAGGGTCTGGACGAGCCACCACGTGCCCTCGCGGCACGGGGTGCACTTGCCGCACGACTCGTGCTTGTAGAACTCGGTCCAGCGGAGCACGCAGCGTACGACCGAGGTCGTCTGGTCGAACACCTGGAGCGCCTTGGTGCCCAGCATCGACCCGGCCGCGCCGACTCCCTCGTAGTCGAGCGGGATGTCGAGGTGCTCGGCAGTCAGGAGCGGCGTCGACGACCCGCCGGGGGTCCAGAACTTGAGCTCGCTGCCGGGGCGCATGCCGCCGCCGAGGTCGAGCAGCTCGCGGAGCGTGATGCCGAGCGGCGCTTCGTACTGGCCGGGGCGCGCGACGTGGCCCGAGAGCGAGTAGAGCGTGTAGCCCTTGGACTTCTCGGTGCCCATCGAGCCGAACCAGTCGATGCCGTTCTTGACGATCGACGGCACCGAGGCGATCGACTCGACGTTGTTGACGACGGTCGGGGAGGCGTAGAGCCCTTCGACGGCGGGGAACGGCGGACGCAGGCGGGGCTGGCCGCGGCGGCCCTCGAGCGAGTCGAGGAGCGCGGTCTCCTCGCCGCAGATGTAGGCGCCGGCGCCGGCGTGGATGATCAGCTCGACGTCGACACCCGAGCCGAGGATGTCGGTGCCGAGGTAGCCGGCCTTCTTCGCCTCACGAGCGGCGGCGCGCAGCCGGCGTACGACGTGGAGGACCTCGCCGCGTACGTAGATGAACGCGGTCTTGGCGCGGATCGCGTGGGCCGCGATGATGACGCCCTCGATCAGGGTGTGCGGCGTCGCCATCATGAGCGGGATGTCCTTGCAGGTGCCCGGCTCGGACTCGTCGGCATTGACCACGAGGTACTTGGGCTTGGGGTTGTCCTGCGGGATGAAGCTCCACTTCATGCCGGTCGGGAACCCGGCGCCGCCGCGACCGCGGAGCCCCGAGTCCTTGACCATCGCGATGACGTCGTCGGGCGCCATCTTGAGCGCGGTCTCGAGGGCGGCATAGCCACCGGCCTTCTTGTAGGCCTTGAGGGTCCATGCGCGATCCGTGCCCCAGTCGGCGCTGAGCACCGGGGTGAGGGTGTCAGTCATCCTTGCCCTCCTCTTGCTTGGTCTCGGACTCTGCGCGCGAGGTGTCGGCCTGCTCGACGGCCTCGACCTTCGTGTCCGCGACGTCAGTGGGCTTGGCCTTGACGGCGCCCGGTGTGGGTGCTGACCAGCCGCGTTCGGCGGCGATCTCAAGGCCCGCGAGCGACGGTCCGGCGGCGGCCGGTCCCTCGTCTGCGAGGCCGTCCTCGAATCCCGCGAGCACCCGCTCGGCCTCGCGCCACGACGTGATCGTCGCGCCACGGGTGGCCTTGACCGGCTCGCCGGCACGCAGCTTGTCGACGACCTCGACCGCGGACTCGGGGGTCTGGTTGTCGAAGAACTCCCAGTTGACCATCATGACCGGCGCGAAGTCACAGGCAGCGTTGCACTCGATGTGCTCGAGGGTGACCTTGCCGTCCTCGGTCGTCTCGTCATTGCCGACGTCGAGGTGGCCCTTGAGCCGCTCGAAGATCAGGTCGCCACCCATCACGGCGCACAGGGTGTTGGTGCAGACGCCGACGTGGTGCTCGCCCATGGGGCGGCGCTTGTACATCGTGTAGAACGTCGCGACCCCAGAGACCTCGGCGGCGCTGATGCCCAGGATCTCGGCACAGACCTCGATGCCCTCGTTGGTGACATTGCCCTCGGCAGCCTGGATCAGGTGGAGCATCGGCAGCAAGGCCGACCGTGACTGCGGGTACCGCGAAGCCAGTTCCCGCAACTCACGTGTCGTTACATCGGAAAGCGTCATAGGCCCATCACTCGCCCGGTCGGTCTTGGATCTCGCAACTTCGTACTCACTAGCGATCCACCCCACCCATGACGGGATCGATGCTGGCGATCGCCACGATCACGTCGGACAGCATGCCGCCCTCGCTCATGACCGAGGTGCCCTGCAGGTTGACGAACGACGGATCCCGGAAGTGCGCGCGATAGGGCCTGGTGCCACCGTCGGAGACGATGTGGCAGCCGATCTCGCCGCGGGGGGCCTCGACGCTCGCGTACGCCTGACCGGCCGGCACGCGGAAGCCCTCGGTCACGATCTTGAAGTGGTGGATCAGCGCTTCCATCGACTCGCCCATGATGTGCTTGATGTGCTCGGCGGAGTTGCCCTGGCCGTCGGACCCGACGCTCAGCTGCGAGGGCCAGGCGATCTTCTTGTCGGCGACCATGACGGGCTGGCCCTCCATGCCGGCGAGGCGCTCGATGGCCTGGTCGACGATCTTGAGGGACTCCCACATCTCGTCGAGTCGCACGCGGAACCGGCCGTAGGCATCCGGCTCGTCGCGGGTCACGACGTCGAAGTCGTACGTGTCGTAGCCCCAGTAGGGCTGCTTCTTTCGGAGATCCCAGTCGTAGCCGGTGGCCCGGAGGATCGGGCCGGTCAGGCCGAGCGCGAGGCAGCCGGCGAGCTCGAGGTGGCCGACGCCCTTGAGCCGGCCCTTGAAGATCGGGTTGGCGTTGCAGAGCGCGGCGTACTCGGGCAGGCGCTTCTTGAGCAGGCGCACCGTGGAGCGGAGCTTCTCGATGCCGCCGGCCGGCAGGTCCTGGGCGACGCCGCCGGGACGGAAGAACGCGTGGTTCATGCGCAGGCCGGTGATCATCTCGAACAGGTCGAGGATCAGCTCACGGTCACGGAACCCGCATGTCATGACCGTCAGGGCGCCGATCTCCATGCCGCCGGTGGCGAGCGCGACGAGGTGCGACGACACCCGGTTGAGCTCGAGCAGCAGAACCCGCATGACCTGGGCCTTCTCGGGGGCCTCGATGCCGAGCAGCTTCTCGACCGCCATGACGTACGCGGCCTCGTTGGAGAACGGGGCGACGTAGTCCATCCGGGTGCAGAACGTCACGCCCTGCGTCCAGGTGCGGTACTCCATGTTCTTCTCGATGCCGGTGTGCAGGTAGCCGACGCCGGCACGGGCATCGCGTACGGTCTCGCCGTCGATCTCGAGGATCAGGCGGAGCACGCCGTGGGTCGACGGGTGCTGCGGGCCCATGTTGATGACCAGGTGGTCGCCCTCGACCGCCGAGGCGTCGATCGTGTCCCAGTCCTGGCCAGTGACGGTGAAGACCGGACCCTCGGTGGAGTCGGTCGTGCTCGCGTAGGGATCAGTGGTCGCGGTCATGAGTAGCTCCTCCGCTGGTCCGGCGGTGCGATCGTGCCGCCCTTGTACTCGACCGGGATGCCGCCCAGCGGGTAGTCCTTGCGCTGCGGGTGGCCGGGCCAGTCGTCCGGCATCAGGATGCGGGTCAGCGCGGGGTGGCCGTCGAAGATGATGCCGAACATGTCCCAGGTCTCCCGCTCCTGCCAGTCGGCGGTCGGGTAGATGCTGACGACGCTCGGGATGTGCGGATCGTCGTCGGGCGTGACGACCTCGAGGCGGATGCGCCGGTTGTGGGTCATCGAGAGCAGGTGATAGACGACGTGCAGCTCGCGACCGGTCTCGTGCGGGAAGTGGACACCGCTCACGCTGGAGCAGAACTCGAAGCGCAGCAGGGGATCGTTGCGCAGGTGCGTCACGGTCTCGAGGAGCTTGTGGCGGCGGATGAAGAACGTGATCTCGCCGCGGTCGACGACGACCTTCTCGATCGCCTGGTCCAGCTCGGTGATCGTGGCCAGCTGGTCGGCGACGTCGTCGTACCAGCCGCCGTACGGGCGCTGGCTGGCGCCGGGCATGATGACCGGCCGGGTCAGCCCGCCGAAGCCGCTGGTGTCGCCGGTGCCGTGGGTGCCGAAGGCTCCTTCGCGGACCTCGACGATCTCGAGCTCGACGGCGTCACTCTTGACGAGCTCGGCCTGCGTCTCGTGCGAGCCGTCCTGGGTCTTGTCGCTCATCGCATGAGGCCCTTCATGGCCGAGGTCGGCGTGGCGAGGAGGGCGACCTTCTCGTCCTGCTTGATCTCGTTGAGCCGGTTGGCGCCGAGCTTCTCGTGCTGGATCTGGTCGTGCAGCTTGAGGATCGCGTCGATCAGCATCTCGGGCCGCGGCGGGCAGCCGGGGAGGTACATGTCGACCGGCACAATGTGGTCGACGCCCTGCACGATCGCGTAGTTGTTGAACATGCCGCCCGAGCTCGCGCACACGCCCATCGCGAGGACGTACTTGGGGCCGGCCATCTGGTCGTAGATCTGCCGCAGCACCGGCGCCATCTTGTTGCTGACCCGGCCGGCCACGATCATCAGGTCGGCCTGGCGCGGCGAGGGGCGGAAGACCTCCATGCCGAAGCGGGCGGAGTCGAAGCGCGGAGCGCCGAACGTCATCATCTCGATCGCGCAACACGCGAGGCCGAATGTCGCGGGCCAGAACGAGGCCTTGCGCATGTAGCCGGCGAGCCCCTCGACGGTGGAGAGGAGCACACCGCTTGGCAGCTTTTCTTC
>NZ_JAKFCB010000020.1:0-9379 GCF_036676885.1 Aeromicrobium sp.
CGAGCTCGTCACGATCCTCGGCGGCGAGACGCGGCGCATCCGCTACGCCAAGAACCCGCCGACCGTCATCATGCTGGCCGGCCTCCAGGGTGCCGGCAAGACGACCCTCGCCGGCAAGCTCGGGCTGTGGCTCAAGGGCCAGGGCAAGTCGCCGATGCTCGTCGCGGCCGACCTCCAGCGCCCCAACGCCGTCAACCAGCTCCAGGTCGTCGGCGGGCAGGCCGGCGTCACGGTGTTCGCCCCCGAGCCCGGCAACGGCGTCGGCGACCCGGTCAAGGTCGCCACCGACGGTCTCGCCGAGGCTCGCCGCACCCTCCATGACGTCGTGATCGTCGACACCGCCGGTCGCCTCGGCATCGACGCCGAGCTCATGCAGCAGGCCGCCGACATCCGCGCCGCGGTCGATCCCGACGAGGTGCTGTTCGTCATCGACGCGATGATCGGCCAGGACGCCGTCGTCACCGCCGAGGCATTCCTCGAGGGCGTCGACTTCACCGGCGTGGTGCTGACCAAGCTCGACGGCGATGCCCGCGGCGGCGCGGCGCTGTCCGTACGCTCGATCACCGGCCGGCCGATCATGTTCGCGTCGACGGGCGAGAAGCTCACCGACTTCGACGCGTTCCACCCCGACCGCATGGCGTCGCGCATCCTCGACATGGGCGACATGCTCACGTTGATCGAGCAGGCCGAGAAGGTCATCGACACCAAGGACGCCGAGAAGGCCGCCGAGAAGCTCATGGGCGGCTCGTTCACGCTCGACGACTTCCTCAGCCAGATGGAAGCCATCTCCAAGATGGGCTCGATGTCCAAGCTCGTCGGGATGCTCCCCGGCATGGGCGCCATGAAGGAGCAGCTCGCCAACTTCGACGAGCGCGAGGTCGACCGCATCAAGGCGATCATCCGCTCCATGACGCCGGCCGAGCGCGACAACCCCAAGATCATCGACGGCTCCCGGCGCACCCGCATCTCCAGGGGCTCCGGCACCCAGGTCAAGGACGTCAACCAGCTCGTCGACCGCTTCTTCGACGCCCGCAAGATGATGCAGCAGATGGCCAAGGGCGGCGGCGGAGTTCCTGGTATGCCCGGCATGCCGGGGCTTCCCGGTGCCGGCAAGCGGGCCGGCGCCAAGCAGAAGCCGCAGCAGAAGAAGAAGGGCAAGCGCGTCTCCGGCAACCCCGCCAAGCGCGCCGCCGAGGCTGCCGGCGCACCCAAGAAGGACGGGGCGAACGCCTTCGGCTTCCCGGCCGGCGGCAACGACGAGTTCGAGCTGCCCAAGGAGCTCAAGGACCTGCTCTGACGACGGCCCGGTGTCCGGCCGCGACGTAGGGGACATACTGTCGAGGCATGAATCCGCTGCCGCTTGTCGTGGTCATGGGCATCTCGGGGGTCGGCAAGTCCGCGATCGGACATGAGCTGGCTGATCGATTCGACATCGAGTATGCCGATGGCGACGACTTCCACCCCGAGTCCAACATCGCCAAGATGTCCGCCGGCACCCCGCTGACCGACGAGGATCGCTGGCCCTGGCTGGCCGACATCGGCGGGTGGCTCAACGAGCACGACGCCTCGGGTGGCGTCATCAGCTGCTCCGCGCTCAGGCGGGTCTATCGCGACGTCCTCGTCGACGCCGCACCGCGTACGTACTTCCTGCACCTGACCGGCGACCATGACCTGATCAAGTCCCGCATGGAGCATCGCGAGCACTTCATGCCGGCGTCGCTGCTGACGTCGCAGGAGCAGACCCTCGAGCCGCTGCAGGACGACGAGAACGGCTGGGCCTTCGACATCACCCCCTCGCCCGCCGAGATCGTGGACGAGTTCGTCGCCCGCGCCGGGCTCACTCGCTGACGGTCATTCGCGGACCCGAGGTCGCGCGGGCAGCCAGCGGCGCACGACCAGTCCGGTGGCGACCACCGGAAGCGCCAGCGCGACCATCAGCGCGGACGTCGACAGCCACACCGAGAGCAGGGCGACCACGGCGAAGATCGCCAGCGCCACCAGCTCGCTGAGCAGTCCGGAGACCGAGGTGACCGTCGCTCGTGCGGACCCCTCGATCGCGTCCTGGAGCCGGGATTCCGCGACGACCGTGGCATTGGTCAGGATGCCGTAGCCGAGGCCGATCAGCGCGAAGCCGGCCACGCCGATGAGTCCTGCGCCACCGAGCGCCGAGCCCGCGGCGAGCGCGACGCCCGCGACGACCAGCACCCGCGACATGGTCGACGAGCGCATCTCCGCCGTACGGCCCGCGAGCAGGGAGCCCACCAGCGATCCGGCGACGGTCAGACCCAGGAGCAGGGGCACCGTCTCCGTCGAGGCGCCTCCGTCACGAGCCAGCAGGCCGAAGTACTCGTCGAGGGCGGTGAAGCCGAACAGGATCGCCGCCAGCATCACCCCGCCCCGCACGGTGGGTCTGCGCAACGCCTCGGTCGTGCCGGACCGCAGCATCGAGACGTACGTCGTGAACACTCCGCCGCTGGGCCGGACCGACGCCGGGACCGGCTCGGGGTCGTCCTCGGGGTCGTCGACGAGGGCCACCGGCACGGCCTGCGGAGCGCGGGGGAGCGACGCCGCGACGCCCGCCTGTGCGAGGACGACGGCGACGCTGGTCCAGCCGACGAGCGCGTAGCCGCCGAGGTGGAACAGCGGCGCGGCAGCGAGGATGCCGACCAGGGCGCCGGCCTCCCCGGCCGTCGTCGCGAAGCCGAGTGTCCGCGGGTACGCCCGGGTCGTGCCGCGCGCGGCGAGCTCGTCGTACAGCAGTGCCTGGAACGTGCCGGAGTGGAGCGACCCTCCGAGTCCCCACAGCACGAATCCGGCGGCGAAGCCCGCGTACGACGGCAGGAGCGTCCAGGTCGCGAACCCGGTCGCCGTCAGCAGCGACCCCAGGACCAGGAGTCCGCGGCGCGAGACCGTGTCGGCCCAGGCGCCGGACGGGACCTCCAGCAGGAACGCCGTGCCGGACCACAGGAACAGCAGCGAGGAGATCTGCGCCGTGCTCAGGCCGTGATCGGCGAACAGCAGCGCGTAGAGCGCATAGAGCGGAATCAGCTCGCCGAGGCCGGACCAGGCGACGGCGCGGAGCGTGAGGGCTCGGTCAGAGGGTCAAGGTTCGGTTGCCGGGGAACGCATGGATCCACTCTGGAAGAGCGCAGCAGGCCTCGTCAAGGCTCGAGGGCTGGCCTTCATGACACAGGACCCGCCAGGCTCACGACGCCAGGAATGCGGCCACGCGATCCTTGGGGCGACCGATGATGGCGCGGCCCCCGCGGACGAGCACTGGGCGCTGCATGAGCCTCGGGTGCTCGACGAGCAGGTCCGCCACCGCCTCGGGCGTCACGTAGTCGTCGGCGTCGAGTCCCTGCGCCTTGAAGAACCCGTCCTTGCGCACGAGGTCGGCCGGTGGGTCCTCGAGCTTGGCCAGGAGGTCGAGCAACTCGGCACGATCCAGCGGCTTCTTGAGGTACGGCACGACCTCGGCGTCGACTCCGGCGGCGGACGCTTCGTCGAGGGCGTGCCGTGAGGTCGAGCAGGCGGAGTTGTGCAGGATCGTGAGGTCAGGCATACCGCGAGGATAGAGCCGACTAGAACTCCGACGGCTCCGAAGGGTAGGTGTCTTCCTCGTCGGGGAGCACGGGATCGGCGTCGGGGTCGATGGCCGGGTCCGTCAGGGGATCGAGGTCAGGGTCGAATACGGGGTCGGCGGGATCCGTCGGCGGCATCTCGATCGGGTCGAGTGGAGAGCTGTTCATGAGCGCATCCTTCGTGGTGTGAGCGGGTACTTCTAAGACACCTTCTCAGGAGTCGGCGATCCTTCGTCGCCGTTCGTCGGGTGTGGATGATCTGAAGAACGTACCGCCGAGCTCTCGCGTCAGCTGGCGTACGCCCACCGCCATCAGCAGCAGGGCGATGATCTCGGCGGCCAGTGCGAGCGGGTGGTGGGCAGGAACCTCGCCGAACACGGCATAGCCGAAGCCGACCGCGACGAGCACGTCGACCACGTTGAGCACCGGCATCGAGACGGACAACGGGGAACCCTGGAACGCGTGCTGGTTGAGGACGATGCCGCTCAAGCCGATGACGATCAGCACCCAGAGCGGCCAGCTCGTCAGCGCGGCCCGGAGGCCGTCGTCGGCGAAGGCGTTGGCGACCAGCTTGAGGACACCGGCGACCATCCCGAACAGGACGCCCGCGGAGCTGCCCAGCAACAGGCCGCGCGCGTTCTCACCGCGCGTACGCCGCGCGGCGTACGACAGCGCGGCCGCGACGACGGCTCCGATGCCGACCAGGATCAGTCCCGTGCGTGACTCGTTGCCGACCGGCCGGACGTCAGGATTGGCAGAGACCACGAACAGGGTCAGGCCGCACGCCGTGACGAATGCCCAGCTGATCTCGCGCGCGGACGGCAGGGCCTTGTCCAGCACGGATCGACCCAGGATCGCCATGACCATCCCGCTCGTCGCGATGGGCTGGACGACGGCGAGCGTTCCGGCTCGTACGGCAACGCCGTGGAGCACGAACCCGACCAGACCGATCAGGGTGCCGAGCACCCATCGCGGGCTGCGACCGAGGTGCAGCAGCAGCCCGACCGCGCCGCGCTTGCCAGGCGGTGCGGCACCCGCCGCCTGGTGCTGCATCGCATTCGAGATCGAGGCGCCGGCCGCGGAGCCGAGGGCAGCGAGCACCGCCGTCAGCATGCGGATCGTCCAGCGCTCACCTGATGACGGTATTCCGCTGCTGCGATCGTCGCCACATGCGACGATGACCGGATGTGGGAAGCCTTCTCGCACAACCTGAACGATCCCGCCGGTGCGGCGGTGCCGTTCTTCCTGCTGTTCATGCTGATCGAGATGGCCGCGGTGCGCCGCGAGGACCGCGAGGATCGCGAACATGCGGCCGCGGCGTCACCTCGGGGGATGGGCTACCTCAAGGAGGACACCCGGGCGAGCCTGACGATGTTCGTCGGCTCGATCGCGTTCTCGGCGATCTTCCGCACGGCCGCGTTCCTCCTCTACACCGTGCTCTACGTCCACCTCGCGCCGTGGCACCTGTCGGCGGCGAACCCGTGGACCTGGGTCGGCGTGCTGCTCGGCGTCGACCTGCTCTGGTACACCTACCACCGCTTCTCGCACCGCGTACGCCTCGGCTGGGCCGGCCACCAGGCTCACCACTCGAGCGTCTACTTCAATTTCTCGACCGCGCTGCGGCAGAAGTGGAACCAGTGGTTCGAGGTCGTGATCTGGCTGCCCTTGCCGCTGCTGGGCGTCCCGCCGTGGATGATCTACTTCACGTTCTCGATCAACCTGATCTGGCAGTTCCATCTGCACACCGAGAAGATCGACCGGTTCCCCCGCTGGTGGGAGGCGGTGTTCAACACCCCGTCCCACCACCGCGTGCACCACGGCTCGGACCCGATCTATCTCGACCGCAACTACGGCGGCATCCTCATCGTCTGGGATCGCCTGTTCAGGTCGTTCCAGCCCGAGCTGCACCGGCCGACGTACGGGCTGACCTACCCGGTCGGCACCTACAACGTGTGGAAGCTGCAGTACGGCGAGTACGTCAAGATCTGGCACGACGTCAAACAGGCACCGCGCTGGCGTGACCGACTGGCATACGTCTTCGGGCCGCCGGGATGGCAGCCGCCGCAGCCGGCCGAACGGGTGCCCGCGGACTAGTGCGTCAGGCCTTCTTGACGACGCTGGACTTGAGCTGCATCGGGCCGAATCCGTCGACCTTGCAGTCGATGTCGTGGTCGCCGACGCCGTCGACGAGGCGGATGTTGCGTACCTTCGTGCCGACCTTGATCGACAGCGACTGACCTTTGACCTTGAGGTCCTTGATCACCGTCACGGTGTCGCCGTCGTTGAGGACCGTGCCGTAGGCGTCCTTGACGACCCGCTCCCCAGGTGCTTCCTCGGCCTCGGTCGGGGACCACTCGTGCGCACACTCAGGGCACACGAGCAGGGCGCCCATCTCGTACGTGTATTCGCAGGCGCAGGACGGGCAGGGTGGCAGGTTCACGACATCAGGGTATGCGGTCAGCGGAAGCCGAACGCGTACCCGCCTGGGCGGCAACGGGCTGCCTGACGGTTCAACCCGTCGGCAAGAATGGCGGCATGGATCACGTTCGCTATGACGTCGACGAGAACATCTGCACCATCACGATGGACCGGCCCGAGGTGCGCAATGCCGTCGACGGTCCGATGGCCACCGAGCTGCGTGACGCGTTCCAGCAGTTCGAGGAGGACGAGTCGCTCGCGGTCGCCGTCCTCACGGGTGCCGGCGGTACGTTCTGCGCCGGTGCCGACCTGTCGGTGATCGACGACCCGGAGCGCCGTAACGAGCTGGACCCCGAAGGGCTCGGTAGCGGTCCGATGGGACCCAGCCGCATGGAGCTGACCAAGCCGGTCATCGCCGCGGTGGCGGGCCATGCGGTGGCCGGCGGTCTGGAGCTCGCGCTGCTCGCCGACCTGCGGGTCGTCGAGGAGGATGCGGTGTTCGGTGTGTTCTGCCGGCGCTGGGGCGTTCCGTTGATCGACGGCGGCACCGTACGCCTGCCACGCATCGTCGGCCAGGGCCGCGCGCTCGACATGATCCTGACCGGGCGCCCCGTCGGCGCGCACGAGGCACTGCAGATGGGACTCGCCAACCGCGTCGTGCCCGTCGGCGACTCGCTCACCGTCGCACACGACCTCGCCGAGCAGATCGCGGCGTTCCCGGCCGAGTGCATGAAGGCCGATCGCGCCTCGGCCTACCGCCAGTGGGACCTGCCGCTGGACGCCGCGTTGCGCTCGGAGGGCGCGAACGGCGTACCGATCGTGCTGCTGGAGGGTGCCGACGGCGCGGCTCGCTTCGCCGGCGGCGAGGGCCGTCACGGCGGGTTCTGACCCGGGAGAGCATCCGGGCCCGGCCGAATTGGAGCCATGGCCCGTGTTCTGGCAGAATGACCCCTTGCGTCCGGTACGCATGGAGACCCTCTCATCTTCGTGCCGCCCGGCTCACCGATTTCGTCGGCCGTGTCCCCACGCGGCACCGGCAGGTCACCACATACACACATCTGAGGAGACACCACACTCGTGGCAGTCAAGATTCGCCTGAAGCGTATGGGCAAGATCCGCACGCCGTTCTACCGCATCGTCGTCGCCGACTCGCGCACCAAGCGCGACGGACGCGTCATCGAGGAGATCGGCACCTACAACCCCAAGGCAGACCCGTCGATCATCAACGTCGACGGTGAGCGCGCCCAGTACTGGCTCGGCGTCGGCGCCCAGCCGACCGAGGCCGTCGCCGCGCTGCTCAAGATCACCGGCGACATCGGTGGCAAGAACACCATGAAGTTCGCCGACGAGAAGCGCAGCAAGGAAGACATCTTCCAGGACGCGCTCAAGGAGCTCCACAGCGAGCCCAAGGCCGACGCGACGACCAAGAAGGCCGCTGCAGCCAAGAAGGCCGCGGCGAAGGCTGAGGAGCCCAAGGCTGACGAGGCCAAGGCTGAGGAGCCGAAGGCCGAGGAGGCCAAGGTCGAGGAGCCCAAGGCCGACGAGGCCAAGGTCGAGGAGCCCAAGGCTGAGGAGCCGAAGGCTGACGAGGCCAAGGCTGACGAGGCCAAGGTCGAGGAGCCCAAGGCCGACGAGGCACCCGCCGAAGAGGCCAAGGCCTGATCGTGGCAGCCCCCATGATCGAGGTCATCGAGCATCTCGTCGCCGGCATCGTCGACAGTCCTGACGATGTCGACGTGCGTGCCAAGCAGACGCGCAACGGCGAGCTGTTCGAGGTCCGGGTCAACCCGGACGACCTCGGCAAGGTCATCGGTCGCCAGGGCCGTACGGCCACCGCCATCCGCAAGGTCGCGGGCGCGATCGCCGGACGTGGCGGCGCGCGCATCGACTTCGTGGACGTCGACCGCCGCAACTGAGCAGCATGCAGGTCGTCATCGGCCGCATCGGTCGCGCCCACGGCATCCGTGGTGAGCTGAACGTCGACATCCGAACCGACGAGCCCGAACGGCGTTTCGCCCCGGGCTCGTCGGTCGTTTGCGGCGACCGTACGCTCACGATCGCCCGCGCCCGGCACCACAGCGGACGCCTCGTCGTGTCGTTCGAGGAGATCCCGGACCGTACGGCCGCAGAGGCGCTGCACGGCCGGATCATCGAGGCCGAGATCGACCCGCTCGAGCTGCCCGAGGACCCCGACGAGTTCTACGACCACCAGCTGGTCGGGCTCGAGGCGCGTAGCGGCGACGACGTCGTCGGCACCGTGACCGGCATCGTGCACGGCCCCCACCAGGACACGCTCACGGTCGAGGTCGATGGCCGCGAGGTCTTCATCCCGTTCGTCACCGAGATCGTCCCGGTCGTCGACGTCAAGGGCGGGTTCGTGACGATCAACGAGGTCGCGGGGCTGCTGGACCCGGCCGAGGCCGAGACGAGCGACTGACGTGCAGATCGACGTCGTCTCCATCTTCCCGGCCTACTTCGACGCGCTACAGCTGTCCCTCGCCGGCAAGGCGCAGGTCGCCGGGCTGCTGCAGGTCACGACGCACGACCTGCGCGACTTCACGACCGACAAGCACCGCAGCGTCGACGACACCCCCTACGGCGGCGGTGCCGGCATGGTCATGAAGGCCGAGCCGTGGGGCGAGGCGCTCGACGCGCTGGCCACCGAGTCCGCCGTGATCGTCGTGCCGACGCCGTCGGGCGCCCCGTTCACGCAGCGCATGGCCGAGCAGCTCAGCACCGAGGAGCACCTGGTGTTCGCCTGCGGCCGTTACGAAGGCATCGACCAGCGGGTCATCGACCACGCTGCCGGCCGGTGGCGGGTCGAGGAGGTGTCGCTCGGCGACTTCGTGCTCAACGGGGGAGAGGTCGCCGCGCTCGCGATGATCGAGGCGGTCGTGCGGCTCATCCCCGGGTTCATGGGCAACCCCGACTCGCTCGTCGAGGAGTCGCACGGCGACGACGGGCTGCTGGAGTACCCGGTCTACACCAAGCCCGCGAGCTGGCGCGGCCTCGACGTGCCGCAGATCCTGCTGTCCGGCAACCATGCGGCGATCGCGGCGTGGCGTCGCGAGCAGGCGCTCGAACGTACGCGCGCGCGTCGCCCCGACCTGCTGGACTGACCCCGGCGCCCGATTTCCTCCGGGGGGTCCGCATGTGGCAACATTGACCCTTGGCGCCGACGATTCTGCCTCAGGGGAATCGTGTTCACCGCCGCTTCAAAACTTTCATTCGCAAAGCAATCCGTGGGTGACCTGTGGCACCAGCGAGGAGTAGACCATGACCAACATCGTCGACCAGGTCGCCAGCGCATCGCTGCGCACCGACATCCCCGATTTCCGCGCCGGCGACACGCTGGACGTGCACGTCAGGGTCATCGAGGG
>NZ_JAKFCB010000021.1:0-9378 GCF_036676885.1 Aeromicrobium sp.
GCGATCACGACGGCGTCGGGCTTGCGCCGCTCGGCCTCGCGCAGCACGGAGTCGCGGAACGCATCGCAGGCCCCGTACGGCCCGCCGAGGTCGCGGTCGTACCGGGTGATGTCGGACATGGGGCACCGGCTCTTGGCCCACACCGTGACGGCCCAGCGTTGCTGCAGCCCGGCCTTGATGACGGCGGGTGCGATGGCGCTGCTGATCGAGTCGCCGACCACCAGCAGGCTCTTCCTGGTCGGGCCGTCGTCGGCGAACGTGCATGCCTCCCACGGCGGGGCGGAGGTCGCCTCGAAGCCGACATGGCAGCCCTTCTCCTTGAACGGCAGCCCGTCGCCGGCCGCCTTGTCCAGCGCGGGCTTGACCTTCCTGAGGTCCGCCGGCTCAGGCTCCTCGGGGGCCTCCACGGCGCCCCTCGGCGGATCCGGCGGCGGCGCGACGACGACGGTGTCGATCGTCTCGGTCTCCGAGGCGTACGCGACGGTGGGTATGACGGCAGCGATCAGGGTGGCGCCGACGGCGAGGCTGAGCGCCGGGCGCCTCACCAGGACCCGGGCGTGACGGATCGGGTTCTCGACGAGGTGATAGCTCAGCACGCTCAGCGCCACGGCCAACGCGACGAGCCCGAGGCGTACGAGCGGCGTACGGGACCCGAGCACCTCCGGACCGATGATCAGCACGGGCCAGTGCCACAGGTAGAGGGAGTAGGAGAGGTCGCCGACGTACGTCAGCGGGCGGATCGAGAGCATGCGGTTGAGCCAGGAGTACGGACCCGTGCCGGACACGATCAGCAGCACACCGGCCAGGGTCGGCGCGACGGCCAGCCATGAGGGGTACGGGATGTCGGCCGAGCCGGACTCCTCGAGCACGTAGACGCTGAGCCCGAACAGCATGAGCCCCACGACGCCGAGCGTGGCGCGGGTGCGGCCCCGCCAGCGGAGGATCGCCGGCACGGCCAGCGCGATGAGCGCTCCGGCGGCGAGCTGCCAGGCCCGGGCCGGCGTGCCGAAGAACGCGTACGGCTGGTGGGTCGTCGTGAGGTGGATGCAGTACGCCAGCGACACCACGATGACCGCGACGAACGCGGTGCCGAACCCGATGACGTACACCGCTCTGCGCCGACGCGACAGGCGCCAGATCGCGGCGAGGGCGACCAGCAGCAGCGGCCAGACGAAGTAGAACTGCTCCTCGACGCCGAGGCTCCAGTAGTGCAGCACCGGCGACGGGTTGCGGTCGGTCGCGAGGTAGTCGGTCTCCTGGTGCGCGAACCGCCAGTTGCCGGAGAACAGCGCCGACCACAGGACGTCCGTGCCGATCGCCTTGCGCTCGACCGGGCTGATGAACTCGCGGACCGCGAGCATCGTCACGACCAGCACGAGCACCGACGCCGGGATGATGCGCCGTGCCCGGCGAGCCCAGAACCGGCGCAGGCTGACCGTCCCCGTGGCGGCGATCTCGCGCAGCATCAGCTGGGTGATCAGGAAGCCGGACAGCACGAAGAACAGGTCGACGCCGACGAATCCGCCGGTGACGTGCGGCAGGCCGGAGTGATAGGCGACGACGAACAGGATCGCGAGGGCGCGCAGGCCCTGGATGTCGTCGCGCTTCTGGGTCGTACCTGCCTGGCGGCGCGGCTGAGCGAGGTGCTGGCCCGCTTCGAGGACAGCCGCCATCGTCGGCCGCCTACATGCGGGGGCGGGGGCGCCTGGTGCCCGGTGGTGCCGATGCGCCGGCCCGCGCCTTCTGGTTGCGGACGGGAACGTGGAGGCGGCGGTGACGCGGAGTCTGAAGCGTCGACTCGATGTGGACGGCGAGCATCAGCATGATGCAGAGCGCAGCGAAGAACGTCAGGATGACCAGCACCGAAGCGCCCAGGCTCGCGGTCATCGTGCGTCTCCCTTACATACGTGAACGACCGGGTCGTGTGGAGCGGTCAGCATCCTCGTCATCTGCCTCTCGGGGGGTTGGCCGATGTCACCTGTTCGGGGATTACCCGACATACGAGGCCGAAACCCGGGGCATCCGGATTTTTTCTGCCACGACGTCAGCTGCCCCCTCCCGTCCAGGCGGGAGGGGGCAGCATCGTGGTCACTCGGCGGACAGCGCGTGCCCCATGCGGAAGACGTTGTCGGGGTCGACCTCGTGCTTGATCGCCAGGAGGCGCTGATGGACCTCGGGCTTCCATGCCCTCGCCACCTGTTCGGGTGTCGTGGAATCGCCCAGGAAGTTGAGCAGCGAGGTCCCGGTGAGCCACGGCGACAGCGCCGCGTGGATGTCGTCCCCGGCAGCGATGGCGGCCTCCTCGATGCCCGGGACACCGGGCCCGAGCAGCAGGACCGAGAACGCTCCGTCACGACCGGCGACGGCGTTGGGTGCCTCGGGCTGGCGAGCCAGGGCTCCGCCCAGCTGCCGGACCTCGACCATGAACAGCGGGATGTCGACATCGGGCCCGGCAGTCCGCACGATCGCATCCACGGTCTCGGCCGTCAGGTCGCTGAGCAGGCCGCCGCGCTCCCATACGGGCAGCGGATCGGTCGGGTCCTGATGGATCGCGTCGAACTGGGAGGACGGCATGGTGCCGGCCTGATGCAGCAGCGTGCCGATCTCGAGCATCGGGGCCAGCAGCCGCTCGCCCTCCTCGTCCGGCCCGTTGTGCGCGAACCGCAGGTGCACCACGAACTGGCCGCGCAGGGGCTCGGGCAGCGTGTCGAGCGGGGGAAGGCGCAGGAACGCGATCGACGTCGTCGTCGGTTCCGGAAGGCCGGCGCACCATGAGCGGTATGCGTGCAGCACCTCCGAAGCGCTCTCCGCGGCGTAGAAGACCGCCGCACCGTAGAGCGAGCTGACCGGGGCGAGGCGGAACTCCATCTCGGTGACGATGCCGAAGTTGCCCTTTCCGCCGCGGACGGCCCAGAACAGGTCGGGCCGGTTGTCGGCATCGACGCGGGTCAGTTCGCCGTCGGCCGTCACCATCTCGACGTACGTGACCTGGTCGGCCCCGAACCCGCGCTCGCGCGCGAACGGCCCGATGCCTCCGCCGAGGGTGAAGCCGACCACCCCGACCTGCGACGACGATCCGCACACGGGTGCCAGCCCGTGCAGGGCGGCGGCGCCGATCACGTCGCCCCAGCGCGTTCCGGCCTCGACTCGGGCGACGCCGCGCGACGGGTCGATGGACACTGCGCGCATACGGCTCGTCGTGATCAACACCGTCGATCGTCCGACTCCGGCGACCGGGCCGTGCCCCGTGGCCTGGACGGCGACGTGGAGGCCGTGCGCGACGGCCCACCGTACGGCGGCCTGTACGTCCTCGGCGCAGGTCGCGCCGACCGCGATCGCCGGGTCGTGGACCGCAGCGAGGTTGAACGTGGCCGTCTCGGCCGCCATGCCGTCGTCGCCGGCGACCAGCACGGGGCCGATCACGTCGGCGCGCAGCTGGGCGACGGCATCTGGATGAGTAGTGGCCGGTGAGGCCGGGTCGAGGATCGTCATGATGTCTCCTGTTTGTGGGTGTGGCCCGGCATCTCCGGACCTTTCAACCATCGAGGCGGCGACGCCCTGCGGTCCACGACCTGTTTGCTCCCATTCGTTAGGCAACGCCTAACGCCGAGGACTATCGTTCCGGCATGGAGCTGCGGCAGTTGCGATACTTCATCGCCGTCGCCGAGGAGAGTCATTTCGGTCGCGCGGCCAACCGACTGCTGATCGCATCGCCGTCGTTGAGCCAGCAGATCAAGGCGCTCGAGACGCGACTCGGAGTCCGGCTCTTCGACCGGTCGAGCCGCGGAGCGACGCTGACCACTGACGGCGAGCGACTGCTTCCGCATGCCCGCGCGACGGTCGCCGCCTCCGAGCAGCTGCTGGACGAGGCACAGCGCCTCTCGGCCGGCCGGCACACGACCCTGCGCCTGGGCTTCCTCGCGTACGCGTTGACGGCTCCCTCTCGATCCCTGCTCGTACGGTTCGGCGAGCGCTATCCGCACGTGAGCGTCGACCTCAGGCAGTACGAATGGGACGACCCGTCGGCCGGCCTGCTCGACGGCACCAGCGACGTCGCCCTCGTGCGCACGCCGTTCAGCGGCGAGAGCCGGCTGCGTACGGTCGAGATCGCCCGCGAGCCGGTCCTCGCGGTCATGGCGGAGGGACACGAGCTGGCGACGGCGGAGAGCATCCCGGCTGTCCGGCTCGCACAGGAGACGTTCCTCGAGGCGGCGCACGTCACCGACCCGGTCTTCGCGGCGTACTGGTACCTCTGGGGCCAGCGGCCCGACGATCGCCCGGTGGCGCGCAGCCGCTCCACCACGGTCGAGGAATGGCTCGGCGAGATCGCGATGGGCCGCGGCGTCAACATCGTGCCGGCCGGGTTGGCGGCGGAGTACCAGAAGCCGGGACTCGTGTTCGTCCCCGTCGACGACCTGCCGCCCTCGCGGCTCGTCGTCGCCTGGAACCCGGCAGTCGTCACGCCGGTGGCGCTCGATTTTGCCCGCCTCGCGGCTCGACCGCCGGGCTGACCCGGATGGCCGACGTGCACATCGTCACGTCGGCTCAGGTCGTCCGCGCGTGCATCCACCTGAAAGAATCAGTGCATGGCAACCCACCCGACCCCGGACGCGCAGGTCCTCGCTGGACGACCGTTCCCTCTCGGCGCGCACCCGGAGGCCGGCGGCGTACGTTTCGCGGTCGCCAGCAGCGTCGCCGAACGCGTCGAGCTGTGCCTCATCGACGACGACCTCAACGAGCGCCGTATCGAGCTGACGGAGCGTACGTTCGGCGTCTGGCACGGCCTGGTGCCGGGAGTGACGCCCGGCCAGAAGTACGGCTTCCGCGTCCACGGGCCGTACGAACCCAAGACCGGGATGCGCTGCAACCCCCACAAGCTCCTCGTCGACCCGTACGCCCGGCGCATCAGCGGCACGATGACCGACATGGAGGCGGCGCTGGGCTACGCCGATGACCCGGAGGGCGTCGAGCCGTCACAGGTCGACTCGCTCGGCTCGGTCCCGCTGAGCGTCGTGACGAGTCCCGGCGGTCCCGACACCGGCGTCAAGCCCGAGGTCCCCTTCGAGGAGACCGTGATCTACGAGCTCCACGTCAAGGGCTTCACCGCGCAGCACCCCGACGTGCCGGAGCCGATCCGCGGGACCTACCTCGGCCTCGCGCACCCCGCCGTCATCGACCACCTCGTGCGGCTCGGCGTCACGAGTGTCGAGCTGCTGCCGGTGCAGACGTTCAGCGACGAGCCGGCGCTCGTCCGGGCCGGCCGCCACAACTACTGGGGCTATTCACCGCTCGGCTTCTTCGCCCCGCATGCCGGCTACGCCAGCGAGCCCGGTCGCGAGGTCGAGGAGTTCCGCACCATGGTGGCGGCGCTGCACGCCGCCAACATCGAGGTCATCGTCGACGTCGTCTACAACCACACGTGCGAGGGCGGGCCCGACGGTCCGACGCTGAGCTTCCGCGGTTACGAGGCGCCGGCCTACTACCTGCACGACGAGGACGGCCACATGGCCGACATCACCGGGTGCGGCAACACGCTCGAGTCCAGCTCGCCGACGGTCGTCCGCATGGTCACCGACTCGCTGCGCTACTGGGCCACCGAGCTGGGGGTCGACGGTTTCCGCTTCGACCTCGCGAGCACCCTGGGCCGCCCCAACGGTGGCAAGTTCGACCGCGACTCGACGCTGCTCACGGCGATCGCCTCCGACCCGATCCTGTCGCGCTGCAAGCTGATCGCCGAGCCGTGGGACGCGACCGGCGAGGGCTACAAGGTCGGCGACTTCGGCGCGCAGTGGGCGGAGTGGAACGGCATCTACCGCGACACGGTGCGCGACTTCTGGCGCGGTGCTGCCGGGGGAGTCGACGACCTGGCATACCGGCTGTCCGGCTCCTCCGACCTGTACGACCACACGCTGCGTCGCCCGTGGCAGTCGATCAACTTCATCAACGCGCACGACGGCTTCACGCTGCGCGACCTGGTGTCGTACGACGAGAAGCACAACGAGGCCAACGGCGAGGACAACCGCGACGGCACCAACGACAACCGCTCGTGGAACCACGGAGTCGAAGGCGAGACCGACGACCCCGCGATCCGGTCGCTGCGGCAGCAGCAGGCCCGCAACCTGTTCGCGACGCTGATGCTGTCGACCGGCACGCCGATGTTCGTCGCCGGCGACGAGCGGTGGCGCACGCAGGGCGGCAACAACAATGCGTACTGCCTCGACGATCCGACCTCGTGGGTCGACTGGACCGAGAACGACGAGGCCGCGTCGATGCTGGCGTTCGCGCGCCGGGTCGTGCACCTGCGCGCCGGCAGTCCGGCGCTGCGGCAGCCCGAGTTCTTCGACGGCCGCACCACGCCGACGGGTCGTCCTGATCTCATCTGGCTGCGCCCCGACGGCCTCGAGCTCGAGGAGGCGGACTGGGAGGACGACGACCGACGCACCCTCGGCATGTGGATCGACGGGTCCAACAGCCAGTCCCGTACGCGTGAGGGCGAGCTGCTCACGGATCACTCGTGGCTGCTGCTGATGCACGCCGGCGCGGACCCGGTCGACGTCGTGCTCCCGGGCGTGGAGTTCGGTGAGACCTTCGAGCCGACCCTCGACACGACGACGCCCGATGGCGCCCCCGGGTCGACCGAGCCCCTGACCGCCGGCAGCTCCCTGACGCTGCCCGGCCGCTCGCTGCTGCTGCTCAAAGCCCCCCGCGAGGACTGATCGGGGGACCGGTGAGGCCGCTCGCGAACCTCAGCGAACGGAGTGGTTCACGGGTGGTGATGCCGGTGACGGCGGCCGATCACCGGCCAGTCGGCGGGCTGGTCTCCCGCTCGGCGCGCGACGTACCGCATCACCAGGAGCACCACGGTCGTCGTCAGCACGCTCGACAGGAGCACCTCGTCGCGTGACAACCCGTCGATGTTCGGCTGCAGCTCCTCCTCGGTGGCCCAGCCGAAGAACACCTCACTGGTCACCAACCCGAGGCCGAAGCACGCGACAGTCGTGATCGCGGTCGTCAACAGGCGGTATGCCATGCCCCTGCCAGCAACCAACCCGGCGAACACGCCGAAGCCGAGCGACATGGCACCGAGCACGGCCAGTCCCTGAAGTCCCAGATCCCACTGCATGGCACTGCCTCCGTCCTGAAGCCCCACTGATTCGATCGTCAACGCTCTCCCTCGACCCACCAAGGGCCGGACTGCCCGGCCCGGAGGGTCCAAAGGCCATGAAAGACGCCGGCTCGCAGAGCTCGCTGGGCTACTCGACCGGCGAGATGTTCGGCCGTAGCGTCTTGCCATGAGTGAGAACGCATCTTCTGAGACAGGGCCCGTCGTCCAGCTGCGACTCGTCGTCGAGGCCGACGACTACGACGAGGCCGTGAGGTTCTACCGCGACGTGCTGGGCCTGCGGGAGCAGGAGGCTTTCGAGGCTGAGGGTGAGGGCGCCAAGGTGACGATCCTGCACGCCGGCTACGCGACGCTCGAGATCGCCAACCCGGAACAACGACGCATGATCGACGAGGTCGAGGTCGGGCATCCGACGACGCCGCGGCTGCGGGTTGCGTTCGAGGTCAAGGACGCCGAGGAGCGGACGCAGACGCTGGTCGAAGCGGGTGCCACCTTGGTGGCTCCTCCGACCGAGACGCCGTGGCGATCCCTCAACTCGCGGCTGGATGCCCCCGCGGGCCTGCACATCACGCTGTTCCAGGAGCTGATGACGCTCGAGGAGCGGGCCGCGCTCCAGGGCTTCGGGACCGACGAGGACCGCCGCGACTGAAGGGCGCAGGGTGCGCGAGCGTCTCGGCTCGCGGGGTCTCGATACGCCATGCTCGCAGAGCTCGTCGGGCTACTCGACCGGCGACATACGGCCCGTGATCGCGGGGGTCGGTTTCTTCGGAATGCGCGTGGGTAGGTCCACGCAGTAGGTTCGGAGGTGACGCACGCATTCGACGTACGGGGGAGCACTGCATGACAGGCCGACTCGGGATTGACGACGTCAGACCTCTGTCCGGGGATGGCACCTACGCCTCCAAGGCTGTCGCGGGCGAGCACGTGCCCGTCACCGCGACGGTGTGGCGTGAGGGCCATGACGCGGTGGCCGCCACCGTGGTGTGGCGGGGGCCGAACGAGCGCCGCGATCGTCTGACCCGCATGCACGAACAGGGCAAGAACACCGACTTCTTCAGCGCCACGATCGTCCCTGACGCCACGGGACTCTGGACGTTCCGCGTCGATGCGTGGGGCGATCCGTGGACGACGGTGCTGCACGCGATCGAGGTCAAGCTAGCCGCCGGCCAGACCGCCGCGGAGCTCGCCAACGACCTCGAGCTCGCCGCCCGCCTGCTGGACGAGGTGGCCGCCCGCAAGGAGCGCAAGGCGCACCGCCCGGCGCTCGAGGGCGCCGCCAAGGCGCTGCGTGCCAAGAGGCTGCCGCTCGGTGCGCGCACCGGCCCGGCGCTGTCCGACGACGTCCGCGCGATCATGCACGACTTCCCCGTACGCCAGGTCGTCACGGAGGGCCCGACCCGCCAGATCTGGGTCGACCGCGAGCGCGCGGCGTACGGCTCCTGGTACGAGTTCTTCCCCCGCTCGACCGGCGGCGTCGACAAAAAGGGCAAGCCGGTCCACGGTACGTTCGCGACCGCCGCCAAGGAGCTCGAGCGGGTCGCCGACATGGGCTTCGACGTGGTCTACCTGCCACCGATCCATCCCATCGGCCGGGTCAACCGCAAGGGCCCCAACAACTCCCTGACGCCTGGCAAGACCGACGTCGGCTCGCCGTGGGCGATCGGCGCCAAGGAGGGCGGGCACGACGCGATCCACCCCGAGCTCGGCAAGGACAAGGACTTCGCCGCGTTCGTGCAGCGCGCCAACGACCTCGGCATGGAGGTCGCCCTCGACCTCGCCCTGCAGGTCGCACCGGACCACCCCTGGGTCAAGAAGCACCCCGAGTTCTTCACGACGCTGCCCGACGGCACGATCGCGTACGCCGAGAACCCGCCGAAGAAGTACCAGGACATCTACCCGCTCAACTTCGACAACGACCGCGACGCGATCTATGCGGAGATGCTGCGCGTGACGCTGCACTGGGTCGAGCGGGGGGTCCGGGTCTTCCGGGTCGACAACCCCCACACGAAACCACCGGACTTCTGGGCGTGGCTCATCGCGCAGGTCAAGGCCGAGCACCCCGACGTGCTGTTCCTCGCCGAGGCGTTCACCCGCCCGGCGCGGCTGTGGGGCCTGGCCCGGCTCGGCTTCACGCAGAGCTACACCTACTTCACCTGGCGCACCACGAAGCAGGAGCTCACCGAGTTCGGCGAGGACCATCGCGACCACTGGGACCTCGGCCGGCCCAACCTGTTCGTCAACACGCCGGACATCCT
>NZ_JAKFCB010000022.1:0-14464 GCF_036676885.1 Aeromicrobium sp.
GTCGAGACGTAGTCGCCGTCGTCCTCGTCGATGTACTCGGGCCAGTTGGAGATGACGAGCTCCTTCTCGGTCGCCGAGACGTCCTTGGACGTGCAGTCGTCAGCCTCCTGCTTGCCACCAGAAGTCCCGCAACCGCCGAGCACGAGCGATCCCATCCCCACGGCAGCCACGCCGCCCATCCCCCGTAGCACTGTTCGTCGGTCGAGCTCGGCCATCGAATCCCTCATTTCTTCCGTTGACTACCCATACTCGCAAGATCACGGGGCCACGACAAGGGATTCCGGCGTAAAGGTCGTGTTTCAATAAGGAAAACGTCGCTGACCGGCGAAACTGGCACCACGGAATCCGTCGTCGTACGGCACAATGACCGTCATGACCGAGCGTAGACCCGATGGCCGTGGACCAAACCTCGACGACACCGCCAAACAGATCATCGAGCTGCTGCAGGACGACGGGCGGCTGTCCTACTCGGCGATCGCCAAGAAGGTCGGCTTGTCCGAAGCCGCGGTCCGACATCGTGTGCAGAAGCTCATCGAGAGCGGAGTCATGCAGGTCGTGGCGGTGACCGATCCGATGCAGATGGGCTTCGCCCGGCAGGCGATGATCGGGATCAAGGTCAGCGGCAGGGTGCGCGAGGTGGCCGCGGAGCTGGCGGCGATGGACAAGCTCGACTACATCGTCATCACGACCGGTCGCTTCGACATCCTCGCCGAGCTCGTGGCGGAGAGCGACGACGAGCTGCTCGAGATCGTGTCCGAGCAGATCAGCGAGATCGACCGCGTCGTGACGACCGAGACGTTCGTCTACCTGCGCCTCGAGAAGCAGACGTACGCCTGGGGTGTGCGGTAGCAGCTCGGCCCATGGTCACCCAGAGGTGCTGATCTCCTCGCCGGCTTCCAGGGCGGCGAAGATGTCGGGGTACGCCCCGCGGATCAGCGCCTCGTAGCCTTCGGGGTCATCCGGCGGCGCCGGCGCTGGATCGGTGCGCCCGGCGTGGATCAGCAGGTCCCACGGCACCTCGGTGTCCGGCAGGTGCAGCACGGGCGGCATCCCGGCCACCCTGAACTCCACGGAGTCCCGCGGCACCGCTCCGACGCGCGCGCACGCGAGCACGGCGACGACCAGCTCCCGGCCGTGGTCGAGGTCGATCTGCACCCCGGCTCCGGGAACGATGCCGACACTCGTGAACGCTCCGGCGACCGAGGCCGACTCGTGGAGCAGCTCGGCGTACGACATCGTGCCGCGCTCGTCCTCGATCGCCAGGTTGTCGGCGAGCCCGTGGATCACCCGCTCGTCGAGCACCCGGTAGATCAAGCTGGTCATCATCGCCCCTCGAACTTCGGCGTACGCTTCTCGTCCCGTGCCGCGGCGCCTTCTCGTACGTCGGCGCTGGCCCACACCGCGTCGAAGCTCTTCGCGATCGCGGCATCATCGTCGGTGGAACCGTTGAGGATGAGCTTGTTGTGCGCGAGCGTCAGAGGCGCGAACTCGGCGATCTCGTGCGCCCAGGCGATCGCGTCGTCCAGGGTTCCGGACCGGTCCGCCAGGCCCACACGGAGCGCCGTGTCGCGGTCGAATGTCTCGGCGGCCAGCATCAGCCGTCGCGCCGGACCGGCACCCGCAAGGGCCGAGAGGGTCCGGATCGTCCAGGCATCGACGGCCAGGCCGTTGCGTGCTGTCGGCACACCGAACCTCGCCGTCTCGTCGGCGACGCGGAGATCACAGGCGATCGCCAGCTGCGTGCCGGCGCCGATGGCCGGGCCGTTGACCGCGGCGATCAGCGGCACCGGGAGCTTGGCGAGGTGGTGCAGCATGCCGTAGAGCGCGTCGAGGAATTCGGGACCGTACACACCGCCGAGGTCAGCGCCGGAGCAGAACGCGGTGCCCCGTCCGGTCACGACGATGACGCGCGCTCCATCGTCGACCGCCTCGTCGACGGCGGCATGGATCGCGCGGCACAGCTCGAGGTTGAGCGCGTTGCGCCGGTCCTCACGTTGCAGTTCGAGGACGGCGACGGCGCCGTCCGTGGTCACACCGAGCATGGATCTCCTCCGGGGTCGCGACCACGCTATCCGCCGGCGTCCCGGCCGAGGGTGTCCGCCCCGCGGCACCGATATGACTTGTGAGTAACCTCACACGGGCTGGCTCGTTGAACCGCCATGACACTCTCCCGCCGTGACCTCATACGCACCGGTGCCGTGGTGGGAGGTGCCGCGGCGATCGGCCTGCGCCCCAGCACCGGATGGGCCGCTCCGGGCATCGTCGCGCCCCGGTACACGACGCTCGACAGCTGCTACGCGCGCGGCCCGGCGGGGGCCGGCGGCTACGCCACGATCGTCTCGACCGGTGGCGAAGCGCACGCCGTTCGCACCGAGCTGGGTGCAGCCGGGGCCGACCGCACCACGACGCGCACCGCGGTCCTGAGCTTCGCTCACCTCACGGATGTTCACATCATCGATGCGCAGTCGCCGGCCAGGGTCGAGTACATCGACCGGTTCGAGGACACGTACGGCGGCGCGCCGACGCTCGGCGGCCTCCTGTCGTCGAGCTACCGCCCGCAGGAGATGCTCACACCGCAGATCGCGGACTCGATGGTGCGTGCGGTCAACCGGGTCGGACGCGGTCCGGTGACCGGCCAGAAGCTGGCGTTCGCGATCCAGACCGGCGACAACTCGGACAACTGCCAGTACAACGAGGTGCGCTGGAACATCGACATCCTCGACGGCACACGCGTCACGCCCGACTCGGGCAACAAGACCAAGTACGAAGGCGTCGCCGACAACACGACGTTCGACACGCACTACTGGCACCCCGAGGGTCCCAAGACTCCCGGCGGTGCCGAGGACATCTACACCAAGACCTTCGGCTTCCCGCGCATCACCGGGCTGCTCGACGCCTCTCGCCGTTCATTCGAGCCGGAGGGCCTCGGCATCCCCTGGTACTCGGTCTTCGGCAACCACGACGGGCTCGTCCAGGGCAACTTCCCGCAGACGCTCCCCCTGACCGTGCTGGCGACCGGCCCGCTGAAGGCCACGGCCCTGCCGCCGGGCCTCTCCCAGGCCGACGTGATCTCGGCCTTGGCGACGGTCGACGCCACCGCGCTGCTGGGGGCCGCGGCGCTCACCTCCGCGACGCTCGTGAGTGCCGACCCGCAGCGACGTACGCTGACCCGCGGGCAGGTCGTCGACGAGCACTTCAAGACGTCCGGCTCCCCCGTCGGGCACGGCTTCACCGCCACGAACCGGCTCAAGAAGACCGCCTACTACACGTTCGACCGGGGCTCCGTCCGCTGCATCGTGCTCGACAGCGTCAACCCCAACGGCTATGCCGACGGGTCGATCGACAAGCCGCAGCACACGTGGCTCAAGAGCGTCCTCGCAGCCTCCACCGACAAGTACGTCTTCGTGTTCAGTCACCACACCTCCAAGACCATGACGAACCCGCTGATCGGCACCGGTCTCGACCTCAACCCGAGGGTGCTCGGCGACGAGGTCGTCTCGACGCTGCTGTCCAGCCGCAACGTCGTGGCCTGGGTCAACGGTCACACGCACCGCAACGAGGTCACGGCCCACGCGAGCGCCGACGGCCAGGGCGGGTTCTGGGAGATCAACAGCGCCTCCCACGTCGACTTCCCCCAGCAGTCCCGGCTCATCGAGCTGGTCGACAACCAAGACGGCACGCTGTCGATCTTCACCACGATGCTCGATCACACCGGGCCGGCCTCGTACGGCGGCACGCTCGTGGACTCGGTGCACCTCGCGTCGATCGCCCGTGAGCTGGCGGCCAACGACCCGCAGCAGCGTACGTCGGCACAGGAGGGTGCGCCCGAGGACCGCAACACCGAGCTGCTGCTCAAGAATCCCCTGGCCTGACCGCGCGCCGTCCTTTCGACAAGCTCAAGGAACGACGGAGCCAGGTTCAGCCTTCGACAGCGGCGAGCTGGCCGCAAGCACCGTCGATGTCGCTGCCCCGGGTGTCGCGCACGGTCGTCGGGATGCCCTTGGCGATCAGCCGGCGGACGAACTCGCGCTCGTCCTCGGGCCGCGAGGCCGTCCACTTGGAACCCGGTGTCGGGTTGAGCGGGATCAGGTTGACGTGGACCCAGCCCCAGTCGCCGTACGACTGCAGGACGTCGCCCAGCAGGTCGGCGCGCCAGGCCTGGTCGTTGATGTCCTTGATCATGGCGTACTCGATCGAGACGCGACGCTTGGTCTTGTGGGCGTACTCCCAGGCCGCCTCGACCGCCTCGTGCACCGACCAGCGGGTGTTGATCGGGACGAGCTCGTTGCGCAGCTCGTCGTCGGGCGCGTGCAGCGACAGCGCGAGCGTGACGGGGATTCCTTCGTCGGCGAGCTGCTTCATGCGCGGCACCAGACCCACGGTGCTGACCGTGATGTTGCGGGCCGACATGCCGAGTCCGTCAGGGGCTGGAGCGACCATCCGGCGTACGGCGCCGATCACGGCCTTGTAGTTGGCCATCGGCTCGCCCATGCCCATGAACACGACGTTGGACAGGCGGCCCGGTCCCCCGGCGACCTTGCCGGTCGCCATGGCACTCGCACCGTCGACGACCTGGTCGACGATCTCGGCGGCGCTCATGTTGCGCTCGAGTCCGCCCTGACCGGTGGCGCAGAACGGGCACGCCATGCCGCAGCCCGCCTGGCTCGACACACAGATCGTCGCGCGGTCGGCGTAGCGCATCAGGACCGACTCGACGAGCGCGCCGTCGAACAGCCGCCACAGCGTCTTGCGGGTCGTGCCCTTGTCGGCCTCGAGCGTGCGGATCGGGTTGAGCAGCGTCGGCAGGAGCTCTTCGACGATGCGGTCGCGGCTCGCCGCCGGGAGGTCCGTCATGTTTGCGGGGTCGCGCTCGAGCCTGGCGTAGTAGTGGTGGGCGACCTGCTTGACGCGGAACGCCGGTTCGCCGAGTGCCTCGGCGACGGCCGTACGCTCTTCGGCGGTCAGGTCGGCGAGGTGGCGCGGGGGCTTCTTGCGTCCCCGGGGCTGCTCGAAGACGAGCGGGAGGTTCTTCGGGGACTCAGACACGTTCCCTATTCTCTCATTCAGGTCCTGAGTTCCCCGAATCGCCGAGCATCTCGGCTCACCTGGTCTCGATACGCCGACTCGCAGACCTCGCCCGCTACTCGACCGGCGAGGACTCGGGTGAGTCGAGAACCGGTGCCACGTCGACCTCGACCTTCAGGGTCGACTTCTTGGCCTCGGTGAAGATCACGCCCTTGACCGGGGGCACGTCGGCGTAGTCCCGGCCCCACGCGACCGTGATGTAGCGATCGTTGACCCACTGGTCGTTCGTCGGGTCGACCGCGAGCCAGCCACCGTCGGGGATCCACACGGCGGGCCAGGCGTGGGTCGCGTCGGCGCCGACCACGCGCTCCTTGCCCGGCGGGGGCGTCGTCGCGAGGTAGCCGCTGACATACCGGACCGCGAGGCCGTGTGAGCGCAGGCAGGCGAGCGTCAGGTGCGCGAAGTCCTGGCAGACCCCGGCCCGCTTGTCGAAGATGTCGTCGACCGTCGAGCTCACGGTCGTCGCGGTCTTGTCGTACGCGAAGTCGGCGTGGATCCGGTGCATCAGATCGGTGACGGCCTCACCGACGGGGCGGCCGGGGGCCAGCGACTCCGCGGCGTACGTGTGCGCGGCAGTCGTCTGGTCGGCGAGCGACGAGGACAGTGCGAAGTCCTGCGCGCGCCACGCGTCCGGGACATCGTCGCGATGCATCGGCCGGGCGGACTCCCACGGCACCGCGAGCGCCTCCGGGTCGTACGACGGCAGGTCGGCCTCGACCTGGCTCGTCGCCACGATGTCGAGCACCCGGTGCGGAGAGGTCACCTGGAAGTAGGTCGCGGTGTTGCCGTAGTAGTCGAGGTCGGTCGTCGAGTCGTCGGTCGCGGGGTCGAGGGTCAGCTCGTGCGAGACGACCCGCTGCCACGGCAGCTCGCGGGGCACGAGGTAGGCGATGCCGAGGCTGTCGGTGACGTCCTCGTCGTACGAGTACGTCGTGCGGTGCGACACGCGGTACGCCATGACTTCTCGCTCGCTGCGCTCGCTCGTGCTCATTCCTCCACCGCCGCGAAGCCGAACGAGCGCGGCGCGGGGCCGGCGGCGAAGTGCAGCTCGCCGACCGCATCGGCGAACCGGGTCAGCTGGGCGACGTAGCCGTCGAGGAAGCGCTCGAGGTTGGGCCGGTTCTCACCGGAGATCGCCGTCAGGGTGGCGATGTCGGCGCGGTCGAGCTCGTCGGCAAGGTCGTCGAGCAGCCGCTCGGGACGCGTCGATCCGGTCGACCCGGGCATCGCCGCGAGGTGCTCGCGCAGCTCGGCGATGCCGAACGCCAGCGACCGCGGGTTGTCGGGGTCGGTCAGCAGCAGCTCGAGGACACTGGCGAGGCGTACGTACCCGCGGTAGCGCATGCGGTGCGTGACGGCGCTCTCCGCGGCCGACAGCACTGCGGTGTTGAGGTCGCGGTCGACGTCGAGGCCGCGCCGGACGGTGGTCGTCGAGCGCAGCAGGTGGCACAGCTGGAGGCCGCGCTCGACTGCCCGCCCGGTGCCGATCATGCGCCAACCGGGATCGCGGATCATGTTGGCCGTCACGCCCTGCAGCGACAGGATCCCGGTCAGCATGCGGCCGGCACTCTCGGCGACCTGGTGGCTGTAGTGATAGCTCTTGAGCGCGGCCGAGGCGCGATCGGTCGAGCCGAACGCCTGCCATGTGTCGGGCGAGAGCTGATCGCGCACGCTCTGGGCGGCGTCGCGCAGGGCGCTGATCGACTGGGCCACCGAGCCCGGGCGGTGCGCGTCGAGCAGCAGTGAGCGGAAGTCGTCATCGAGCTGGTCGGGCCCGAACGGCGACCCGCTGAGCCGTGCGATCGCGCGCATCAGGACCGCGAGGCTCGCGCCGCCGGCGGTGTGCGGGCGCGACCGGAAGTCCTCGGCGCTCGCGTGCGCCGTGAGCACGAGCCGCAGCATGTCCTCGGCGCGCTCGGCGTAGCGGCCGAACCAGAACATGTCCTCCAGCACGCGCGGCACCATGGCCGCCGGCGCGCGTACGTTGGTCAGCGGCAGCACGTCCGTCAGGCCCTGGTCGGGGTCCTCGGGCTTGTCCTTGAGCACCCAGACGTCCTTGCTCGACGCGGGTCTGCCGGCCTCGAAGACGTTGGCCAGACCACCGATCAGCGGCCGGTACGTCGACCCGTAGCGCAGCGTGAACGTCCGCAGCGTCAGTACCTGCGGGTGTACGCCACGAGCATCGAGCGTCGGCGACTGCGAGAGCGCCAGCGGCTCCTGGCCGACGTAGCGGTGGGGTTCGGCGAGTATCGCCGCCCGCAACTCGTCCTTGGGCCGGTCGGCGAGATCGACGGGGCCGTCGATCGAGCGCACCACGAGGTCGCCGAGGTTGTCGAGCAGGTACGCGCGGGAGCGCGGGTCACCGGCCCAGTAGGTCTGCACCGACGGCAGCCGCAGCGGCTCGTCGAGCAACATCTCGCACATCGCCGACAGGAACGGCAGCAGCCCCGGGTTCTCCAGCACGCCCGACCCGAGCCCGTTGACGACCCGCACGTTGCCGCGGCGGACCGCCTCGGACAGGCCGGCGACGCCGAGCTGCGAGTTCTTGCGCAGCTCGAGGGCGTCGCTCCACGCCGCGTCGACCCGGCGCAGGATCACGTCGACCCGTTCGAGCCGGCCGAAGACCCGCATCCACACCGCGCCCTCGCGCATCACCAGGTCGCTGCCCTCGACGAGCGGGAAGCCCAGGCTCGACGCGACGAACGCCTGGTCGTACGCCGTCTCCGAGTGCGTGCCGGGCGACAGCACGACGACGCGGGGGTTGGCGCTGCTGCCGGGTGCGGAGTCGATGAGCGTCGAGCGCAGCGCCTGGAAGAACGGCGCCATACGGTGCAACCCGGCCTGGCGGTACATCTCGGGCATCACGCGGGAGATGACCCGGCGATTCTCCATCGCGAAGCCGATGCCGGACGGCGCCTGCGCCCGGTCGGCGAGCACCTGCCACTCCCCTGCGGTGTTGCGCCCGAGGTCGGCGGCGGCGAGGAGCAGCGGCTGGGTGTCGGCCGCCGAGGCGCGGGCCGCGACCCGCAGGAAGCCTTCGTGCCCGAACACGATCGACGGTGGCAGGACCCCGGACGAGAGGAGGCGCTGCGGGCCGTACAGGTCGACGAGGATCGCGTTGAGCAGCTCCGTACGTTGGGCCAGCCCGACCTCGAGCTGCGTCCACTCAGCGGCATCGATGATGAGCGGGATGGGGTCGAGGCGCCACGGGCCCGGCTCCTCCTCCGGCGGCGTGTAGGTCACGCCATCGTTGGCGAGGAAACGCTCGATGTCGCCGCTGACCCTGCGCAGGTCCGCGTCGGTCAGCTGGACCGCGGCCTCCGCGAGCATCTTCCAGCCGGCCCGCAGCGTGCCGTCCGGGCCGACCACCTCGTCGTAGCGTGCCGGCCCAGCGGTCAACGTGGGCTGGGTGACCGCTGCGGAATAGTCCCGGAGCGCAGTCATCGGCGGCCAGCCGACATGATCAGCTGACCGGGACCAGCAGGTGCAGGATCAACCAGGCGACCGGCGCCACGGCGATCAACGAATCGAGGCGGTCCATCAGGCCACCATGGCCGGGCAGCAGGTCGCCCATGTCCTTGATGCCGAGGTCGCGCTTGATGAGCGACTCGGACAGGTCGCCCAGCGTCGCGAAGACGACACCCGTGACGCCGAGGATGATGCCGACCCACCAGTCGCCCTCGAGGGCGTACGTGATGGTGACGATGCCGGCCGCCACGCCGAAGATCAGCGAGCCGGCGAAGCCCTCCCAGGACTTCTTGGGGCTGATCGTGGGCGCCATGGGGTGCTTGCCGAACAGGACGCCGGCGACGTAGCCGCCGATGTCCGAGGCGATCGTGGCGACGATGAACGCGATGATGCGCCACGGCCCGTCGTCCTCGGACAGCATCAGCACGACGAACGTGCCCATGAGGTAGAGGTAGCCGAGCACGAACACGCCGGCGCTGCTGTCGCGGACGAAGCCCTCGGCACCGTCGGACAGGCGCCAGACCAGGGTGCCGATGATCGTCAGCGCCAGGGCGACGGACGCGGTCTCCATGCCACCCCAGTAGCTGCCGACGAGCATGATCGTGCCGCCGGTCAGCACCGGCAGGACCGGGATGTTGATGCGCGCGGTCGAGAACGCGCGGGTCAGCTCGAACAGGCCGATCGCCAGGGCGATCACCACGACCGGGATGAACGCTTCCTTCTGGATGAACAGCGTCGCGATGACCAGACCGATCAGGCCGACTCCGACCGCGATCGAGGCCGGGAGGTTGCGCCCGGCCCGGCTCGTCTTCTTCTCGGCGGCTGCGGGTGTCTCCGCCGACTCTGGGGTCTCGGCAGGAGAC
The DNA here is from genome assembly GCF_036676885.1 of Aeromicrobium sp. Taxonomy (GTDB): domain Bacteria; phylum Actinomycetota; class Actinomycetes; order Propionibacteriales; family Nocardioidaceae; genus Aeromicrobium. The sequence goes on from NZ_JAKFCB010000022.1 coordinate 9,417, forward strand.
TCAGATGTCAAGGAGCTCTGCCTCTTTGTTCTTGAGCAGATCGTCGACCGTGTCGACGTGCTTCTTGGTCATCGCGTCGAGCCGCTTCTCGGCGCCGACGTTCTCGTCCTTGCTGATCTCGGAGTCCTTCTCGGCCTTGTCGAGCGCCTGCTTGGCGGCGCGACGCAGGTTGCGTACGGAGACGCGGCCTTCCTCGGCCTTGGTCTTCGCCAGCTTGATGTACTCCTTGCGACGGTCCTCGGTCAGCTCGGGCAGCGTCACGCGCAGCACCTTGCCGTCGTCGCTCGGGTTGACGCCGAGGTCGGACTCGCGGATGGCCTTCTCGATCGCGGGCTTGGCGCCGGCGTCGTACGGCTGGATGATCACGGTGCGCGGCTCGGGGACCTGGAAGCCGGCGAGCTGGTTGAGCGGGGTCTGCTGGCCGTAGTACTCGGCCGTGATCTGGGCGAACATCGCCGGATGGGCGCGGCCCGTACGGATCGCGGCAAACTCCTCGCGGGTGTGCTCAACGGCTCGTGCCATCTTGCTGTCGGCATCACGCAGGGTCTGGTCAATCACGATGTCTCCATCCGGTTCTGGTAGGTCCGTGCGCCTAGGCGGCGTGGACCAGCGTTCCGATCTTCTCACCACGGAGCACGCGGGCGATGTTGCCCTCACCCTCCATGCCGAACACGATCATGGGGAGCTTGTTCTCCATGCACAACGCGAATGCTGCCGCATCGACGACCTTGAGGCCCAGCCGCAGGGCGTCGTCGAACGTGATCTCGTCGAACTTGCGGGCATTCGGGTCCGTACGCGGGTCGGCCGAGTAGACGCCGTCGACGCCGCTCTTGGACATCAGCACGGCGTCCGCGCCGATCTCCAGCGCCCGCTGCGCCGAGACGGTGTCGGTCGAGAAGTACGGCATGCCGGCGCCGGCGCCGAAGATCACGACGCGGCCCTTCTCGAGGTGACGGATCGCGCGACGCGGGATGTAGGGCTCGGCGACCTGGCCCATCGTGATGGCGGACTGGACGCGCGTCTCGATGCCCTGCTTCTCGCAGAAGTCCTGGAGCGCGAGGCAGTTCATGACCGTGCCCAGCATCCCGATGTAGTCGGCCCGCGAACGGTCCATGCCGCGCTGGCTGAGCTCGGCGCCACGGAAGAAGTTGCCACCGCCGACCACGATCGCGACCTCGACACCCTCGGCCACCGCCTCGGCGATCTGCCTGGCGATGCCATTGACGACGTCAGGATCGATGCCGATCTTGCCGCCGCCGAACACCTCGCCGGACAGCTTCAGCAGGACACGCTTGAGCCCATGACCAGAGGCCGGACCGTCGACTTCCTGAGCGGTGTCAGTGTCCACGTTCCGGCCTCCGATGTTGGTCGTGCGGTTGCTTGCCCTGGGCGTTGTCGAAGGGTCAGGCGCCGATCTCGATGTGGGCGAAACGCTTGAGCGTCACGCCGGCCTCATCGAGGAGAGCCTTGACGGTCTTCTTGTTGTCCTGGACGGACGGCTGGTCGAGCAGCACGGTCTCCTTGAAGAACCCGTTGAGGCGTCCTTCGGTGATCTTGGCGATCGCCTGCTCGGGCTTGCCCTCTTCACGAGCCGTCGCCTCGGCGATCTCGCGCTCCTTGGCGACGACGTCCGCGGGGACCTCGTCACGCGTGAGGTAGCGAGGACGCATGGCGGCGATCTGCATCGCGACACCGCGGGCCACGTCGTGACCGGCCTCGTCGCCCTCGAACTCCACCAGCACGCCGACAGCGTGCGGCAGGTCGCTGGCACGACGGTGCATGTAGGTCGCGACATTGCCCTCGAAGCTGGCGACCCGGCCGAGCTCGATCTTCTCGCCGATGACGACCGCGAGGTCCGCGACAGCCTCGGCAACGGTCTTGCCGTTGTCGAGCTTCTCGGTCGCGAATGCCGCGGCGTCGGCCGGCTTGACCTTGTCGGCGAGGACAGCGAGCTCCTCGGCCAGCGCGATGAACTGCTCGTTCTTGGCGACGAAGTCGGTCTCGGAGTTGAGCTCGACGATCGCGTTGCCGTAGTTGGCGACGAGTCCGGCCGAAGCCTCACGCTCGGCGCCGCGCTTGGCAGCCTTGGCAGCGCCCGAGATGCGGAGCACCTCGATCGCCTTGTCGAAGTCGCCGTCAGCCTCCGTGAGCGCCTTCTTGGCGTCCATCATGCCGGCGCCGGTGGCGTCGCGGAGCTTCTTGACCTCTGTGGCGGTGATAGCCATGTTTCTCTTCTCGCTTCTCAGGTAGTCGTGTCGGCCGGTGTCACTCGGCAGTTTCGGCGTCGACCTTCTCGGCAGCCTTCTTGGCGGGCGCCTTCTTGGCCGGAGCCTCGTCGGTCGCGGCAGCCTTCTTGGCGGGCGCCTTCTTGGCCGGAGCCTCGTCGGTCGCGGCCTCGTCGGTCGCAGCAGCCTTCTTGGCAGCCGGGGCCTTCTTGGCGGGCGCCTTCTTGGCCGGAGCCTCGTCGGCAGCAGCCTCGTCGGTCGCAGCAGCCTTCTTGGCAGCCGGGGCCTTCTTGGCGGGCGCCTCGTCGGCAGCGGCCTCGTCGGTCGCGACCTCAGCGGCGGGGGCCTCAGCAGCCGGGGCGGCGGCGGCTTCGGTGGCAGCCTCGGCGTCCTTCTTCTCCAGCAGCTCGCGCTCCCAGTCGGCCAGGGGCTCCTCGGCGCCGAGCTCAGCGCCGGGCTCCTCTTCGCCGGTCTTGCTGCCACCGCGGGCGATGAGGCCCTCGGCAACGGCGTCGGCGATGACGCGGGTCAGCAGGCCGACCGAGCGGATGGCGTCGTCGTTGCCCGGGATCGGGAAGTCGACGTCGTCGGGGTCGCAGTTGGTGTCGAGGATCGCGATGATCGGGATGCCGAGCTTCTTGGCCTCGTCGACCGCGAGGTGCTCCTTCTTGGTGTCGACGATCCAGACGGCGGACGGCGTACGGCCCATGTCACGGATGCCGCCGAGGGTGCGCGAGAGCTTCGCGTACTCGCGGCTCATGCCGAGGAGCTCCTTCTTCGTGCGGTTGGATCCCGCGACGTCGTCGAAGTCGATCTCCTCGAGCTCCTTCATACGCTGAAGGCGCTGGTGCATCGTCTGGAAGTTGGTGAGCATGCCGCCGAGCCAACGCTGGTTGACGAAGGGCATACCGACGCGCTTGGCCTGCTCCTCGATCGGCTCCTGCGCCTGGCGCTTGGTGCCGACGAACAGGATCGTGCCGCCGCGAGCGACGGTGTTCTTGACGAACTCGTAGCCGGCATCGATGTAGGCGAGCGACTGCTGCAGGTCGATGATGTAGATGCCGTTGCGCTCGGTGAAGATGAATCGCTTCATCTTGGGGTTCCAACGACGGGTCTGGTGCCCGAAGTGAACGCCGCTCTCGAGCAGCTGGCGCATGGTGACGACGGCCATGGTCGAATCTCCTTGTGGCACACGTGTGCCGTTCCTGGTTGTCTCACCGCCGGTTGACGGTGACCTGGCGCCTGTCTGAATGACGTGACCAACTGTCCAGACTCGCTGGACAGACCAGGGCATCATCCGTATTCAGCTCTCGCGTCATACGGAAACAGGCGCGCGAATTCCACTTCCGAAAAAGTGGTTGGCCCCAGTCTAGGGCAACCGACCGCCCCGGAGGAAATCCACAGACCCTGCGCTCATGCGGGGTTGTCCCCAGCTCGTACGCCGACCGGTGCGCCGGCCCGCGTCGCCGGTCTTGGCTGGTCGCATGCTCCGTCGAATGCCCCTTGTCGCGCTCCTGCTGTTCCTCGCCGCGTCGCCGCCGGCGCACGCGAAATCGCCCGACCGGTGGACCTGGCCGCTCGACGACCATGCGATCGGCGAGCGGTTCGACCCGCCGGCGACCGCGTACGGTCCCGGGCATCGTGGCGTCGACCTGACCGGCGCCGCCGGCGACGCCGTCCGCGCGGTCGCCGCTGGGCGAGTGGTGTTCGCCGGGCAGGTCGGCGGCATCGGTGTGGTGACCGTGGATCACGGGCGGGAGCGGTCGACCTACCAACCCGTCAAGGCACGCGCACGGGCCGGCGATGCCGTGCGCGCCGGACAGGTGATCGGCACACTGCTCGGCTCGCCGAGTCATTGCTCCGGCGCCTGCCTGCACCTCGGTCGTCTGGTCGGCGATGACTACCTCGACCCGCTCGAGCTGCTTGGCGGAGGCCGGTTTCGGCTGATCGCCCCCCAGGGCAGGCCACCCGCTCCCCCGGGCGGCGTCGGCGGTCACGGCCTGCAGCGTCCGGTCGGCGGCCCCATCACATCGCCGTACGGCATGCGGGTCCACCCGGTCACGGGCGAGCGCAAGCTGCACGACGGCACCGACTTCGGCGTCCCGTGCGGCACGCCGGTCCACTCCGCCGCGTCCGGCACCGTCGTCGGTCGGTCGTACAGCGGCGCCTACGGCAAACGCATCGTCGTCCGCCATCGGCCGGGCTTCGAGACGTCCTACGGACATCTGAGCGCGCAGTCGGTCTCCGTCGGCGATCGGGTCACGGCCGGTCAGGTCATCGCGCGCTCCGGCACGACGGGCCTGTCGACCGGCTGCCACCTGCACTTCATGGTGCTCACGTCCGGCAAGCCGGTGAACCCCCAGGAGTTCCTGTGACCTCCGCGCTGAGCGTGACGAGTTGCAGGCCAGCACCGGCGTGTCGCCTGCAACTCGTCACGCTCAGCGGGGGTCAGGCCCTGGGGTGGGCGAGCTTGTAGGCAGCTCTCAGTCGCTCGTTGCTGACGTGGGTGTAGATCTGCGTCGTCCCCAGCGAGGCATGGCCGAGGATCTCCTGCACGCTGCGCAGATCCGCTCCGCCCTCGAGCAGGTGGGTGGCTGCGGTGTGCCGTAGGCCGTGAGGTCCCAGATCGGGAGCTCCGTCTACAGCGGCAAGGCGTTCGTGGACGATCCGGCGTACGGCGCGCTGGTCGATGCGGCTGCCGCGCATACCGAGGAACACCGCCGCGCCGCTGGACTCCGTGGCGACGGCCGGACGGCCGCGCTCGAGCCACAGCTCGATCGCCTCCGACGCCGGCAACCCGTAGGGCACCGAACGCTCCTTGCG
>NZ_JAKFCB010000023.1:0-8969 GCF_036676885.1 Aeromicrobium sp.
TACGAAGGCCCGCCGGGCTGCGTGCACGGCGGCGTCTCCTCGCTCATGCTCGACCACCTCATGGGGGAGACCGCGAGCGCGGCCCACACGCGGCTCATCGTCACCGGGACGCTGACGTTGCGCTATCGACGCCCGCTCCCGCTGGGGCGCATCCACATGCAGGCGCAGATCACGAAGGAGGACGACCGCAAGGTCACGGTCACGGCGCACATCGGCTGCGAGGCGTACGGCGATGAACCGGCGGTCGAGGCGACCGGACTGTTCATCGTCCCGAGCTGGGCCCGCGACCTCACCGACTCGGCCGAGGTCGGCTCCCTCGACTGAGGAGGCTCAGCCGCCGAGTGCGGCGAGCATCCTCTTGCCGGCGTCGCTCAGCGTGCCGTGAGCATCGGCCACCCGGCACCAGTCGCGCGTCATGTCGGCGAACTTCTGCGGGTTGTAGATGTCCTCTTCGCGGATCAGGTTGCCCTCGTCGTCGAAGGTCAGGATCGTGATGTTCGAGGCCTCGTGGACCGAGCCGTCGCCCGGGTCGCGCATGATGTTGCGGATGTCGCAGATGACCCGATTGGTCGGTGGATCGAGGACGAACCAGGCCGGAGGGAACGCGATCATCTCGGTGGCCGGAAACGCGGTCATGGTCTTGACGACCCACGCCCGGATCTCCTCGCGGCCGGTGAAGTCGCCGTACGCGTGCTCGCGATAGGTCGCGTCCTCGGTGAACATGTCGGCAAATGCCGACCAGTCGCGGCTCGCGGAGATCTCTTCGACTCGTGCCACGTAGCGGTCGAACGCCGCCTGCAGCACGTCCTCGCTGCCGGTCATCACCCGCGCCCGTTGCGCAGCGCCGGGGCGACCCAGCGCCGAAGATAGGCGCGCAGCTCGTCGCCCGTACGCGGGGGGTCGCCGGGGTCGAGCACCAGCGACTGCAGGGTCCGCAGCAGGTGCTCGACGAGCTCGAGCTGGTCGTCCTCGGCGAGGCCGACATCCGACCAGTCGACCCCGAGGCCGCCGAGCAGCTTCCCACCGATCGCGATCGATGACGGGGCCGTCAGGGCGGCGGTCGTGCTGCTGATCCGGCCCGGGGCGAGCAGCCGGTTCAGAGCAGGGTCGTCCCGGAGGTACTCGTACACGTACGCGACGGCTTCGACCGCGGCGTCGGCGGCGTCGCCCGATCCGTCGAGATGGTCGAGGACGTGCGGGACGAGCTGCTCCTGGAGGTCGTTGGCGGCGTCCATCGACGCAGCGTTGAGCAGGTCCTCGGTGGTCGGGTAGTAGCGGTAGAGGGTCTGCCGGGTGATGCCGAGGACATCGGCGATCTCCGAGACGTTCGTCGTACCGGCCGCGCTCAGACGCGAACGAGTGGCGGCCAGGATGCGGCGGCGTGCCTCGTCAGCATCAGCCGGCGGTCGCCCGCCCCAGCCGTGTGACCTCATCCGTCGCCTCCTCGCTCGATCCTTGACGAATCATACACATTCGTGTTTCTGTTCATCCACTCTTGAAAAGTTGTATGCCCGCCCATCAAGGAGCACCATGACCACCGACGTCCTCCCCTTTGGCTTCGACTTCACCGATCCCGACGTCAACCTCGCCGGGGTGCCGCACGACGAGCTCATGGCGTTGCGCAAGGCGTCGCCCATCCACTGGGTCGAGCAGACGGAAACGGCGCGAGCCGGTATGTCCGTGGCGTCCGGCTCCGGCTACTGGGCCGTGACCAAGCACGCCGACATCGCCGCGGTCTCCAAGAACAGCAAGGTCTTCTCGAGCCGCGAGAACGGCGTGATCGTCCGGCTCCCGGAGACCGCGACGCGGGAGTCCCTCGAGATGACGCAGGTCGTCATCATCAACCAGGACGCTCCCGACCACACCCAGCTGCGCCAGATCATCAGCCGCGGCTTCACCCCGCGCGCGATCGGCGCCCTGGACGAGGTGCTCGAGGAGCGGGCCCGGCGCATCGTGGCCGACGCCGTTGCCGAAGGCAGCGGCAACTTCGTCGATCAGGTCGCTTCGCAGTTCCCGCTCGAGGTCATCGGCGACATGCTCGGCATACCGGCCGAGGACCGGCAGAAGATCTTCGACTGGACCAACCAGATGACCGGCGCAGAGGACGCCGAGCTGGCCCGTGCCGACAACGACCCGGAGGCCGCGGCAGCCGAGGTGCTGATGTACTCGATGGGTCTCGCCGCAGAGCGCAAGGCCAACCCGCGCGACGACATCGTCACCAAGCTGGTGCAGTCCGGCGAGGACGGCGGCCGCGGACTGACCGACGACGAGTTCGGGTTCTTCGTGATCGCCCTGGCCGTGGCGGGCAACGAGACCACCCGCAACGCGACGACGCACGGCATGAAGGCGTTCTTCGAGAACCCGGAGCAGTGGGACCTGTGGGTGCGCGAGCGCCCGAGCACGATGGTCGACGAAGTGATTCGGTGGGCGACCCCGGTGACCTCGTTCCAGCGCACCGCGCTCGAGGACGTCGAGCTCGGCGGCGTGCAGATCAAGGCCGGCCAGCGGGTCGCCCTCTTCTACGCGAGTGCCAACCACGACGAGGACGTCTTCACGGACCCGTTCACGTTCGACATCACCCGCGACCCGAACCCGCACCTGGCGTTCGGCGGGCACGGCGCGCACTACTGCATCGGCGCCAACCTCGCCCGCAGCGAGATCAAGCTGATCTTCGACGCCCTCGCCGACATGGCCCCGGACATCCGCGCGGCCGGCGAGGCGGTCAGGCTTCGGTCCGGCTGGCTCAACGGCATCAAGACGCTGCCCGTCGACTACCGCTGACCCAGCAGGTTGGCCGTACGGTTTCGGTATGACCGACGCTGCGGGCTCCCTCGTCCCGACTCCGCACGGCGACGCGCGGGTGCACGTCGCCCGGCCGGCGGGTGCACCGCGCGGGCTCATGATGCTCGGCCATGGGGCAGGCGGCGGCGTCACGGCCCATGATCTGCAGCTGGCGACCCAGGTGGCGCTGGATGCGGGTCTGGTGGTCGCCCTCGTTGAGCAGCCCTACCGGGTCGCGGGGAGACGCGCGCCGGCGCCGCCCGCTCAGGTCGATGCCGCGTGGTGTGCTGTCGCCGAGCACCTGCACGTCGCGGAGCTCGCCGACCTGCCGTTGATCACCGGCGGACGGTCTTTCGGCGGTCGGGTCGCCTGCCGTACGTCCGCGGATGTCGGAGCGGCCGGAGTGCTGTGCCTGGCGTTCCCGCTGCACCCGCCGGGCCGCCCCGAGAAGTCGCGACTCCCGGAGCTCACGTCCGTCACCGTGCCGGCGTTGGTCGTGCAGGGCGAGCGGGACCCGTTCGGCGTACCGGATGCCGAGTCCCTGCCCAGCGGGATCACCCTCGTCGTGGTGTCGGGCGATCACTCCCTCAAGAAGGACGCCCCCGCGATCCGCGCCGCCATCAGCGACTGGCTGGCAGCGCTGGTTCCGGTTGGGGGAGCGGGTCGCTCCTGACCCAGCGCTGCTTGGGCGCCAGGATCGCGCGGCGTCGGCGCCGTAGCGGTTTGACCAATGCGTAGATGCCCATGCCGAGGCTGCCGAGCAGGATCAGGGGGGCGCCGGCAGCGTCAGCGACACCTACTGATGCGGCGGCTCCTGGCGCCGCCACTGCCCAGCCGCGGACCTGACTGCTCGAGGCCGATCCGGTGGATGCCCAGGTTGCGAAGTGCTCGCAGTTGTTTCTGAACAGGTGATAGCCCTGGGAGCTCAGGCGTGACTCCGCGTTGTCGAGGATCTCGTCAACCGGCAGGCGTCGACGGTACTGCCGCACGAGCACCTCAGCCCCCTTGGCGAAGGAGTCCAGCGAAGTCCTCTCGACCCGCCGGGCCTTTCCCCAGGTGCCGACGTAGTGGATCACCGTCCCGTCGCCGCAGTCGATCCCGTGATGGCTGTAGCGGCAACGGCGATGGACATAGACATGGTCACCGCGGCTCATTGGTAGTCCTTCGATGAAAGTGGTGACTGGTGGCGGCCAACGGCGTGGCCAACCCTAGCCCGTACCGGCTGACCCACGAGCAGAAGGGGATGTGACGTCGAGGACGTCGCCGCGTCGTGTGTCTCACCGTTGTCCCGCCGGCGGCCAAGGGCCAGCATGAGGGATGACCAGGTCGGTGCGGCTGCGAAGGCTCCTCCTTCGTGGGCTGCCGGTGTTGGTGGTTCTCATCGGGATGGTGATCGCAGTGTTGTGGGCGATTCAGCGGCAGCTGATCTACTACCCGGACGAGACCCGGGTCCCGCCGGCCGGTGAGGTCATCGACGGAGCCCGCGATGTCACCGTGCACACCGAGGACGGGCTGGATCTGGGCGCTTGGTTCGTCCCGGCCGCAGGTCCCGCTCCGGAGGCGCCGATGGCGGTGCTGGTTGCGCCGGGGAACGGCGGGAACCGTGCGGGCCGGGCGGGCCTGGCCCTGGAGCTGAGTGCGCGTGGGCTTGCGGTCCTCCTGATGGACTACCGCGGGTACGGCGGGAACCCCGGCAAACCCAGCGAGGAAGGCCTGGCCGCGGACGCGATCGCGGCCTCCCGGGCGTTGGAGATGCTGGGATACCCGCCCGAACGCACGATCTACTTCGGGGAGTCCCTGGGCGCCGGGGTGGTGGCGGCGCTCCAGGTGCGACGCCCGCCCGCCGGGATCGTGCTGCGCTCACCCTTCACCGAGCTGGCTGACGTCGGGGCGCACCACTACCCCTTCCTGCCGGTGCGGCTGCTGCTCCGGGACCGGTTCCCGGTCGTCGAGCATCTCTCGTCGAGCACGGTGCCGGTGACCGTGATCTATGCCGAACACGACTCGGTGGTCCCGTCGGCGCTCAGCGCCAGCGTGGCCGATGCCGCGGCGGTCCTGGTCGAACGGCTGGTGATCCGGGGGGCGGACCACAACGACCCGGTGATGTTCGGTCCCCGTGTCGCCGAAGCGGTCGCGCGGCTCGCGCAGGAGGTTTCCTGACGCCGCGTCAGCCGGGGTGACGCCTCCGAGTGATGAGTTTTCGCGCCCGCACCCGTCATACACACAAAGGCCACGACGAGGCGGAAGGATGATCATGAGTGTGGACATGCGACTGGAGGGACTGGACGTGAGCAGTCTGAGCGAGGTCGACGAGCCGGCGTTCTCCGAGCTGGCAGAGCCGCACCGGCGGGAGCTGCACGTGCACTGCTACCGGATGCTCGGATCGTTCGAGGACGCCGAGGACACCGTCCAGGAGACGTTCCTCCGTGCCTGGCGGCGGCGCGAGACGTTCGAGGGGCGGTCGACGTTCCGGGCCTGGCTCTACCGGATCGCCACCAACGCCTGCCTGGACCTGCTCGCCAAGCGCCGCCCGGAGCCGGCGACCGGCGGCGAGGTGCTGTGGTTGCAGCCCTACCCGGACCGCCTGCTCGACGAGCTGGCCGCGGACGACGCGGACGAGCCGGAGACCCTCGCGGTCGCGCGCGAGACGATCGAGCTGGCGTACGTCATCGCTGTCCAGCACCTCGCGCCGCGCCCGCGCGCCGCGCTGATCCTGCGGGACGTGCTCGGCTGGCCGGCCAAGGACGTCGCCGAGCTCCTCGGCGACTCCGTGAACTCCGTGAACAGCGCGCTGCAGCGGGCCCGCGCCGGTATGAGGGAGCACCTGCCCGCCGAGCGGCAGGACTGGACCGGTGGCGAGGAGGACTCAGCCACGCGCGAGCTGCTGCGCCGCTTCACCGACGCGACAGTGGCCACGGACGTCGGCGTCCTCGCCACCATGCTGCGCGACGACGTCCGCTGCTCGATGCCGCCCACGCCGGGCCTGAATGTCGGCCGCGACGCGGTGGTGAATGACTGGATCCAGGACGGATTCGAGGGCATGACGGGCCTGCGGGGCGTCCCGACCTTCGTCAACCGGCAGCCCGCCATCGCCTTCTACATCTGGCAGGAGCAGGAGGGCGCCTACGTGCCGCTGGTGATCGACGTCCTGCGCATCACCGACGGGGCGATCACGGAGATCGTCGTCTTCCATGACGACCAGTTCCCGCGGCTCGGGCTGCCGGAGCGCCTGCCGGCGGACGGTGCGTCATGAAGACTCACCAGCTCCGCGGGCTCGCCGTGACCGGCTTCGTCGCCGCACTCGCGGCGATGGCGACCACCTCCCTTGTCGCCGCGCTGGCCAGGGGTGTCGGCGTCGACTTCGAGGTCTCCGATGGCGAGACGATCCCGGTGTCCGGGATCGCCTTCGTGACCGGCGTCTTCTCGCTCGTGGGCGTCGTCATGGCCGCGGCTCTCCTTCGCTGGAGTGCTCGCCCCGCTGAGCGGTTCGTATGGACGGCCGTGTCGCTGACGGCGATCTCGTTGGTGCCGCCGCTCCTCGCCGGTGCGAACGCCGCGACCTCGAGCACCCTCATCGGGCTGCACCTCGTCGCTGCGGCCGTCATGATCCCGACCCTGGCGCGGAGTCTTGGCCGGCTCAACCACGTTGATGCCCGCAGCGTGCCCGCTCAGCGTGGGGCGGACGTCACCAACTGAGTTGACGCCGTGACCGGCGGAGCAGCGTCGACAACCTCTTCGGGGCGCGGTCGGGCTCTGCCTCGGCGCGCGACCGTTCGAGGGCCTCGAGGTTCGACCGTCGCCTCTCGGCTGCTGCCGTCAGGCGACGCTCGTTCTGCTGCCACGTGACGTGGGCGTGATGGTCGTACATGGTGGTTCCTCTCGGATTCGGATGCTGGGCATCACGATTCCGGCGGGCTGTGCAGATCCCGTGCACGTCGCGTGCAGACGCGGTTCAGCTCCCCGAGCCGACGATCTCGGCCGCCGGCAGCAACGAGGCGAGCCTCGTCAGCGATCCGTACGCCCCGAGGGACTCCAGCTGCGCCAACCCCTCGCGAAGGTCCTCCGGGTCGTCCGAGTCGGTCAGGCAGAGCGCGGCCAGGAAGATGTGAGCATGCTCCTGCCACCACGTGGCCGCGACCCGGTGCCGACCGGACAGCGAGGCCTCGTGAGGTGCCGCAAGGCCTGCGGGAACCTCCTGAAGCAGCCCGAGCCGGCGCAGCCAGACTGCGAGCTCTCCGGCGGCCCAGTGGGCGCCCGGCGCATCGCCGAGGCGGGCCAGATCAGCAGTGGCGTGCTCGATGACCCGTGGGTCCGGGACGTCGCGGGTCCACATGACCTCCGCGAGCACCGCGAGGGCTGACAGCCGTCGGATGGGTTCGTCGATCGACTCGGCCAGCTTCCACGCGCGATCGAGCAGGGCGTCGACATCAGCGTCGTCACCGCGGCGCACCGGCACGATTCCTGAGATGAGGTAGGGCCAGAGCCGGGCGACCTCCATCCCGTCGGTGCGGATGACGTCGTCAGCATCGTCGAGGGCGCTGTCCCACTGCCCGTGCTCGAGGTGTATCCGGGAACGTACGGCGGTCTGCCAATGACGGCAGATCGGTATGTCGCGGCGAACCGTGAACGGGATCGACTCGTCGAGGACTTCGGCCGCGAGCCCCAGACGGCGGTGCTCGACATCGAGGACGGACAGCTGAGACCAACCGGTCGACGCCAGCTCGTCCCAGCCCCCAGCGCGCGCCTCCGCGATGACGTCCAGGACGCGCGACCGCGCGGCCTCGTCGTCGGCGGCCAGCTCGGCCAGCGCGGCGATCAGGTCTGCTCGCACCCTCAGCATCCGCTCGTCGGCGTCCTCGGCCGCTGCTGCTGCCTCGAAGGCACACGCACGCGCAAGGTCCAGCTCGCCGCGCAGATAGTTGAGGAATCCGCGGGTGGCTCGGGCGGCGCCGTGCGGGACCGTGAGCCCCGCCTCCGCCGCCAGCTGGGCGGCCCGGTCGGCGTACGTCTCCGCCTCGTGGCGGTCACCGGCGTAGTAGCAGAACATCGAGAACAGGTCGTACGCCGCGGCGAGTCCCGCGCCGTTGTCGGCGCGCTGCCAGAGCTCGAACGTGGCGCGCACGGTCTCCATCCCCTCGCTCAGGTGGCTGGTGAGGTACTGCTCGAACGCGAGTCGAAAGAGCAGCTCGGCTCGGACCGCCGGATCGTCACGCGATTGGTGGCGCAGCGCGATCTCGAAGAACGCGACCGCCTCGCCGTGTGCGCCAGAACGAGCGGCGTCATCTGCTGCGGCACACGCGTACGTGAACGCGCGCTCCTTGTCGATCGCGCCCACCGCGTGGTGCGTCAGCAGGGCTGGTTCGCCGTGCCCGCTTCTCTCGAGAGCATCGAGCATCAACGCATGAAGGTGGGGTTCTCCCGCCGTCGGGATCGTGCTGGCGACCGCCTGACGGGCGAGCTCGTGCCGGTAGGACAGGCCAGCACCCTCGGCGACCAGCAGGCCCGTTGCCTCCAGACGTGTCAAGGCCGGCAGGTCGACCTGGAGCTCCCGCAGCAACTCGTCGTCGAGACGTTCGGGTGACAGCGCCGCGAGCTGGAGGAGTCGCAGGTCGTCGGGCGACAGGCCCGCCGCGCGGTCGAGCAACGCGTCGCGAATCGAGGACGGAAGCGGACGACCGGGGTTGCTGCACACCTCGATGACGAAGAACGGGTTGCCACCCGTCAACTCGTGCACGCGGGGAGCGTCCTTGCGGCACTCGGGGCCGAGCAGCGTTGCGACGCCGTCGACAGAAAGCGCATCGAAGTGGAGCGCTGCGCCGTTCTCGAGTCGTGCAAGATCACCGAGCAGGGGCCGTGCCGGGTGCTGGGGTCCGACCTCGAGGTCGCGGTAGGTCACGATCAGGGACAGGTGCAGCGATGCGGAGCGGCGGGCGATGAATCTCAGAACCTCGACGGTTGCCGCGTCGACCCAGTGCAGGTCCTCCACCACAAGCACCGTCGGCTCCGTCACCAGGGCGGACACCACCTCGTCGCAGATCTCAGCGAGGACGACTTCGGCGCCACGATCCCAGACCGTCACGCCGGCGGCTGCGGCTATGTCACGCAACGGACCGTACGGCCGCGGGGTCGTCAGAGGGTCGCACTGCCCGCGGAGGACGCGCACCGGCGGACCGTCGATGGTCGCCGCC
>NZ_JAKFCB010000024.1:0-17290 GCF_036676885.1 Aeromicrobium sp.
GCAGGACGAGGCGATCCGCGCCCCGAGCCGCGGCGCCACCACGATCGGCGGCGGCCCGGGTACGGGCAAGACCGTCGTGGCGCTGCACCGCGCGGCATACCTGCTCTACACCGACCGGCGGCGTTTCGAGTCCGGCGGCGTGCTGGTCGTCGGACCCTCCACGGTGTTCATGAACTACATCGAGCGCGTGCTCCCCAGCCTCGGCGAGACCAGTGTGACGCTGCGATCGCTCGGCGAGGTCGTCGACGGCCTGCGGGCCACCCGCCACGACGAGCCGGTCGCCGCGGCCGCAAAGGGCTCGTCGCGCATGCCGGCGTTCCTCGCGCGAGCTGCAGCCGCCCCGATGCCCGGGACGCCGACCGAGTTCCGCTACTTCTACAAGGACGACGTCCTCCGGCTCGACATCGAGCAGCTCGAGCGCATCCGCCGCAACCTGCTGTCAGGTGGCAAGCGCAACCGTGCCTACCTCAAGGCCCCGGCGGCACTCGTCGACGCGCTGTGGGCGCAGGTCGCCGGCGAGCGCGCTCTGGAGAAGGGCGAGGAGGAGTTCGTCGAGACCATCACGACCGACGACCGCTTCGTGGACTTCGTCGAGGACTGGTGGCCGCCGGTCGAGCCGATCGACGTGTGGCGGACGCTGCCCGACGTCATCGACCGGCTCGCGCGCGGGGCGTTCAGCGCCGACGAGCTCGCCGCGCTCAACGCCTCCTGGGAGATCGGCGAGCCGAGCATCGAGGACGTGCCGCTGATCGACGAGCTCCGCTACATCATCGGCGAGGTGCCGGTGACGGGCGGCGACGAGGACGACGCCCCCAAGCAGCTCATGAGCTTCGAGCGGCGCGAGCGCGAGGATCGCAACGATCGCTTCCGCTCGACCCAGAGCATCGAGGACGACGGGTTCGCCCACGTGCTCGTCGACGAGGCGCAGGACCTGTCGCCGATGCAGTGGCGCATGCTGGGCCGTCGCGGTCGCTACGCCAGCTGGACGATCGTCGGCGACGAGGCGCAGTCGTCGTGGCCCCATCCCAAGGAGTCGGCCGCGGCGCGCAAGGCCGCCCTCGAGGGCAAGCCCGAGCATGCCTTCCGGCTCTCCACCAACTACCGCAACTCCGCCGAGATCTACGACCTGGCAGCCAAGGTCGCGGCGATCGCCGTGCCGCACCCGGACCTCGCCGACGCGGTTCGCCGCACCGGCGAGCAGCCCGTGCACCTCCGCGTCGGCGCCGACGAGCTCGTCGACACGGTTCGGCGCAGCGCCGAGGAGATCCTCGACCGGGTCGAGGGCACCGTCGCGATCGTCGCGCCGACGGCCCGGCTGACCAAGCTCGGTCACCAGCTCGCCGAGCTGCTCGAGCAGCACCCCGATCGGCTCCGCCTGCTCGACGGCCTCGACACCAAGGGCCTGGAGTTCGACGGCGTCGTCGTGGTCGAGCCCGACGGCATCGCGGCCGAGTCCATCGCCGGCTGGCGCACGTTGTACGTCGTGCTCACCCGTGCGACGCAGCTGCTGACGACGGTCGGCACGACAGACCGCTGGTTGTCGCGTATTTCATGACTCGGGCTCTCAAGGTCCTGCTCCTCGTCCTCCTCGCGGTGGGCGTTGCGCTGCCGACGGCCTACTCGACGTTCATCCACAGTGAGCGCGAGGTCAGCATCGGCGCCCACGACGCGACGGTCCACCCGACCTTCAGCGGCTACGCGCGCATCGACTTCGGCTCGCTGATCCCGCAGATCCGGCTCCCGGCGGAGGCGCCGCTCGGCCTCGGCATGGACGTACGCCTGGGCGACAGCGAGGTCACGAACCTGGACCAGCTCGTCGCCCGCGACGCCGCCATCGCGGCGCAGCCGCAGGGCGAGATCGCGGCCGTACGGTCGTCGATCAACTCGATGCTGATCGACGCGGCGATGCGTGCGCTCGGTGCGGCGTTGCTCGCGGTGCTGATCGCGGTGCTGGCGTGGCGGGCGATAGGCCAGACCCGTCGCCGGGCGATCTGGGCGGAGGCGCGCCACCCCGGTCGCCGCCAGGTCGTGGGTGCGGGCGCCGTCGGGGTCATCACGATCGCCGCGCTGATCCTCGTCGCCGCCCCTGACCGACCACGCTCGGACGACAAGGCCTGGGTGCCGATCGGGTCGGTGTTCCCCGAGCTGCCGTCCGACGACGTGCTCGACAAGGTCGAGATCGCCCAAGGCGCGTCCACGACCGGCAGCCGGGCGCTCGTCGAGGGCGCCCTCGAGACGTACCGCACCTCGGTCTCGTTCTACGGCCGGCTCGCGGTCAGCGCCGCGACGGCCGACGTCCGTACGCCGTTGGAGGGCGAGTCGACGGCGCTCGTCGTGACGGATCGCCACGACAACATCGGCATGGACCCGGTGGCCCGCGCGATCGCCGACCGAGCCGGCGCCCGGATGCTGATCGATCTCGGCGACGACACGTCGAACGGCGGGAGCTGGGAGACCTTCAGCATCAACTCGCTGGCAAGGGAGTTCCGCGGCTTCGAGGTCGTGGCGGTCGCCGGCAACCACGACACCGGGCCGACGGTGCGCCAGCAGATGAAGGACAAGGGGTTCACGGTCCTCGACGGCGAGCCGGTCACGGTCGACGGCGTCCGGTTCATCGGCAGCAGCGATCCGCGCAGCTCCGGGCTCACGGCGGGCTACCGCGGCGACCCTGCCGACAACAGCGTCTCGCTGCGGCAGCAGGACGAGCGGCTGGAGAAGGCGGCATGTGATGACGGCGAGGTCAGCGTCATCGCGGTGCACTCGCCCTCCTCGGCGAGCCGGGCGGCCGCCTCCGGATGCGCCGATCTGGTGTTGTCCGGGCATCTCCACCGCCAGGTCGGCCCGACGACCGTCACCGGCACCAACGGCCGCACCACCACCACGCTGTCGACGGGGACGACCGGCGGCGCCGTCTACGCGTTCGCGCTGGGCAGCAAGCTTCGCCGTGAGGCCCAGGTGACGATCGTGACGTTCGCCGACGGCAGGCCGGTCGGCCTGCAACCGGTCAGCTTCGAGCCGGGCGGGATCATCCGGGTGGGGGACTACACCCCCGTCACGACCTCACCGCGCTAGGCAGCGGGAGAGGATCAGCTCGGCGTACGCTCGCGCGGAGGTCACGACCTCGTCGATCGCCACGTGCTCGTCGACGGCGTGCGCGTTCGCGATCTTGCCGGGACCGTACTGCACCGTCGGGATGTCCAGCGCGGCGTACTGGCGCAGGTCCGAGCCGTACGCAGCGCCGGTGAGGTGCGGCCGGGGCTGGCCGGCCGCGATGACGGCGTCGACGACCTGTGCACCGAACGGGTCGCCATCGGGCAGTCGGCCGGCGGCGAAGTGGCCTCCGGGCCACGTGACGGTCGGCGGGTTGTCCGCGAGCCACGGATCCGTGGCGGCAGCCGACGCCAGCGCGTTCTCGAATGCCGACTTGGCCGCGGCGAACGACTCGCCGGGCATGACGCCGTAGCGCCCCTCCGCGACCAGCAGGTCAGGGACGGTGCTGGCCCAGTCGCCGGCGTGCAGGATGCCGACACTGATGGGCCACGGCAGCTCCCCGAACGGATAGGGCGGAGCCGCGTTGCGTACGGCCTCGAGCTCCGCGAGCGCGCGGTGCAGGAGCTCGAACGCACTGATGGCGCTGTGGCCGGTGGCCCTCATCGATCCGTGGGTCGCGCGGCCCACGACCTCGATGCGGAACGTCAGCGAGCCGGCGTTGGCGGCGACGACCTGGCCGTCGGTCGGTTCGGCGATGACGCAGGCGTCACCGATGTGCCCACGGCGCAGGGTCGCGTACGTGCCGAGGCCGCCGTCCTCCTCGCCGATCACGGTGTGCACCGCGTACGGCCGACTGAGCTCGATGTCGCTGACCGCCCGCGCCGCCGCGATGATCGCGACGACTCCGCCCTTCATGTCGCAGACCCCGCGGCCGTACCACTTCTCGTCGGCCTCGCGGACGAGCCAGGGATCGGCGTTGGCCCAGGTGTCGGGGTCGCCCGGCGGCACGACGTCGACATGGCCGTTGAGGATCAGCGCCGGAGTGCCGGCACCGGAGACGCCGACGCAGCCCAGGGCCTCTTCGCGATCGACCTCCTCACCGGGGTAGTCCGCGGAGGCGCGCAGGTCGTCGAGGTCGAGGGTCCACTGGTCGACGTCCATGCCGAGGCCGGTCAGCGTCGCGGCGCACCACCGTTGAACGGCCACCTCGGCGTCAGAGCCGCCGACACTGGGGATGTTGACGATCTGGGCGAGGTCGCGCCGGATCAGGTCGACATCGATGTCCATGCCGCCAGCATGACAGCGCCCACCTCGGGTCGTGCGGGCTGGTCGTCACCGCCTTCAGGCGTCAGAGGATTCTGGTGGGCGTGCTTCGTTCGGCGAAGTCGTCGAGTCCCAGCTGACCGCTGTCGTTGTATCCCCAGCAGTAGAGGGAGCCGGTGCTGTGGCGGGCGCAGGTGTGGAGGCCGCCTGTGGCGAAGGTGGTCCAGTTTGTCGAGTTGCCGACCTTCCGGGGGGACGTGCGGTCATCGAAGTCGCCGAGGCCCAGCTGTCCGGAGCCGTTGGCGCCCCAGCAGTAGACCGAACCAGAGTTGTGGCGTGCACAGGTGTGCTCGACGCTGCTGCTGACACTGGCCCAGCTGGTGGAGGTGCCCACCTTTCTGGGTGCCGAGCGGTCGTCGAGATGGCCGAGGCCGAGCTGCCCGTAGGCGTTGTCTCCCCAGCAGTACAGGGAGCCCGACGTGTGCTTGGCGCAGCTGTGGAGGTCGCCCGCGCTCACCAGGATCCAGCTGGTGGAGGTGCCGACCTTCGTAGGTGTGCTTCGCGGCGTGGTGTGGCCGAGGCCGAGCTGCCCTTCGCTGTTGGCGCCCCAGCAGTACAGAGATCCCGAGGTGTGCCGGGCGCACGTGTGCCGCTGGCCCAGACTGACGTGGGTCCAGTTGGTGGAGGTGCCGACCCTGGTGGGAGTCGTGCGGTCCGTCGCCGGGCCGCCGGTACCCAGCTGACCGTCAGAGTTGGCGCCCCAGCAGTAGAGCCTGCCCGACGAGTGCCGGGCGCAGGTGTGGAAGTCGCCAAGACTGACGCTGGTCCAGCTGGTCGATGTGCCGACCCGTCTGGGGATGTCGCGGTAGAGACTGTCCCCGAGCCCGAGCTGCCCGTTGAGGTTGTTGCCCCAGCAGTAGAGCGCGTGGCTCGTGGCGATGGCGCACGTGTGGTTGGCGCCGGCCGCGACCGAGAGCCACTCCGGCGTGGCCGCCCGGGCGGGGCCGGACGCGACGAATGACATCGCGACGGTCATCAGGACTGCCGCGGTGATGCGCAGGATCGACTTCATGGCTCCCCATTCCGGAACGCCGAGCGACCGTTGGCCAGGTGCGCGAGGCTCGCCCGACGTGGGTGCGAGAACCCCGAGACCCTGAATTCGCACCGTTGTCGCAACACTCTTCTCCCGAAGTCGGGATTCAGCAAGCGATTTCGAGATATTCGTGTCAGCTGGTCGCCTCGGCCCTGCGCTACGCTCTAGCCATGACAGTTCAGCACTCCAGCTGGTGGCTCCACCTGTAGGTGGACTGTCGACTCTTGCCCAGACCGCCTCGTTGGCCGGCTCTGGGCTTTTCTCGTCCTGGCCGGTCGAGACTTCCCAAGGACCTTCATGACCCAGCTCGATGATCTCCTCGCCCAGCCTGCGTTCGCGCTGATCCGCGTACGCGACTCCGACACCGTCACGCTCATCGGCGGTCCGCGCACGGACCTCGACACGCTTGCCGACATTCCCCTGGTGCCGGGCAGCGATCGCGCCTGGAACCACGTCGTGCTGGTCCCGTACGCCCAGGTGCGCGAGCGCGGCTTCGAAGCGCACCAGGACGGCACGCCGCTGTCCGCGATCGAGGCGGCATACAGCGCCGAGGTGCCGATCGCCGAGCTGCTCGAGCTGCTCCCGGACACGCCGATCGAGTTCGCCGACCGGGGTGGCTTCGAGTCGACCGACGAGGCGTACGCGGACACCGTGCGCACGATCATCGACGAGGAGATCGGCCAGGGCGAGGGCGCGAACCTGGTGATCGGCCGGCACTACCGCGCCCAGGTCGCCGACTGGGGACACGACGGCGCGCTGACGGTGTTCCGCCGGCTGCTCGAGCGGGAGCGCGGCGCGTTCTGGACGTTCTGCATCTTCACGGGCGACCGCTACCTGATCGGCGCGAGCCCCGAGCGGCACGTCAGCGTCGAGGACGGCCAGGTGCGGATGAACCCCATCAGCGGCACGTTCCGCATGCGCGGCCTCGAGACCCACGCCGATCGCAAGCGTGAGCTGTTGCGTTTCCTCAAGGACGAGAAGGAGATCTACGAGCTCTTCATGGTCGTCGACGAGGAGCTCAAGATGATGTGCGACATCTGCCACGAGGGCGGGCTCGTCCTCGGGCCGTACCTCAAGCCGATGACGCACCTTGTGCACACCGAGTACCTGCTCGCCGGCCGCACCAACCGAGACGTGCGCGAGGTGCTGCGCGACTCGATGTTCGCCGCCACCGTCACCGGCAGCCCGGTCGAGAACGCGTGCCGGCTGATCAAGAAGTACGAGCCCGAGGGCCGTGGCTACTACGCCGCCGTGGCGGCCCTGATCGGGCGTGACGACGACGGCATCCCGCTCGCCGACGCGCCGATCCTCATCCGTACGGCCGACGTCGACCTCGAGGGCAACCTCAAGGTCACCGCCGGTGCGACCCTCGTACGCGACTCCGATGCGGTGTACGAGACCAGGGAGACGTGGGCCAAGGCCTCCGGCATCCTCAGCGCGTTCGGGCTCGTCGAGGCGGCGCCCGAGCCGGTCGAGGGGTTCGACGCGTTCACCCGCGAGGACGACGTGCTGATCGCACTCGGCTCACGCAACCAGCGGCTCAGCCAGTTCTGGCTCACCGATCAGTCCGGTGCCGCGCCGGTGACGACGTTGACCGGCAAGCGGGTCGTGATAGTCGACGGCGAGGACGACTTCGTCAACATGCTGTCCCACGTCTTCGGCGTGCTCGGCATGACGACCGACATCGTCCGCCATGACGTGTACGCCGAGGGTGACCTCGACGGCTATGACCTCGTGGTCGTCGGCCCCGGGCCCGGTGACCCGCGCGACCTCGCCGATCCCAAGATGGCGGTGCTGCACGGCCTCGTCACCTCTCTCCTGTCCACAGAACGACCATTTCTGGCTGTATGTCTTGGGCACCAGGTGCTGAGCCACAACATCGGGCTCGACCTGACGTTCAAGGACATCGTCTTCCAGGGCACGCAGAGCCGGCTCACGGTGCTGGGCCGTCCCGAGACGGTCGGTTTCTACAACACGTTCGTCGCGCGCGTACCCGCCTCGGGCCTGCCTGAAGGTGTCTCGGTGGAGACGGATCCGGAGACCGGCGACATCCACCTCGTTGCCGGCCCGCACTACCGCGGCGTGCAGTTCCACGCCGAGTCGATCCTCACGCAGAACGGCTTCGGCATCCTGCGCGACCTCGTCACCGACCTCATCGGCTGACCCCCGCTGGGAGTGACGTTCTGCAGGTTCGTACCGGCGTGTCGCCTGCACAACGTCACGCTCAGCGGGGAGTTGGGTCAGCTGGCGGGGGTGGGCTCGTCGACGGGTGCCGCCTTGGGTGTCGACTTGAGGCGGGTGATCGCGACGCCGATGAGGCACAGAGCGCCACCGACGAAGGCGAGCGCAGCCGGGACCTCGTCGAGGATCGCCCACGAGATCAGCGTCGCGACTGCCGGCACGAGGTAGGTCGTCGACGCGGCCTTGCCGGTCGAGATGCGCTTGAGCGCGTACGACCACGTGCTGAAGCCGATCGCGGTCGGGAAGACCCCGAGGTAGGTCAGCCAGAGTATGTCGTGGAGCGAGGCGCCGCTGAGCTCGTCGATCAGGGCCGGGGCGAACGGCAGGCACACCACGACGCCGACGAGGCAGCCGAGCCACACCGACATGATCGGCTGCATGTGCTTGAGGGCCGGCTTCTGGGCCAGCGCTCCGAATGCATAAAACGCTGCGGCGGCGACGCACAGCAGGACGCCGGTGGTGCTCGCCGTGTCGACCGCGGTCGAGTCGCTGTCGGTGCTGAGGGCGATCAGGGCGACCCCGCCGAACGCGATGGCCATGCCGATCATGAGGGGCTTGGGGAAGCCCTCCTTGTAGAGGATGCCGGCGATGACGGCGGCGAAGATCGGGCCGACGTTGACGATCAGCGCCGTCGTGCCGGCGTCGAGGTCACGCTCGGCGGCGTTGAGCGCGATGTTGTAGGCGCCGAACCACACGACGCCGTAGAGCACGACGAGCAGCAGCGGCCGGCCGGTCGGCAGTGCCGTGGTGCGGGGACGGGCGAAGAACGTGAGGGCGATCGCCCCGACGACCAGGCGGCCGAGTGACAGGGAGCCCGGCGAGAACGTGTCGCCCACGGCACGGATGCCGACGAAGGCCGAGGCCCAGAGGACGACCGTGACGAGCATGGCCGGAAGGGAGAGGTCACGTTCAGTCTTCACCCCCTCACGGTAGTGACGGGCACTGACAGTTCACGAGCGAAAATCGGCCATCCTCGCGCGCTATCCCGCCGAACCTGGTCGGGCGCCATCCTGTACGCGTGGTGGACGAGATGGCGCCCGGTCTCGGGCTCTGCGGCAGGTCAGTCGCTGTTGCCGCCGTCCGAGCCGAGGGTCACCTCGGTCTCGCGCTTCTCACCGTCACGGAGGTAGGTCAGCGTGACCTTCTCGCCCGGCTGGAAGCCTCGCACCGAAGCCACGAGGGCATCGTTGCTGGCGACCAGGTCGCCGTTGACCGCCGTGATGATGTCGCCCTTCTTGAGGCCGGCCTTGTCGCCCGCGCCACCGGCAGTGACGTCGGCGATCTCGGCTCCGGTGCCGGTGATGCCGTCGTCCGACACCGCGGCCTTGACCGTGACGCCGATCTGCGCGTGCTCGACCTTCTCACCCTTGACCAGGTGCCTCGAGACGTTCTTGGCCAGATCGATCGGGATCGCGAAGCCGAGGCCGATCGAGCCGCCCTCGCCGGAGCCGGACGCCTTGATCGCCGAGTTGATGCCGATCACGTTGCCCTCGATGTCGACCAGCGGACCACCGGAGTTGCCGGGGTTGATCGCCGCGTCGGTCTGGATCGCCGGGAACGTGTTGGACGCGCCGGGCTCCGAGCTGCCGTCGGACGAGGTCACCGGGCGGTTGAGCGCCGAGATGATGCCCTGCGTCACGGTGCTCTCGAGGCCGAACGGCGAGCCGATTGCGACGACCTCCTGGCCGACCTCGAGGTCGGCCGAGCTGCCGAGCGTCGCCGGTGTCAGACCTGACTTGCCGCTGGCCTTGATGACGGCGAGGTCGGTCTTGGGATCCGCGCCGACGACCGTGGCCTTGGAGTAGGAGCCGTCGTTGAACGCCACCGTGATGATGCCGTCGCCGTCGCCGGCGACCGCGGTGACGTGGTTGTTGGTCAGGATCTCGCCGTCGCTGCTGATGATGATGCCCGTGCCGGAGCCGGACTCCTCGTCGCCCTTGACGTTGATCTGGACGACGGAGGGGGCGACCTTCTTGGCGACCTGCTGGACAGCGCCGGCCGGGACGTTGGTGTTGGTGACCTTGCCGGTGTCGAGCGAGCTGACGGTGGAGCCATTGTCGTCGTCGTCCTGGAGCTTGTCCTGGAGCACGGCGCCGCCATAGCCTGCGCCACCCGCGAGCAGGGCGATGGCCAGTGCGCCGGCGAGGAATCGGCCGGGCCGACGCTTCCTCGTGACCGGCGGCTCGTCATGGCCGCTGCCGCCCTCGGCGGGGAACGCGATGGTCGGCTCGGCGAACGGGGGGAGCGAGTCGGCGGCCGCGGGCGGTGTCGAGGGGGCGTCCGCGTAGCGGTGCGTGTAGGCCTCGGCGGGCGGCACGGACTCCGCAGCGGGCTGCTCGGAGGTCGTGGCGGCCGGCTGCTCGACGGTGTGCGGCTCGGACGCCGGTGTTGGAGTGGGGGTGACCGGGATCGTCGGCTCCGAGTCCGAGTCCGATTCCGCGTCGGCCGCCGGCGCCTCGACCGTGGGTGACTCCGGAGGGCGCTGAGGTGTCTCTTCGGACGGAGTCGGGTCTGCCGGCGCGGGCTCGGAAGGAGCGGACGGGGCCTTGGCAGCGTCGTCGCGTTCCGCCGGGGGGACGTACGGGCGTGCGGCGAACGGGTCGTTCGTATCGGTCATGGAAGTAGATTCTCGCGCATCACTGAGACGGCTCTAAGAGCGGCGTGTGAGCGATCAAAGAAACCCGCAGGTCAGGATTGGTCCGAGCTGGGCAGGACGAGTGTGAATGTCGTGCCTCCCCCGCCCGGCGACTCGACGTCGACCGTCCCGCCGTGACGCTCCGCGGCCCGCTTGACGATCGACAGGCCGAGCCCGGATCCGGGCAGCGTACGCGCCTCGCTCGAGCGGTAGAAGCGATCGAAGATGTGCGGCAGGTCGGCCGGGTCGATGCCCGGTCCCTCGTCGGTGACGGTCAGCTCACCACCCGCGAGGCGCACGTGGACCGTGCCGCCCGGCGGGCTCCACTTGGCGGCGTTGTCCAGCAGGTTGGTGACGGCGCGCTCGAGCAGCTGCGGCTCGCCGAACACCATCCACGACTCGAGCTCGACGTCGAACGCGACGGTGTGTGCGCGCAGGCGTACGCGGTCGATCGCCTGCGTGACGACGTCGGAGAAGTCGAGCGGCTCCGGGTCGCGGGCCATCGGCTCGTCACGTGCGAGCTCGACGAGGTCGCCGACCAGGGTCGTGAGCTCCTCGAGCTGCGCCCGGACGTCCCCCATGATCTCGTGGCGCTGGTCGTCGGTGAGTGACTTGTCGACGTTGTCGGCGGCCTGGCCGATCAGCTCGATGTTGGTGCGGAGGCTCGTCAGGGGGGTCCGCAGCTCGTGGCCCGCGTCGGCGACGAGCTGCCGCTGCCGGGCCTGCGAGGCGTCGAGGGCCTGGAGCATCGCGTTGAACGACGTCGTCAGCCGAGCCAGCTCGTCGTGCCCGGTGACCTCGATCGGGGTCAGCTCTGACGTACGCGCGACGCGCTCGGTGGCGGCGGTCAACCGCCGGACCGGGCGCAGGCCGTTGGCGGCCACGGCCCAGCCCGCGACGCCGGCGAGGGCGACGCCCGCGGTGCTGCACAGCAGCAGGATGAGCTTGAGCCGGTTGAGGGCGAAGTCGACCGACTCCATCGACTGCGTCATGACGAGCGCCACTCCGCTGCCGGCCTGCACGGCGACGACGCGGTAGGGCGTGCCCTCGATGCGTACCGTGCGCATCGACTGGGACACCTGGCCGATCGAGACCTCGACCTCGTGATAGCTCTTGAACGCCTTGGTCAGCTCGTTCACGTCAGCGGTGGGGGAGAACAGCTCGCCCCCGCTGACGACGAAGATCTGGACGTCGGCGATGCGCTGCAGCTGGGGGTTGAGCTGCCGGAAGTTCTCCGCCTCGGCCAACCCGGCATCGACTGCTGCGTGAGCTCGACGCAGCATCGACTCGTCGAGCGAGCTCTCGAACTCCGCGCGTACGACGACGAACACGATCGCGCTGACGACGCCGAGCGTGGCCGCGACTGCCATCGTGGTGAGCACCGCGACCCGCAGGGCGAGCGACATCCGCTGGGTGAGCGGCTGCAGCGAGCGGTGCAGGACGCCGATCACGGAGGCGTCTCGCGCAGGACGTATCCGACGCCCCGCACGGTGTGGAGCAGCCGCGGCTCGCCCTCGGCCTCGAGCTTGCGGCGGACGTAGCCGACGTAGACCTCGAGGGAGTTGGCGGTCGTGGGGAAGTCGAAGCCCCAGACCTCCTCGAGGATGAAGGAGCGCTCCAGCACGCGCTTGGGGCGCTGGAGGAACAGCTCGAGCAGGGCGAACTCCGTGCGCGTGAGCGACAGCGAGCGCTCGCCGCGCTTGACGTCGCGGGTCACCGGATCGAGCGACAGGTCGGCGAAGGTCAGCGGCGCCTCGTCGGGCTCGACCGCGGCAGCGCGGCTCGAGCGACGCAGCAACGAGCGAAGGCGCGCGAGGAGCTCCTCGAGGGCGAACGGCTTGGTGAGGTAGTCGTCCGCGCCGGCGTCGAGCCCGTCGACCCGGTCGGAGACGGCGTCACGGGCGGTGAGCACGAGGATCGGCACGTCGTTGCCGGCGCCGCGCAGGGCACGCGTCGCCTCGAGCCCGTCGAGCCTGGGCATCATGACGTCCATGATGATCGCGTCGGGATTGATCTGCGGGACACGGGCCAGCGCCTCGGCGCCGTCGGAGGCGAGCTCGACGGAGTAGCCGTTGAACTCGAGGGACCGTCGCAGTGAGTCGCGCACAGCACGGTCATCGTCGACGACAAGGATGCGCATGGGAATCAGTCTGCCCCGGATCCCTGAGACTTGGCTGAACTAGGAACTCTTCCCATCCAGAAGACTCTTCGCCGCTGCGGCGGCCCGGGCACCGTACGTCCCGCCGAACAGCATCGCGTGCACCAGCAGCGGGTGCAGCTGGTGCAGCCCGACCCGGTCCTTCCACCCGTCCGCCAGGGGGGCTGCTTCGTCGTACGCATCGATCACCCGCTGGAGATGCGGTATGCCGAACAGCGACAGCATCGCCAGATCGGTCTCGCGGTGGCCGCCGTGCGCCGCCGGGTCGATGAGCCAGACGTTGCCGTCCGAGCCCCAGACGATGTTGCCCGACCAGAGGTCGCCATGGATCCGGGCCGGCGGCTCCTCGGGGCCGGCGAAGTCGTGGATGCGCCGCATCGCCGCTTCGATCGTGGCGGCCTCCTCGGAGGTGAGCGCCTGGCGGTCGACCGCCGCGCGTACGTAGGGCATGACCCGCCGCGACGCGAAGAACTCCGGCCACGTTGGCAACGAGCGGTTGGGCAGCGGCGCCAGCCCGAC
The DNA here is from genome assembly GCF_036676885.1 of Aeromicrobium sp. Classification (GTDB taxonomy): domain Bacteria; phylum Actinomycetota; class Actinomycetes; order Propionibacteriales; family Nocardioidaceae; genus Aeromicrobium. The sequence continues at coordinate 12,901 of NZ_JAKFCB010000024.1, forward strand.
GAACCCGTCCTGGTCCGCGCCGAAGGCCTTGGCGCCGGCCGCGTGCGTCGCGGCCAGGGCACGGCCGAATCGCTCGGCCACGTCGGTCGTGGGCTTGCCCGGCTCGATCCAGTCGAGCACGAGGCAGTCGTCGGCGACCGCGAGCACGCGTGGCACGTGGGCGCCGCCGGCCTCGGCGAGCCAGCGGAGCCCCTCGGCCTCGCGCTCGAAGAAGCCTTCGGGCGGGTGCGGGCGGGTCTTGATGATGGCGCCGCGGCCGTCGGTCAGCCGGAGCCTGGTGGACGTACAGATGTCACCGCCGGCGACCGGAGTCGTGGATACGACACCGAGGCCAAGGAGAGCCTCCGCCCGGGCGGCGGTTCCTGCCATGCGTGCCATGACGACGACGTTACCCCGTGGACGACCGTACGTTCAGCGGTCCATGAGGTCGGGCAGCTGGGCGACCAGCTCGTCGGTCGTACGCTCGATCATCGTGAGGACCTCGGCGAATCCATCGTCACCGCCGTAATACGGGTCCGGTACGTCGACATCCCCGTTGGCCGCCTCCGGGTCGAACTCGCGGAACATACGAACCTGCTGGACCTGCTCGACTGTCGGGGCGTGGTCGGCGACGTCTGCGTAATTGCTCGAATCCATCGTGAGCAGCAGGTCGTTCTCGGCGTACCAGTCCGGCGAAAACGTACGCGCGCGATGCCGGGTCGGGTCGTAGCCCGCAGCAGACAGCGTTGCCGCCGCCCGCGGGTCCATCGGATGGCCGACGTGCCAGTCACCCGTGCCGGACGACGCGACCTCGACGCGGTCGTCGAGCCCGGCCTTGGCCAGCCGGTCCTCGAGGACGACGTGCGCCATCGGTGACCGACAGATGTTGCCGAGACAGACCAGGGCGATGCGGTAGGTCAACGCGCCGAGCTTTTGCCCGTGAACGCACCGAGCACCGTGTTGACGATCGAGATGACGATCGAGCCGAGCACGGCCCACCAGAACCCGTCGACCTCGAATGCCACGCCGAACTCGCCGGTGATCCACTCGGTCAGCAGGAGCAGCAGGGCGTTGATCACGAGCAGCGCGAAGCCCAGCGTGATGATGATGAACGGCAGCGACAGGGTCTTGATGACCGGCGCGACGAACGCGTTGATCGCCGTGAAGACCAGCGCGACCAGGGCGACCGCGACGATCCGCTCGCCGGTCGAGTCTCCGGACACGCCGATGTTCATGTGGTCGCCGAGCAGGCCGGCGGCGGCAGCGAGGGCGAGTCCGCTGAGGATCCATGCAGTCACAAACTTGGGCATGGTGCCGATTGTTGCACTGTCAGCACCGCCGGTGCCTCCGACGAGCCTGTGACGACCTCGTTGGGCCCGCTCCACCAGGCAACGCGCCACTCCTCCTGGCAGATTTGCCCGGTGAAGTGACCGTTTACCAGGAGAACCTGGTAAACCGCCGGGGCCTCAGGGCTGAGGCAGGACCGTCTCGAGCTTGCGCGAGGTCTGCGCCAGGACGATGCCGGCGAGAACCGCGATCGCGCCGAGCACCTGGATGGGCGTCAGCGACTCGCGGAACCAGGCCCAGCCGAGGACGTTGGCGATCACCGGCTCGAGCATCGCGACGACGATCACGATCGTCGCAGGCAGGTGCCGGAGGGCGACCATCTCGAGGAAGAACGGTGCCACCGTGCCGGGCACTACGACCAGGGCCACGACGAGCCACGGGTTGGCGGAGTGGTCCTCGAGCCTCCCGAGCAGCGACGTCGAGCCGTCGAGGGAGGGTGTCGTCCAGATCGGCTCGATGAGGTTCATCGCGACGGTGGCCACGACGAAGGCCCACAGGATGACGCGCAGCGGGTCGTCGAAGCCCACGTTGTGCTCGCCCAGCAGGAAGTAGGACGCGAAGCTCACCGCCGCGAGCAGCGCCATGATGACCCCGAGCCCGTCGAACGTCAGGCCGTTCCAGACCCGGCTGACGACCGCGAGCCCTCCGATCGCGAGCGCGACGGCGAGCCACATCCGGCCGCGCACGGGCTCCTTGCGCACGAACCGGACCCAGAGCACCACGAGCACCGGCGCGAGGTATTCGATCAGCAGCGCGATGCCGAGCGGCAGCCGGTCGATCGCGACGTTGTAAGTCAGCTGCAGCGCGGCGACGCCGATCAGGCCGAGCGCGATCACGAGCAGCATGGCGGAGCCCTTGGGACGGATCAGGGCCGACCGGCGGAAGCAGGCGGCGTACGCGACGAAGACCAGCATCGCGCCGGTGATGCGCAGCGTCGTGAACGACTCTGGGCTGAGCCCTGACCCCATCGCGACCCGGGAGACGCCGCCGTTGAGGCCGAACAGGATCGCGGCCAGGACGACCAGCGCGTATCCGAGTCGTGGGTTGCGGGTGGTCACGCGCTCGATCATGTCAGCGGCCTCGGACGTGTTCGTTCGCGGGCAGTCCGAGCGGCATCCATGCCCGCTCCGGGACCAGCCATATCTGACCGATCGGTCAGGTATTACGCTCAGGGGCATGCGAACCCCCCGCGCCCGCCGGGCGCTCGACGACATCCCGGTCTACCGGCCCGGCAAGGCTGCCGCGAGCGAGGACCAGAAGCTCTCGAGCAACGAGAACCCGTACGACCCGCTGCCCGGAGTCGTGGAGCGCGCATCGGCCGAGCTCGGGCGGATCAACCGCTATCCCGACGCCGGCATGACGGCGCTGTACGACGCGTTGTCGACCAGGTTCGGGCTCTCGCCGGACCACTTCGCCGCGGGAACCGGTTCGGTCGCGGTGCTGTACGCCCTGCTCAACGCCCACCTCGAGGCCGGTGACGAGATCGTCTACCCGTGGCGGTCGTTCGAGGCGTACCCGATCGCCGCCGACCTGACCGGGGCGACCGCCGTACGCGTGCCGCTTCGGCCCGACGCCACCCACGACCTCGATGCGATGGCGGCCGCCATCACGGACCGCACGCGCGTCGTGATCGTGTGCACGCCCAACAACCCGACCGGGCCCGTCGTCAAGGCCGCCGAGCTCGACCGGTTCCTCGCCGCCGTCCCCCCGCACGTCCTCGTCGTGGTCGATGAGGCGTACGTCGAGTTCATCCGCGATCCCGATGCCGCCGACGGCCTGGCGGTGCTCGCCGGCCACGACAACGTCGTCGTGCTGCGCACGTTCTCCAAGGCGTACGGGCTCGCGGGCCTCCGCGTCGGCTATGCGATCGCCCGGCCGCAGGTCGCCGAGGCGATCCGCAAGGCGACTCCGCCGTTCGCCGTCACGGACCTGTCCCAGGCCGCCGCCGTCGCATCGCTCGACTCGGCCGACGCTCTCGCCGAGCGGGTCGAGGCGATCGTGCAGGAGCGCGACGCGATGGTCGGGGCGCTGCGCGAGCAGGGCTGGGACCTGCCGGAGACCCAGGCCAACTTCGTCTGGCTGCCGCTGGGCGACGACGCGATGGAGTTCGCCGCGTGGTGCGATCCGATCTCGGTCCGCCCGTTCGCCGGCCATGGCGTACGCATCAGCGTCGGCAGCCCGCAGGCCAACGCGGCATTTCTCGACCGGGCCGCGACCTGGCTCAAGGAGCACTGACAAGTCGTCCGAAACCCCGGATGCGCAGCATCTCGAGCGTGACCATCGGCCGATCGGGGCGTTGTTTTGTCAGGCGGTCGTTGCCGGGATACGGTGGGTTCAGATGTGATGCCAATCACGTCCATGTGAGCGCGCCAACGTCCACCACCCCTGTGACACTGGTGCCTCGCATCTTCGACATCGGAGCGGCAATCCCGTAGACCGATAGATTGAGGAGTCGCATGAGTTCCACGATGCCCGACGCGTACGTTGCGGACGATCCAGCTGGAGCATTTCCGCTCGTCCAGCTCCTGACTCCCGAAGGAGATCGCGTCTCCCACGCGGATTTCTCGTACGACGGGGATGACGACAGCATCCGCGCCCTGTTCCGTGACCTGGTCCTGAGCCGGCGCATCGACTTCGAGGCGCACGCCCTGCAGCGCCACGGCGAGCTGGGCCTCTGGGCGCCCGCCCTGGGCCAGGAAGCCGCCCAGATCGGTTCGGGCCGTGCCCTCCTCCCGCAGGACTTCGCGTTCCCCACCTATCGCGAGCACGGCGTCGCCCTCTGCCGCGGCGTCGACCCCGCATTGCTGCTCGGCCTGTTCCGCGGCGTCGAGCTCGGCGGCTGGGACCCGGCCGAGCACGGCTTCGCGCTCTACAGCATCGTCATCGGCGCCCAGACCCTGCACGCGACGGGCTATGCGATGGGCCTGACGCTCGACGGTGAGGTCGGCCGCAACGACCCCGAGCGCGACGCCGCAGTCATCGCCTACTTCGGCGACGGCGCGACGAGCCAGGGCGACGTCAACGAGGCGTTCGACTGGGCCGCGGTGTTCAACGCGCCGGTCGT
>NZ_JAKFCB010000025.1:0-8969 GCF_036676885.1 Aeromicrobium sp.
GTTGGTCAGCGCGATGTAGACCTTGCCGCTCTGCGGGCTCGGCTCGACGTCCTCAGGGCGGTCCATCTTGGTGGCGCCGACCTTGTCACCGGCCTGGCGGGTGAACAGCAGCACCTCCTCGGCGGTCATGCCGTCGACGTACGAGTGGGTGCCGTGCACCAGCGGGATCCACTCGCCCGAGCCGTCGAACAACCCGTCGTCGGGGAGCGTGCCGGAGCCGTCGATCGGCCCTGAGTCACCGGTGAACTTCGCCACGTAGAGCGTGCCCTCGTCGAGCAGCGTCGCATTGTGGCGGCGGGCTGCAGCAGTCTGGCCCGATGCGACCTTCTTGTCCGACACGAACTTGTAGAAGTAGTCGAAGCGCTCGTCGTCGCCCATGTAGACCGCGACCCGGCCGTCGCTCGTGATGCGGGGCTGGGCCGCCTCGTGCTTGAAGCGTCCGAGCGCCGTGCGCTTCTTGGGCGTCGACTGCGGGTCGTACGGATCGACCTCGACAACCCAGCCGAACCGGTTGGGCTCGTGGGGCTCCTTGGCGATGTCGAAGCGGTCGTCGAAGCGTTCCCACTTGCGCTCGGTCGCGGTGCCCGAGATGCCGTAGCGCTTGAGCCGTGCGGCCTGGACCGGATCGGTCACGGTCGCCGCGTTGGCGAAGTACTGGTTGATGTTCTCCTCCGCCGTCAGCCAGGTCCCCCACGGCGTCAGGCCGCCCGAGCAGTTGTTGAGGGTGCCGAGGACCGTGCGACCGTCCGGGTCCGCCGACGTGCGTACGAGCGGGTGTCCCGCAACCGGGCCCGTCAGCTCGAACTCCGACCCCGTGTGGAGGCGACGGTTCTTCCGGTCGCCGACGATCGGGCGCAGCGATCCGTCTCGGTCGGACTCCTTGACGGCGACGACGCTCAGGCCGTGGGCGGCCCACGCGATCTCGACCTGCTCACGCGTCGGGTTGGCGGCGTCGTACGCCGGGAACATCAGCGTCTCGCTGGTGTACTCGTGGTTGATCACCAGCAGCTTGGTGCCCCGGCCGTACGGCAGCAGGCCCAGATAGTCGTTGTTGAAGCCGAACTGGCCGCGCTGCGCCTCCGCCGTCTGCGCGTGCACGTCGAATGCCGGAACGCCCTTGAACAGCGGGTCGCCCCACGCGATGACGACCTTCTGGTCGTAGCCGGTCGGCACGACGACGGCGTCGATGACATTGGGCGGCACGGTGGCGAAGCCGAGGCCGGGGGCAAAGCCCTTCGCCGGTGCCTTGGCCGTCGTGGCGGCCGCGGCGGAGCCGCTCCTGAGGGTGGGCGCGACCAGGCCGGCGACGCCGACGACGGCACCGGCGCGCAACAGGCCGCGGCGGGAGACTGCGGAGCGCATCATGTCGCCGAAGTACTCGTTGTCCGAGCAGTTGGGCGCTTCCTGCGCGCACGCGTTGCCGCACCGATAGAGGCACGTCACGGAGGATCGTCCCGGTCGGTGGGGAGACTGCTCGTCGTGCTTCTGGCGTGGTTCGATCGTGAACATGCAGGGTCCTCCCAGGACGTCGTCGGTGTGCTGACAGTGACGCTAGGGGCGGCGGTCGGCGGTCAGCCCAACGTCGGGTGAACGTTCGATGGACAGCGGCAGACGCATGTCTCGCAGCGATCCGGGTAGGTACGGGGCGTGGCCGACGAGGAGCTGCAGGACACCGTGCGACGTCTGGCCGAGGCGTTCAAGCCCGGCGACTTCGACGCGACCCTCGAAGCCATCACCGCGGCAGCGGTCGAGGTGCTGCCCGCAGTGGAGTACGCCTCGATCACGGTCAAGCACGCGGACGACACGATCAACACCGTCGCGCCGACGGATCCGGTCGTCCTCGACTTCGACGCCAAGCAGTACCAGCTCAGGGAGGGCCCGTGCTACGACGCGGCCGTGAATTCCGCGCACGTCATCGCCCCCGACATCGCGACTGACGAGCGCTTCCCCACCTACGGCCCGTACGTCGCGTCGAGGGGCATCCGCGCCCAGGCCGGGCTGCGCCTGTTCGACGCTCCCGCCTCCCAAGGCGCGCTCAACCTCTACTCGCGCCAGACCGGGGCGTTCGAGGACTTCTCGACGATCGCCGACCTGTTCACCCACCAGGCCACGGTGGCGATCGGCTACGCCCGCGAGATCGCCGACCTGAATGACGCGATCCGCACACGTACGACGATCGGCCAGGCCGTCGGGATCATCATGGAGCGCTACCGGCTCAGCGACGAGCGCGCGTTCGCGTTCCTGACCCGGCTGTCGCAGCACCGCAACGTCAAGCTGCGGATCATCGCCGCGGAGATCGTCGCGGACGTGGAGCGACGCGGCACCTGACTCAGTCGACGACGTGGACCTCGATGCCGTTGTCACGCCACAGGTCGATCACGGCCGGCTTGTCGTCCCACGCCTCCAGCACCGTGAAGCCGTCGTCGGCGATCTGGGCGAGGATGTCCTTCTTGATCAGGACGTCCTTGCGGTAGTCGCCGACGATCCGCATGTAGAGGGCGTCGTAGGGGATGCCGTGCTCGACGAGCCAGTCGAGCGTGAGGTCACGCCAGATGAACTCGCGGGACGTCACGACGAGAATCGCTCGCCCCTTGTCGTGCTCGGCACGAGCGGCCTTGACGACCTTAGGCCTCGGCGGGCAGGTCGCAGACGCGGCGTGGAACGCGTGGAAGTCCTTGTCAGGACCCTTGATGAAGTGCTCGATCGTCGTGGTGTCGCACAGCGTGCCGTCCATGTCGAAGATCACCGCGTCGCGCATGCCCCGATTCTGTCGTACCCCCTTGGTCGAGGGTGTCAGCCACGCAGGCGAGGTAGAGCGCGAGCCAGCGCCTGCGGTCCGACGCGGGAAGGGCCATCTGCTCCGAGATCCGCCCCAGTCGGTAGACGAGGGTGTTCCGGTGGATCCCGAGCGCGGCCGCCGCAGCGACCAGCACGAACCCGCTCTCGACCCACGCGATGACCGTCGACCGGGTGAGCGGCCAGTCCCCCGTCGACGCCATCGGGGCGATCGTCTGCGCCTTGACCCGGTCGCGCACGCCCGGCGGGACCGCCAGCAGCAGCTGTTCGGTCCGCAGGTCCGCGATGTCGTACGGCGGAGCCAAGCCCGTCGACAACCCGATGTTGAGGGCCGTCAGCGCCTCCGCGTATGACGTGGCGATGCCCTGCTCGTCATTGGCCACGCCCCCGACGCCGATCCGGCACGTGCCCCCGACCACGTCGTCGATCCTGGCGGCAAGGTCCGAGAGATCGTCGCGGCTCAGGCTCGTGCTGGTGTGCCGCCGCAGCACGACGTGCCGGAACGGGCTGAGCGAGCACGAGAGGTTCTGCGGGTCGTGGAAGATCTCGCGCACCAACCGCAGGGGTGACGAGCTCACCGATTCCAGCGTCGGGGAGGCACCGACCTGGACGACGATGGCCTGTCTGGGGAGCCGGAGGTCGAAGCCGAAGTCGCGGGCCCGCGAGGTCACGTCGGCGGGATGCTCCGGGTCGTAGTTGAGCAGGTCGCGCAGGAGCGACTCGAGAACCCGCTCGCGGGTCATCCTGGTGCGCAGCACGACCGCCTGCTCGAGCAGGATCTCGGTCTGCCGTTTCACGACCTGGCCGAAGCGGGTGACCTGTGACGGCGTCCCGGTGATGCCCACCGTCCCGACGACGGCACCTTCATGGATGATCGGCAACGTCATCCCCGGGCGTACGCCGGTCAGCTTCGCCGCCTCCTCGGCCGTGTGCGACTCGACACGCTGGTTGGCGACAACGCTCAGGGACGCCTCATGGAAGCTGCCGACGCGAGTCAGGTCGCCGCTGCCGATCACGGTGCCGTCAGCGTCGGTGATGATGATGTTGAGGCCGATGATGGCGCTCGTGTCGCCCGCGATCTCCTGCGCGAGCGCCGGAGTCAGGATGCCGGAGTCCGGGGCCGGCGCGATATCCGCTGTCATGTACGCATCGTACGAGCATCACGCCCAGATGCCCGTGATATTCGTACGTTTGCACCGATGCTCATGGGCTCCGGCGCCCCTAGACTCCCTTCAAATCCCAAGCGGAGGTGCCCCGAATGTTCCCCAGATCCACCCGCAAGCGCGCCGGTCTCGGCCTGCTGGCCCTTGCAACAGCCCTGACCCTGTCGGCATGCGGAGGCGACGAGACCTCCAGCGCCAACGCCCCAGGTCTCGACACCCTCGAGCCGGGCGTCATCAAGGTCGCCGTCCAGCCCTACGCGCCCTACACGTCGGTGACGGCCGGCAAGCTCACCGGACTCGACAGCGACATCCTCGAGGCGGCAGCGAAGAAGCTCGGCCTGAAGGTCGAGCCGCAGGTCACCGACTTCAACGGGATGCTCGGTGGCGTCCAGTCCCACCGGGTGGACATGTCGATCGGCGGCATCGCGTGGTCGGCGGAGCGCCAGAAGGAAGGCCTCTTCACCGATCCCGCCTACTACTCGCCGCCGGCGATGGCGGTCCACGGCTCGACGACGTACGCGACGGTCGCCGATCTCGAGGGCAAGAAGCTCGGCACTGTCACGGGGTATGTCTGGGTCAAGTCGATCAAGGCCATCGAGGGCGCCAAGCTCGGTGCCTACCCGGACGCGAACGGCGTGCTCAACGACCTGTCCTCCGGGCGGCTGGATGTCGGCTTCCTCGATCCGCTGATCATCATCGACGCCAAGAAGAAGCGCCCCGACCTCGACTTCGAGACCCAGTACCTCACGCCCCCGACGGCCGAGCAGATCAAGGCGGCACCGGCCCTGGAGTACCTCGCTCCGTACCAGGTCAGCTTCTACGTCGCGAAGCAGGAGCCCAAGCTCGAGGCGGCGATCTCCAAGGAGATCGACAAGATGTACGCCAACGGGGAGCTGGAGGCGCTGATCAGGAAGTACGGCGGCGACCCCGAGCAGTTCCTCAAGCCGACCCCGGAGATGTCGACCTCTCGGCAGGGCGTCGACCGGCCCGATGACTGGGCGGCACCCGGATCGACCTCATGAAGGTCCCCTGGAGCGACTACGCGCCGGACCTGATCTCGGCGCTGTGGAAGACCCTGGAGTACACCGTGCTGGGCTTCATCGGTGCGGTGCTCCTGGGCCTGGCGCTGGCCCTCATGCGGCTCAACCCGTCGCGCCTGCTGCGGTGGCCGGCGGCGGTCTACACCGAGCTGTTCAAGAACGTCCCGCTGCTCGCGATCATCTTCATCACGTACTTCGGGCTGGCGTCGATCAACATCCGGCTGGATGCGTTGATGGCCGGCGCCCTCAGCCTGGTGATCTTCTACGCGGCGTACCTGTCGGAGATCTTTCGCGCCGCGCTTTCGGGCGTACCGGCCGGCCAGCAGGAGGGCGCGCAGGCGCTGGGAATGAGCCGGGCACGGTCGTTCCGGCAGGTGATCCTCCCCCAGGCGCTGCGGCTGGCGCTCCCGGGCACGGCCACGATGCTGGTCGACCTGCTCAAGTCGACCTCGCTGCTCGTGACGATCGCGGCCGGCGAGCTCATGAGCGAGGCACAGCTGATCTCCTCGGAGACGTTCCGCGCGATGGAGGTCTACCTCGTGATCGCGGCGATCTACTTCGCGGTCTGCTACCCGGTGTCGCAGCTGCTCCTGCTGTTCGAGCGCAAGGTGATTGCCGGCACGCCGTTGACTCGCGGGAGGCGGCGACGCCTCAAGAAGGCGACCGCGCTGCTCCAGCAGACGGGGGTCGCCTCATGACCGCCCTGATCGAGATCACGAGCCTGCGCAAGTCGTTCGGCCCGGCCACCGTGCTCCACTCGGTCGACCTGCAGGTGCAGGCGGGCGAGATCGTCACGATCCTGGGCCAGAGCGGGGGCGGCAAGAGCACGCTGCTGCGCTGCATCAACCTGCTCGAGGTGCCCGACTCCGGCGAGATCAGTGTGGCCGGCGAGTCGGTGTTCTCCGGGACCAAGGTCGTGGCGAAGGACCTGGCTCGGCTTCGGCAGAAGGTCGGCATGGTGTTCCAGCGGTTCCACCTGTTCCCCCACCTGACCGCGATCGAGAACGTGATCCTCGCCCAGACCAAGGCAGCCGGGATCTCGGAGGACCAGGCCATCGAGACCGCCGTACGCCTCATCCGTCGCGTCGGCCTCGCCCATCGTGCCCTCGCGTTCCCCGACCAGATGTCCGGCGGCGAGCAGCAGCGCGTCGCGATCGCCCGCGCCCTGGCGCTCAACCCCACGGCACTGCTGTTCGACGAGCCGACATCAGCGCTCGACCCGGAGTCGACCCGCGAGGTGCTCACCGTGATGCGCGAGCTCGCGGAGGGCGGCATGACGATGGCGATCGTCACTCATGAGGTGCCGTTCGCGCGGCAGATCTCCGACAAGGTGGCGTTCGTCGATGCGGGCCTGATCGTCGAGCAGGGGCCGCCGGAGCAGGTCATCGGAGCGCCGCGCGAGGCGCGTACCAAGGCCTTCCTGAACGCATCCAGCGCGGCGTGATGCCTGACGACACGACCGTCGTGATCGGCGGCGGCATCATCGGTCTGGCCTGCGCGTACGAGCTGGCATCGGCCGGTCGTACTGTCCACGTCGTCGATCGCGCGCCGATCGGCACAGGTTCGTCCGGCGGCAACGCGGGATGGGTCACCCAGAGCCAGTGCTTCCCCGTGCCCGCACCCGGTGCCGTGCGCACGGCGCTGAGGTCAGCCGGGCGATCCGACGCGCCGTTGTACGTACGTCCGTCGCTCTCGCCGGCGCTGCTGCGCTGGCTGTGGGAGTTCCGGAAGTCGTGCCGTCCCGCAGCGTTCGCCCGCGGCACGAGGGCGCTGACGGCGCTCGCGGAGGATGCCGATGCGGCGTTCGGCAAGTGGGCGACCGACGGCATCGACACGACGCTGAGCCGCCCCGGACTGCTGCACGCCTTCCTCGACGAGAAGGAGGGCGAACGTACGCTCGCCCTCCAACGGTCGATTGCCGGCGGACGATTCGAGGTGCCGGACGCTCCCCTGTCGACCGAAGACGCCCTCCGGCTGGAGCCGGCTCTGAGCGAGCACGTCCGCGCGGCGTACCTGATCACTGACGAGGGCCTCGTCGAGCCGCGCCTGCTGCTCGGCTCCCTGGTCGAGCGGCTGCACGCCCTCAACGTGCCGATCAGCGACCGCCGCACGGTGACGGGCTTCCGCGTCGAGCACGGTCGCGTGCGTGGCGTCCTGCTCGACGGCGAAGCGCTCGACTGTTCGGAGGTCGTCATCGCCGGGGGCTCGTGGTCTGCCGAGCTGCTCGCCGGTCTCGGGTCGCGTATCCGGATGCAGGCCGGCAAGGGCTACAGCTTCTCGGTCAACCTGCCGGTCCCGCCGCGGCATCCTCTCTATCTCGGCGACAAGCACGTGGCGGTGTCGCCGATCGGCGCAACGACCCGGGTCGCCGGGACGATGGAGTTCTCCGGCAACAACCTGCGTCTGGACTGGCGCCGGATCGAGGCGATCGCTCGCGCCAGCCGCCACTACCTCGGCGACTGGTTCGGCCACAGCGACGAGCTCATCGGGCTGATCGCCGATCCGTGGGTCGGCGGCCGTCCCATGCTGCCCGACGGGCTGCCCCTCATCGACCGGATTCCCACTGTCGACAACGCGTACGTCGCGACCGGCCACGGCATGCTCGGCGTCACCCTGGCGCCGAGCAGCGCCGCCGCGCTCGCCGAGCTGATGACCACCGGCGTCCGGCCCGCGGTGCTGCAACCGTTCGGATTCGGCCGGGGTTGAAACCCCCCGTCGGGACTATCGTCTTCGCCATCCGAGCGGCGTACCGTCAGATTCAGGGTGTCTCTCGGGGGTTGAGAGTAAAGGAATAGCCATGTTGAGTGATCTTGAAATCTACGCCGTCGTCCCCGCCTCTGATCTTGGACGAGCACGGGAGTTCTACAAGGACAAGCTCGGCCTCGAACCCGCGAAGGAAACGCGCGACGGGCTGATCTACGAGGGCAAGGGGTCGAAGTTCCTGCTGTACGAGACCCAGTTCGCCGGCACGGCGCAGAATACCGCGATGAGCTGGATCACGAATGACCTCGACGGGGACATGGCGGACCTGCGCAGCAGAGGCGTGACATTCGAGGACTACGACTTCCCGGGCCTGAAGACCGAGAACGGCGTCGCGACGGTCGAAGACGGCCGCGGAGCCTGGTTCAAGGACTCCGAGGGCAACATCCTCGCGCTGACCGAAGGCATGTGACGCGCTGTTGTAGGGAGGGCGGGGCTCGAACCCGCGACCCAGGGATTATGAGTCCCCTGCTCTAACCAGCTGAGCTACCTCCCCTTGGGAATGCTGGCTTAGCCTAACCGTATGGAACCCACACCACTCGAGCCCGTCAACGAGAGCTGGGACAGGGCCCTGGTGGTCGTGGCGCATCCCGACGACGTCGAGTTCGGCGCCGCCGCCGCGATCGCGCGCTGGACCGACCAGGGCAAGACCGTCGTCTACTGCATGGTGACGAGCGGCGAGGCCGGAATCGACGGCATCGCACCGGACGAGTGCCGCGAGATCCGGACCGCCGAGCAGATCGCCTCGGCGAAGATCGTCGGCGTCGACGAGGTCGAGTTCCTCGGCCTGCCGGACGGCATCCTCGAGTACGGCGTGCCGTTGCGCCGGGCGATCACCGAGGTCGTACGCCGGCACCGCCCGGAGGTCATCATCACCAACAACTTCCGTGAGACGTGGGGCGGGACGATGCCCAACCAGCCCGATCACATGGCAGTCGGGCGCGCGGCGCTCAACTCCGCCGGTGATGCGGGCAACCGCTGGATCTACCCCGAGCAGCTCGCAGGTGACCTCGAGCCGTGGGGCGGCGTCACGCAGGTATGGGCCTCCGGCTCCCCCAACAGCACACATGGCGTCGACACGACGGACACGTTCGACCGTGGCGTCGAGTCGCTCCAGGCCCACAAGGCGTACATCGACGGCCTGGGCTGGGAGAACTTCGATCCGGCCGAGATGCTCGAGGGCATGTCGCGCCCGACCGGATCGCGCCTC
>NZ_JAKFCB010000026.1:0-5594 GCF_036676885.1 Aeromicrobium sp.
CGCGTTCTCCACGTTGCACCCGACCACGATCCGGCCGTCCTCGACCCGGGCGGCGGCACCGACCTTGAAGTTCGAGTACGGCGCGTAGGCGTGCTCCATCGCCGCCCGGGCATCGTCGAGCAGGCCCTCCCAGTCGAAGGTGCTCGCCGCGTCCGGGTCGTGCTCGGCGTCCATGGTCACCCGGCCGAGCCCTTGCGATAGATCTGGCCGTCGGCCTTGGGCATTCGTAGCTTCTGGGAGAAGAACGCCAGGACCAGCAGCGTGACGACGTACGGCGTCATGCTGGTCAGGTCGCGCGGCACCTCGTCGGTGAGCGCGTACCAGAGCAGGAAGCCGACACCGAAAGCACCGAGGATGATGCCGTTGGTGCGGTGGCCCTTGTAGACCCGCCAGAGCCCGAACAGCAGCAGTCCGGCACCGACGAGCAGCAACAACGCGTGGATGGTGGACGGGTCGCGCAGCCGCAGACTGTCGGTGTAGCCGAACATGCCGGAGCCGAGCAGCGCGCCGCCAGGACGCCAGTTGCCGAAGATCATCGCGGCCAGGCCGATGTAGCCGCGGCCGTTGGTCTGGTTGGTGTGGAAGCCCGGTGACGAGACCAGCGCCAGATAGCCACCGCCCATCCCGGCCAGACCTCCCGAGACCAGCACCGCGACGTACTTCTGCCGGATCACGTTGACGCCGAGGCTCTCGGCCGCCTGCGGGTTCTCACCGCAGGAGCGCAGCCGCAGTCCGAAGGTCGTCCGCCACAGGAGCCACGCGGTCAGCGGCACCATCAGCAGCGCGAGGATCGTGACCACCGAGATCCGGGTGGTCAGGGCGGCGACGACCGCGGAGAGGTCGGAGACCACGAACCAGTGCTTCTCGGCCAGCGACGACGCCGCGTCCGAGATCAACGGGATCTCCTCCAGCGTCGGCGGCTTCGCGATGCCGGTCAGCTGCTGAGCGCCTCCGTGGCCGTACTCGGAGTCCAGGTCGGCGAAGAACGCCTCGGCGAGGAAGATCGTCAGACCGAGTGCGATCGTGTTGAGCGCGACACCGGAGACGATGTGGTCGACCCCGAAGGTGACCGTCGCGAGCGCGTGCAGCAGGCCGCCGAGGACGCCGCAGCCGATCGCGCCGAGCAGGCCGATCCAGGGGTCGTAGTAGTAGGTGAAGTACGCCGCACCCCAGGTGCCGAGCAGCATCTGGCCCTCGAGGCCGATGTTGACCACACCGGCGCGCTCGCTCCACAGACCGCCGAGGGCGGCCAGCAGGATCGGGCAGGTGGCGATCAGGGCAGCTCGCAGACTCGCCTGGGAGTCGATCTCGTGCGCTCCGGTCACGACGCGCACGAGCGAGACCGAGAACACCGCGACCGTCGCGATCACGAGGTACTTGGCGATGCCGAACCGGGGTCGCGAGGACGGCGCGGCCGGCGGGGCGGGGGTGTTCGTCGTCGTACTCATGCCCGCGCCTCCTCTCCGATGGCCGAGGTGAGCTGCCGTTGCTCATGAGCGGCCACCCAGCGTCTGACCACCTCGTAGGCGATCACGACCGCGAGGACGACCACACCCTGGGTGACCTGGACGACCGAGGGCGAGACGCCGGTCTCGAGGCTGACCGCGTTCGCTCGCTCGGAGAGCCAGGCGAACAGGACGGCGCCGAAGAAGATCCCGAGCGGCCGGTTCCTGCCGAGCAGCGCGACCGCGATCCCGGTGAAGCCGAGCATGTGCTGGAACGGGGGCCCGTAGTAGCCGGCGGCGCCGAAGAGTGCCGGCATCCAGACCAGGCCGGCGATCGCACCGGAGATCAGCATCGCGATGACGACCATCTTCTTGACCTTCACGCCGGAGGCGATGGCCGCGTCCTCGTTGGCGCCGGTGGCGCGCAGGTCGAACCCGAACCGGGTCCGGTTGATCACGACCGACATCGTGACGCCGGCGATCACCGCGAGGATGCAGAGCGTCCAGATCTGGCCGTTGATCGCCCCCCACGGCGCCCACCCCGGCATCATGCTGGACTCCGGGATCGGCGTCGTACGCCGGCCCTGACCGTACTGGTCGCCGTGGTTGTTGAGCAGGTAGCCGATCATCGTCCCGGCGATCGCGTTGAGCATGATCGTCGAGATCACCTCACTGACGCCGCGGGTCACCTTGAGGACACCGGCGATCCCGGCCCACAGCGCGCCGACCACCATCGCCACGACCAGGGCCAGCAGGACGTTGGCCTTGCCCGGCAGCCAGGCGGCGCCGGCCACGGCGGAGGCCACGAAGGCCGCGAGCGTGTACTGGCCCTCGACGCCGATGTTGAACAGGTTCATCCGGAACGCGATCGCGGCGGCGAGCGCGGCCAGGAAGAGCATCGAGGTCTGGTTGGTGATGTTCACCCAGTTGCGGTTGCTCGGCCAGCTCAGCATCACGTCCCAGAACTCCGTCACCGACGAGCCCGAGATGCTGACCACCACGCTGGTGACGATCATCGAGACCACCACCGCGATCAGTGGCGCGAGGACGGTCTGCGCCAGCGCGCGAATGACCTTGGCGCTGGTCATGAGGCTCCCTCTCGTTCGCCGCGGCCGCCGGTCATCGCGGATCCGAGCGCCTGCGGTGTCACCTCGTGCGGATCGAACCGACCGACGATCTCACCGCGGAGGATCACCTCGATCGTGTCGGAGAGGCCGATCAGCTCGTCGAGGTCCGCGGAGATGAGCAGCACCGCTAGGCCCAGTCTTCGCGCACGTTTGATGTGGTCCCAGATCGCGGCCTGCGCCCCGACATCGACGCCGCGGGTCGGGTGCGAGGCGATCAGCAGGACCGGGTCGCCGCTCATCTCGCGGCCCACGATCAGCTTCTGCTGGTTGCCGCCGGAGAGCGCGCGGGCGTGGGTGTTGATCGAGGGGGTGCGCACGTCGTACTCGGTGACGATCCGGTCGGTGTCGCTCTTGGCCGCGCGGCCGGTGATGAAGACGCCGTTGCTCCCCGGGGGCTGCGTCTGATGACCGAGGATGCGGTTCTCCCACAGCGGTGCGTCCAGCAACAGCCCGTGCCGGTGCCGGTCCGCCGGAATGAAGGCGATCCCGGCCTCGCGGCGCTCCCGGGTGTCCCAGTCGGCGACGTCCTGGCCGGCCAGGGTGATCGTGCCGGTCCCCTTGCGCATGCCCATGATCGTCTCGACCAGTTCCTCCTGGCCGTTGCCCTCGACGCCGGCGATGCCGAGGACCTCGCCCTTGCGGATCATCAGGTTGATCCCGCTGAGCAGCGCGCGCCCGTTCTCGTCGACCAGGCCGACGCCGTCCAGGGTGAGCAGCACGTCGTCGGTGACGGTGGACTCCTCGGTCTCCGGGGAGGGCAGCTCCGAGCCGACCATCAGTTCGGCGAGCTGGTGCTTGGTGGCGGTCTTCGGGTCGGCTTCCCCGACGGTCGCACCGCGGCGCATCACGGTGATGTCGTCGGCGATCGCGAGTACCTCGTCGAGCTTGTGCGAGATGAACAGCACGGTGCGACCCGAGTCGCGCAGCACACGGAGGTTGTCGAAGAGCGCGTTGACCTCCTGCGGTACCAGGACGGCCGTCGGCTCGTCCAGGATGATGATCCGGGCGCCGCGGAAGAGCACCTTGAGGATCTCGACCCGCTGCCGCTGGCCGACGCCGAGCCTCTCGACGAGGACGTCCGGATCGAGGTCGAACCCGTAGTCGTCGGAGATCTTCACGATCTGGGCACGGGCGTCGTCACCGATCCCGTGCAGCTTCTCGGCGCCCAGCACCACGTTCTCGAGCACGGTCAGGTTGTCGGCCAGCATGAAGTGCTGGAAGACCATCCCGATCCCGGCCTTGATCGCATCCGTAGGCGAGGAGAAGTGCACCTCTGTGCCGTCGACGGTGATCGTGCCGGCGTCCGGCTTCTGCACCCCGTAGAGGATCTTCATCAGCGTCGACTTGCCGGCGCCGTTCTCACCGATGAGTGCGTGCACCGTGCCGGGACGGATGGTGATGTTGACGTCGTGGTTGGCCACCACTCCGGGGAACTGCTTGAGGATGTCCCGGACGACGACGCCCTCCGACGGCGGCTGGGACGACTCGGCGGTCTCGGTCACTGCGGCGCTCACTGACCCCTCCTTCTGGCGGCGGCGGGAACGGACCCGGGCCCGGATCAGACGTTACCGTCTGGTCCGGGCCCGGCCATTACTTGAGGAGCAACTCCTCGCTGCTGCGGACCGACCCTGGATCAGGGCTTGTCCGGAACCTTCGTCTCGCCGGACTTGATCTTGGCGGCCGCCGCCTCGATCTGGTCCACGATGTCGTCGATGAAGCCACCCGAGGTGGCGTAGCCGACGCCGTCGTGCGCGAGGTCGTAGGTCTGGTAGCTGGTCAGCGGGGAGCCGTCAGCGACCGACTTGATCATGTTGAAGGTGGCCGTGTCGACCCGCTTCAGCATCGAGGTGAGGATGTGCGGCTTGGCCGCCGCCGACGCAGTCAGGTACTGGTCGGAGTCGACACCGATCGCCCACATGCCGTCGCCGGCCTCGGCCGCGGCGTCGAAGACACCCGAACCGGAAGCACCGGCCGCGTGGTAGACGACATCCGCACCCTGGTCGAACTCAGCGGCAGCGGCTTCCTTGCCACCGGCAGGGTCACCGAACCCGGAGAGGTCGCTCTCCTCGATGTACTGGATCTTGATGTCGATGTCGGCCTTGACCGACTTCGCACCGGCCACGTAGCCGGCCTCGAACTTCTTGATGAGGTCGTTGTGGACGCCACCGACGAAGCCGATCGTGCCAGTCTTCGACTTCAGCGCGGCCGCGACACCGACGAGGTAGGAACCCTCGTTCTCGGCGAAGCCGAGGTAGGCGACGTTGGGGTTGGCCGTGGTGTCGGGGTCGAAGCCGTCGATCACACCGAAGCTGATGTTCGGGTAGTTCGGGGCCACCTTGTTGACCGAGTCGCTGTAGGCGAAGCCGACCCCGATGATCGGGTTCATCCCGGCGTCGGCCATCGACTGCAGCCGTGCCTCACGGGCGGACTCGGGCTCGTCCTGGGCGGCTTCGCCCTCGGTGCACGTCGCACCGAGGTCTTCGACTGCCTTCTTCAGACCCTGGTAGGCGGAGTCGTTGAAGGACTGGTCGCCCTGGCCGCCCACGTCGTAGGCGAGGCCGACCTTCGGGCCGTCGCCCGACGCTTCCTCACAGACGTCGGCGCTGGCAGACGGCGAGTCGCCATCGCTTCCCTTGGTGTCATCGTTCTTGCCGCAGCCGACCAGCGCCATTGACGCCACCACTGCGACGACAGCGATCTTGCTCAAACGACGCAAGATGCCCTCCTCGGATATTGGGGAGCACCGTGAGGGACACGGCGCGACAAGCCGCACCCTAGTCCGCGGTCAACCGCGCGAATAGCGCAAACAGGGCATGCACCGAGTTTGTTATCGGGTAGTGACCAAGCCGACGGGAGGCCCGCTCAGGCGTCGGCGCCGAGCGCCAGCACGCCGGCGACGGCGAGCACCTCGGCCGCGATGCCGACGGCACGTTCGTCGACGCGCAGGTCGCCCTGGTGCAGGTCGTAGGTCGGACCCCCCGGGGTGCGCGTGCCGAGCCGCGCCATCGCGCCGGGCACCTGC
>NZ_JAKFCB010000027.1:0-2908 GCF_036676885.1 Aeromicrobium sp.
CCTTCACCGGCAAGTGGGACATCGCCACGGTGCCCGGTGGTGGCGGCAACTGGGGCGGATCGTGGCTCGCGGTGCCCAAGTCCAGCAAGCACCAGGACGTGGCCATCGAGCTGATCAAGTTCCTGGCGAGCGAAGAGGGCCAGATGGGCGCGTTCGAGAGCGAAGGCCGACTGCCCTCCCTCCCGGCGCTCTACGACACGCCGCAGCTCAAGGACGCC
Organism: Aeromicrobium sp.; assembly: GCF_036676885.1. GTDB lineage: Bacteria > Actinomycetota > Actinomycetes > Propionibacteriales > Nocardioidaceae > Aeromicrobium. The sequence continues at coordinate 219 of NZ_JAKFCB010000027.1, forward strand.
ACGAACCCGTACTTCAACGATGCTCCGATCGGTCAGCTGTTCGTGGCCGGTGCGAAGAACCTGGAGCCGGTCTATCTCGGTGCCAAGAACGTGCCCGTCCGTGACGCGTTCGAGAACGTCCTTCGCGGCGTGGAGAGCGGCGAGCGCTCCGAGTCGGACGGTTGGCCCGCGGCCATCAAGGCCGCCGAGAAGGCGGCCAAGTAGGCTCCGGCCGGCGCCTCACCCGCGGGTGTGGCGCCGGCCGAGCACGACCAACCCGTACGACCCCATGTCTCCGGTGCCTGCGCCTGTCCTCCAGCGGGCGCAGGCACCGGACCCAGCAGGAGAGCTCACTTGAGGATTCGCGATCGGTTCGACAAGACCGAGGCCCGCGTCGCCCCGTACGCCTTCATTTCCCCCTTCTTCATCGTCTTCGCGATCTTCGGACTGTTCCCGCTGATCTACACCGCGTGGGTCTCCCTGCACGACTGGGGCCTGCTCGCGGGTGATCAGGGATACGTCGGCTTCGCCAACTACCGCGAGCTGATGCAGGACTCCGACTTCTGGCGAGCATTGACCAACACCGTCGGCATCTTCTTGCTGGCCACCATCCCGCAGCTGATCATGGCGACCGTGCTGGCGCAGGTGCTCAACTCCAAGCTGCGCGGGCGAACGTTCTGGCGTATGGGCGTGCTGCTGCCCAACGTGACGTCGGTGGCGGCCGTCGGCATCATCTTCAGCCTGATCTTCGCCCGTGACTACGGAGTCGTGAACTGGGCCCTCGACTCCATCGGGCTCAGTCCGGTCGACTGGCAGCGTCACCGCTGGTCGTCCTGGCTCGCCATCTCGATCATGGTCGACTGGCGCTGGACCGGCTACAACGCGCTGATCCTGCTCGCTGCGCTGCAGTCGGTGCCCAAGGAGCTCTACGAGGCTGCCCGGATCGACGGGGCCTCCGCGTGGCGCCAGTTCTGGTCGATCACGGTGCCGATGCTGCGGCCGACGATCATCTTCGTCTCGATCGTCGCCACGATCGGTGGCGTCCAGCTGTTCACGGAGCCGCTGCTGTTCGGTACGGGTGTCAACGCGATCGCCGGTGGCAACAGCGGTCAGTTCCAGACCGTGGCGATGTATCTCGTGCAGCAGGCCTTCACGGCACAACGCTTCGGGTACGCCTCCACGGTCGCGTGGGTCCTGTTCCTCATCATCGCGGTCTTCGCGGTGATCAACGTGGCGCTGCTGCGCCGGATCAAGTCGGTGGACTGAGATGAAGACCCGGAACCCGCTTCTCTACGTGGGCCTGATCGCGACGCTGATCCTGTCGGCCGGCCCCATCTACTTCATGCTCGTGATGGCGTCGCGGGCCAACGACGAGATCGTGTCGCTGCCGCCGCCGTTCTGGATCGGCGGCAACCTGTTCTCCAACGTCGACCGGGTGTTCGCCAACCCTGATGTGCTGTTCGGCCAGGCGCTGCTCAACAGCCTGATCGTCGCCACGGTCTCCACGGTGTGCGTCGTCATCACGTCGTCGCTGGCCGGATTCGCGTTCGCCAAGCTCAAGTTCCGCGGCCGCAACGCGCTCCTGCTGTTCGTCATCGGCACGATGATGGTGCCGGTGCAGCTGGGTCTCATCCCGCTCTACATGCTGATGACCAAGCTGGGCCTCAACGGCAGGCTCGAGTCCGTCATCCTGCCGTTCATCGTCGCCGGATTCGGCGTGTTCATGATGCGGCAGTTCGCCGAGCAGGCGATCCCCGACGAGATGATCGAGGCCGCCAGGGTCGACGGCGCGTCGACGTTCCGCATCTTCTTCAGCATCGTCTTCCCGGCGCTGCGCCCGGCCGCGGCAGTGCTCGGCCTGCTGACGTTCATGGAGCGCTGGAACGACTTCCTGTGGCCGTTCCTCACCCTCGACTCGGAGCACCCCACCGTGCAGGTGGCGTTGTCCCGCTTGTCGAGCGGCTACTACTCCGACCAGTCGCTCATCATGGCCGGCACCCTCATCGGCACCTTGCCGCTGGTCGTGGTCTTCATCGTGTTCGGTCGCCAGATCATCGGCGGCATCATGGAAGGTGGACTCAAGGCATGACTCTCGACATCTCGGCATTCCCCGCCGACTTCCTCTGGGGCGCGGCGACCTCGTCGTACCAGATCGAGGGCGCGGTCGACGAGGACGGGCGTACGCCGTCGATCTGGGACACGTTCGCGGCGACGCCCGGGCGGGTCGACCAGGGCGACACCGGCGCGGTCGCGGTCGATCACTACCACCGCTACCGCGAGGACGTCGCCCTCATGGCCGACCTCGGCCTCAACGCCTACCGCTTCTCGGTGGCGTGGCCGCGGGTCCAGCCGGACGGGATCGGCTCGGGCAACGCACCGGGCATCGCGTTCTACGACCGGCTCGTCGACGAGCTGCTCGCCAAGGGCATCACGCCGTGGACGACGCTCTACCACTGGGACCTGCCGGAGGCGCTCGAGCAGGCCGGCGGCTGGCCCGTGCGCGACACGGCCGAGCGGTTCGCCGACTACACCGCGATCATCGCCGAGGCACTCGGAGACCGGGTCAAGCACTGGATCACGCTCAACGAGCCGTGGTGCGCGGCGTTCCTCGGCTATGCGAGCGGCATCCACGCTCCCGGGCGTACGGATCCGGCCGACGCGGTCGCGGCATCGCACCACCTGATGCTGGGCCACGGGCTCGCGGTGCAGCG
>NZ_JAKFCB010000028.1:0-7573 GCF_036676885.1 Aeromicrobium sp.
TCGAACTCGACCTTCTGGCCGTCCTCGAGGGTCTTGTATCCGTCTGACGCGATCTTGGACCAATGAACGAAGACATCGTCCTGGCCCTCGACCTCGATGAAGCCGTAGCCCTTGTCAGCGTTGAACCACTTGACGGTGCCTTGCACCATGCCGCCACTCCCACCTGATCCTGGAGGAACCCACCTGCCGGAGCCCCTTCATGCGCAGAGCCTACAAGGCTTCACCGCGAGTTCAGCAACCCCCGGCGACGGCCGGGCTCCGCCCCTCATCATTCGTACGTGTGTCGATCAGCCACCAGCCACAGCGGGGATGATCGAGACCTGCGTGCCGGCCGGGGTCGGCGTCTCGAGACCCTGCGCGAAGCGGACGTCCTCCTCGGCGACATAGATGTTGACGAAGCGGCGCAATTTGCCCTGCTCGTCGACGACGCGCGCCTTGATGCCGGGGAAGGTGCCCTCGAGCGACTCGATGACCTCGTTGAGGGTCTCGCCCTCGGCAGTGACCTGCGACTGGTCCTGCGTGTAGGTGCGCAGGATCGTCGGGATTCGTACGTTGATGCTCACAGTGCTCCTTGGATGTTCTCTGACTCAGGCGATGCCGGAGGCGACGAAGGCCTCGTACGTGGGGGCGATGGTGGCTGCGGGGCGGACCAGGTCCGTGACCGCGTCGAGGGTCTTGAGGCCATGGCCGGTGTTGATGACGACGGTCTCGAGCTCGGGGTCGAGCTGGCCGGTCTCGACGAGCTTCTTGAGCACGCCGACCGTGGTGCCGCCGGCGGTCTCGGTGAAGATGCCCTCGGTGCGCGCAAGCAGCACGATCGCCTCACGGACCTCGTCGTCGGAGATGTCGGCGATCGCGCCTCCGGTCTCGCGGCAGATGTCGAGGACGTACACACCGTCAGCGGGGTTGCCGATCGCGAGCGACTTGGCGATCGTGTCGGGCCGCACCGGGCGTACGACGTCCCAGCCCTCGCGGAACGCCTCGGAGACCGGGGAGCAGCCTGTGGCCTGGGCGCCGAAGACCCGGTAGGGCTTGTCCTCCACGAGCCCGAGGGTGATCAGCTCCTGGAACGCCTTGTGGACCTTGGTCAGCTGCGAGCCGGAGGCGACCGGGATGACGATCTGGTCGGGCAGGCGCCAGCCGAGCTGCTCGGCGATCTCGTAGCCGAGCGTCTTGGAGCCCTCGGCGTAGAACGGGCGGACGTTGACGTTGACGAACGCCCAGCCGTCCTCCTCGCCGGCGATCTCGGAGGCGAGCTTGTTGACGTCGTCGTAGTTGCCGTCGACGGCGACGAGGTTCTCGGTGTAGACCGCCGAGTTGACCTGCTTGGGCGCCTCGAGGTTGCTGGGGATGAACACCACGGTCTTGATGCCGGCCCGGGCGCCTGCGGCGGCGACGGCGTTGGCGAGGTTGCCGGTGGACGGGCAGGCGAACACCTTGCTGCCGAACTCGCGGGCGGCGCTCAGGGCGCACGCGACGACGCGATCCTTGAACGAGTTGGTCGGGTTGGTGCTGTCGTCCTTGACCCAGAGCTTCGTCAGGCCCAGCTCGGCGGCGAGGTTGTCGGCCTTGAGGAGGCGGGTGAAGCCGGGCTCGAGGTTGGGGCTGAGCTCGATGTCGTCGGGGACCGGCAGGAGCGCCTTGTAGCGCCAGATGTTGCTGGGGCCGGCCGCGATCTGTTCGCGGGTGACGGCCGGGAAGTCGTACTTGATCTCCAGGGGACCGAAACACTCGGTGCACGCGTAGTGGGGGCCGAGCGCCTGCGTCGCGCCGCACTCACGGCAGACGAGCTCGACGGCATTGCCGAAGGCTCCCTCGCGGAGGGCTGGTGACGATGCGCCGGCAAGGCTTGGAGGAGCGGATGTACTCACAAAGGTGACCTTTCATCTTTCCCGGATCGACTGTCGCCCGGGACGGATTGAGCACCTGGTCGATGACCGACTGGTTGCTGGGGCGTCATAGGGCCGTGTCCCTGTACCCCTCGTGATGAGTGGTTTCACCCTACGGGCGCGTCTCACGATGTGTCCACTCGGTCCAGATACTGGACGGCGTCCGTTCGCCACGTGGTCACCCGGCGTTGCGTCATAGGAACTGTGGCCTATGACCCTCGCTTCTTATGACGCTACTTGGCGCCACCCACCGGCAGCCAGGCCTGTCCGGATCTGCTCCATGAACTGCTGCTCGGCGATTCGCAGGCCGAGCAGTGGAATCCGCAGCACCCTGTCGGCGGCAAGGGTCAGATCGTTCTGGCGCAATGCGTCCGACACGATCGCCGGCACCTTGAGGTGATGGATGCCGTCGATCTCGACGACCAACCGGAATGCCCTCCAGTAGACGTCCAGGTATGCCCGACCCCTCGACGTCTTCCTGACGACCTGCCGGTCAGGCTTCGGGAGTCCGTATGTCCGGCAGATCCGCGAGAAGTCAAGCTCTCCCATGGCCTGGGCGCCATCGACGAGGTCGAGGACGACCGCCTCGAGGAATGCCTTGCGCGGGTGTCGGCGAACCGCAAGCAGACCCTCGGCAATGTCCTCCGCGCGGCAAAGCCGCTGTTGCACCGTCATCGCCAGGATCGTCGCCGCCTGGCGGTTGCTCCGTGCCCATAGCGCACCCCGGACCGCTGCAATCGGCACTCGTACGCGCGGCAGTCCGGTGGGCACCACGTCAGTCCGCTGCAACCTCCTCGTCTGGCGGACCATGAGCCCCGGCCGGCGTACGGCTGGTGCTCCCCGTGGGACCGAGACCCTGACGTGGTCGTTCTCGAACCCCTTCAAGCCGGCCGCCTCGAGTGCGCTGACGCCGTCGATCGCCGCACGCGGGCCCGCCTCGTGCACGGCGTACCAGCACATGGCGCCGCTCGACAGGTCCCCGGTGTGCAAGCAGATCGACTGCCTGCCGTGGAGACGCCAGCGCTGTGCCCGCAGGTTCGCGGCGATCATCCAGCGCGTCACGCCCACCCGATGGAGCTGGCGGCGCGAGAGAACCCCGTGCTGCTCGTCGGCGAGCTGCCGGACTGTCGTTCGTACGGCTGCCGGGACGTGGTCGAAGGCGTACATCCGACGATCGTCGGAACTTGTGACGACCTGCGCCACCTCTGAACCGGCCGCCTGTGGACACTCGCCCTTGCGTCATAAGAACTGTGGCCTATGACCCTCGCTTCTTATGACGCAAGGGAGGGTGACTCAGGGCTTGCGGGAGAAGCGGGTGCGCGGGGGTGGGTAGTTGCCGTCCGCGAGGTTGGCGAGGCGTTCGAAGGGGTTGTACGACGAGTGGTCGCCGGCGATCGCGTAGGAGAACGCGACGCCGAGGAGGTAGAACGGCAGCATCACGACGCCGAGGGCGAAGGCGTACTGCGTGCAGTGGCGGTCCTCGTGCTGCAGCAGGACCGGGCGCTCGAGGAAGTAGTCGAGATCGTGCTTGCTCGTGATGACGCTGCCGACCGTGAACGCACTCGCGACCGGGAAGCCGAACCGGTAGCCGGTCGCGAGGTAGGTCCCGCGGCCGCGACGGACGACCGAGGCGCCGCCGAGCCTGGCGATCACGAGTCCGAGCGGCGTGCTGAGGTTGATCCAGTTGAGCGCCGTACGGATGCGCGTCCACGGCGTGTGCGGCAGCAGCGTGAGCTCAGAACTCATCCGCCAGGGCCTCCAGCCAGTCGGCAACCGCGTCGGGCCCGTCGAGCACGATGTCCGCGCGCGCCACGAGCGCGTCCTGCTCCGCGGACGCCGAGCAGATCAACAACCCGCCGATGCCGTCCTCCCGCAGCTCCTCGACCGCGGCGAATGCCGGCAGGTCACCGAGGTCGTCGCCCGCGAAGACCACCTGACGCGCGCCGAGCCGGGAGACGAGCGCACGCACGGCGTCGCCCTTGTTGATCCCCGGCGCACGCAGCTCGATGACCTGCCGGCCGGGCTCGACCACGAGGCCCAGCTCGGCGGCGAGGGCCGAGAGCGGCTCGGCCAGCTCGTCGATGAGCCCGGGGTCGATCCCCCGGGTGTGGACGGCGATCGCGAGGCCCTTGTCCTCGATGCGTACGTGGCCCGCGCCGCGCTCGTGCAGCCAGCCCGGCAGCTCCTCGGCGAGCCGCCTGACCGGCTCGGGACGTTCCGGCTCAACCGTCTCCGACGTCGCGGCGTCCCAGCGCTCGGCGCCGTACTGGCCCCAGATCACGAGGCGGTCGAGGCCCTCAGTGCCGGCGAATCCGCCCAGCTCGAGGGCCTGACGTACGGGACGGCCGGTGACGATCGCGATCTGGCCGAGGACCCGGCCGAGGCGGGCGAGAGCGGCGACCGACCGCTCGTGGGCGTACGCCTGCGTGGGGTCCTCGACGATGTGCGCCAGGGTGCCGTCGAAGTCGAGGGCGAGGAGCGTTCCGGCCGGATCGGCGATGACGTCCGCGCGGGTGGTTGCAGGCATTCGCCTATTGTTGCGGGCCCGCCAGGATGATCGTCAGGCGGTCGGTCCGCATGGGCGCGATGCTCGGCAGGATCCTGCCGATCCCGAGGTCCTTGCCGAGCAGCTTGGCCTGGTCCTCGAGCTGCGGCGGGAAGTAGACCGTGTTGCCCGCGATCGAGCCGCGCCAGTTGCCGATCGTGACATTCGACCAGCCGGCCTCACGGACCTTGGCCGAATAGGTCGCCGCCAGACCCTGGATCGTCGTGTTGTTGAGCACCGACACGGGTGCGACCCGCTGGACCTCGGGCTTCTTGGTCGTCGCGCTCGGCGTCGGTGAGGGCGTCGTCTCGGTGGTCTTGCTCGGCGTGGGTTCCGGTGTCGTCGTCAGCGCCGGGGGCGGTGTCGTGCGCTGGGCCGCCGTCGTCTCCGGGTCGTCGTCGACGAACAGCCAGCCGAGCCAGCCCGCAGCACCGACGCACAGCAGGATCGTCAGGACGATGAACCAGCTGGCCGGGACGTATGCCTTGCCAGTCGGAGTCCTGCGGTGCTCCATGGGAACCTTCAGAGGTCGATGCCGAGACGCCTGGCCGAGCGACTGCGCTGGCGTTGGGCGCGCAGACGGCGCAGGCGCTTTACCAACAGTGGATCGTACGCGAGAGCGTCCTCACGGTCGATCAGGGCATTGAGAACCTGGTAGTAGCGGGTCGCCGACATGTCGAACTTGTCGCGGATCGCCTGCTCCTTGGCACCGGCGTACTGCCACCAGAGCCGCTCGAGGGCCAGGATCTCGCGGTCGCGCTCCGACAGCGACTCGACGGCGGCCGGACTTCCGGCGTTCGACTTCTCCACGGCGCTCATGCCTAGCATCTTAGGCCACGAATCACACCAGTGTCATTTGCTTCGCCGAATGGCAGGGTGTGTGTCATGACGACCGATTCTGGGACACGTACACCCATCCGCTGGGGAGTTCTCGCCACCGGCCGCATCGCGGAGTCGTTCGCGAGCGACCTGGCGCTGGTCGACGGCAACGAGCTGGCCGCCGTCGGATCTCGCAGCCCGGAGGCCGCCCGTACGTTCGCAGAGCGGTTCGGCGGGTCTCGGGCGCACGGCTCGTACGAGGAGCTGGCCGCCGACCCGGACGTCGACGTCATCTACGTCGCGACGCCGCACAGCCGTCACCTCGAGGACGTCATGATGTGCTTCGAGGCCGGCAAGGCGGTGCTGTGCGAGAAGGCCCTCACGATGAACCTCGCCGACGCCGAGAAGCTCGTCGCCGAGGCGCGGTCCCGTGGCCTGTTCTTCGCCGAGGCGATGTGGATGCGGGCCAATCCCAACATCCGGCGCATCGCCGAGCTGTCGGCCGACGGGACCCTCGGGACGATCGGCCAGGTACGCGCGCAGCTCGGGTTCGTCGGGCCGGCCGCCACCGCACGCCTGTGGGACCCGATGCTGGGGGCGAGCGGACTGCTCGACGTCGGCATCTACCCGTTGACGTTCGCGCACCTGATCCTCGGCGAGCCCGTCAGCATCACGGCCGGCGGGACGCTGTCCGACCAGGGCATCGACGTCAACGGCGGCGCCACCATGACGTACGCCAGCGGGGCCGTAGCGAGCATCGCCTGGACTCAGGTCGCGCACAGCGACAACCGCGCCTCGGTCGCCGGCGACGTCGGGCTGATCGAGGTTCCGGCGCGGTTCCACCATCCGACGATGTTCACGCACTGGCACGACGATCAGCTCGACACCATCAGCGAGCCGGTGACGGGTCGCGGCTACGCCCACGAGATCGAGGAGGTTGCCGCCTGCCTGCGTGCGGGGAAGACCGAGTCCGCCCTCCTGCCACTCGACGACACCGTCGCGATCATGGGACAGATCGAGACGATCCTGGACCAGCTGGGGGTCGCCGCGAGGTGAGCCACGACACACAGGGCTAGGCTGCCGTTCATGGCGACCGGAACCGCAGACTTCGTAGTCATTGCCAACCGCCTGCCCGTCGACCGGATCAACGCGCCCGACGGCAGCACGATGTGGCGCACCTCCCCCGGCGGCCTGGTCACGGCCCTCGAGCCGGTGATGCGCCGCAACGGTGGTGCGTGGATCGGCTGGCACGGCGCGGCCGACGAGAAGCTCAAGCCGTTCGAGCACAACGGCCTGCACCTCGTCCCGGTGCCGTTGTCGGAGGAGGAGATCGCCGAGTACTACGAGGGCTTCTCCAACTCGACCCTCTGGCCGCTCTACCACGACGTCGTGGCGCCCCCGGAGTTCCACCGCGAGTGGTGGGACGCCTACGTACGGGTCAACCGGCGCTTCGCCGAGCGGGCCGCCAAGGTCGCCAAGCCCGACGCGGTCGTCTGGGTGCAGGACTACCAGCTCCAGCTCGTGCCGAGCATGCTGCGCGAGCTGCGGCCCGACCTGCGCATCGGGTTCTTCCTGCACATCCCGTTCCCCCCGGCCGAGCTGTTCCAGCAGCTCCCGTGGCGCCGGCAGATCCTCGAGGGCCTGCTCGGCGCGGACCTGGTCGGCTTCCAGATGCCCGGCGCGGCCCAGAACTTCGTCCGCCTCGTACGCCAGCGGGTCGGCCACAAGACGCACCGCGACATGATCTACCTGCCGGACGGGCGCACGGTCCTCGCCCAGGCGTACCCGATCTCGATCGACGCGGCCGGGTTCGAGGAGCTCGCCCGTACGCCCGAGGTCATCGCCCGCGCCGCCGAGATCCGCGAGAGCCTCGGCAACCCCAAGACGATGCTGCTGGGCATCGACCGGCTCGACTACACCAAGGGCCTGCGCCAGCGGCTGCGAGCGTTCGGCGAGCTCATCAGCGACGGTTCGCTGCACGTCGACGATGCCGTGTTCGTCCAGGTCGCCACGCCCTCACGTGAGCGCGTCGACCAGTACAAGATCCTGCGCGACGACATCAACCGGCTCGTCGGTCGCATCAACGGTGATGTCGCACGCATCGGCCAGCAACCCGTGACCTACCTGCACGCCTCATACCCGCGAGCCGAGATGGCGGCGCTCTATCGCGCCGCCGACGTCATGGTCGTGACCCCGTTGCGCGACGGCATGAACCTCGTCGCCAAGGAGTACGTCGCGTGCCGCTACGACGACCGCGGCGCGCTGGTGCTGAGCGAGTTCGCCGGTGCGGCGTCCGAGCTCAAGTCGGCCTACCAGGTCA
>NZ_JAKFCB010000029.1:0-5106 GCF_036676885.1 Aeromicrobium sp.
CGAAGTGCTCGGCCACACCGGTCGCCACACCGCCGACGAGCCGGCGATCGGCTGGTCGGTAGGCACGGCGGTATTCGGTCACCCCATGATCGTCACACGTACGCGTACGCGCGCGCCATCAGGAACGTCCCTCCCGCACCCTGAGCAGTCCCGGGTGGGTTTCAGGGTCGTACCCGATGGTTCGAACGGCCCTCCTCGGAGACGATGGAGGCATGAACGCAGAAGACACCCGCACCACGCCACCGGACGGCGACTTCGACCCGCACCGGCTCCGCTCCATCACCGACATGAAGCGGTCGAAGGACGACCGGCTGCTCGGCGGTGTCTGCGCCGGCGCCGCGAAGTACCTCGACATCGACCCCGTCATCGTGCGGGTCGTCATCGGTGTGCTGACGATCGTCGGCTTCGCCGGCGTCATCATCTACGCCGCCGCGTGGTTCCTCCTGCCCGCCGAGGGTGACGACAAGAGCGTCGCCGCCGACTGGTTCCGGCTCGACAAGAACGAGGAGCAGGTACGTGTTGCGGGCCTCGTCGGCGCCGTCGTCCTGGCCGCGCTCGCGGTGATCGGCGATGGCGGCTGGTTCTGGGGCGGAGCGCCCTGGATCCTCGTGCCGATCGCGTTCGTCTACTACCTGTTCGTGGTGCGCCCTCGGCGCCGTCGTCAGGCCGAGACCGCGCTGGCGGCGCAGTACGCCCCGCCCGGCGTCGACCCGGCCGACGAGTCAGCTCGTGGCGCGGAGTTCACCGCCGCCAAGGCCGGCCTCGTCGCCAGCCGCAAGGATGCCAAGTCCCGGCGAGACCGCTCCTGGACGCTCACGTTGCTCACGCTGTCGGTGACCGCCATCGCTGCGGCCGCGACGGGTATCTACGACGCCTACAACGACGGCCCCCACTGGACGGCATACGTCGCCGTGGCGCTCGGCGTCGTGGCGGTCGGCCTGCTTGTCAGCACCCTGTTCGGCAACGGCGGACCGCTGATCGGCCTCGGGGTCCTGCTCGCCCTCACCCTGGCGATCGGCTCGCTGCTGCCCGACGGCAAGATCGGCGACCAGCGACCCGAGCCCCTCACGGCGGCTCAGGTCGAGCAGCACTACAAGCACGGCATCGGCCTGCTGGAGGTCGACCTCACGGGGGTGTCCAACCCGTCGGCGCTGCTCGGCCGAACGGTCGAGATCGAGTCAGGCGTCGGCCAGATCCGGGTCCTCGTGCCGGACGGGCTCAACGTCGAGATCGACTCGCACCTCGGCGCCGGCGAGATCAGGGTGTTCGACCGCAAGACGGACGGGTCCGACATCGACCTCGACTACCCCGCGGCGGAAACCGGTTCCGCCCTGACGCTCGACATCCACCAACGACTCGGGAACATCGAGGTGATCCGCAGATGACCAGACACTCGTTCCGCTGGGAAGGCCTGGCCTTCGGGCTGTTCTTCCTCTCCGCCGTCGGCAACTGGGCCGTGTGGAAGCAGGACATCCTGACGCCGCGCGAGCTCGGCCTCACCGCCTCGGGGGTGCTGATCCTCCTCGGAGTGCTCGGCGTCGCCGCCACGGTGTGGCAGACCCGGCCGGCCAACCGCGCCCGATCGATCCCGGCCCACGAAGCCGCAGAACCCCTCACTGACACCACCACCCCGGAAGGACCTGAAGATCATGAAGAAGCTCACCCGAAGCCGTGACGACAAGTGGGTCGGAGGTGTGTGCGGCGGCATCGCCGCCTACACCGGCCTCGACGCCAACCTGATCCGTCTGCTCGTCGCTGTCCTCACGGTCCTGGGCTTCGGCTCGCTGATCGTGGCGTACGTCGTCGCATGGATCCTGATGCCCGCCGCGCAGCCGGCCGGCCAGCAGACCGTGGCGGGGGACGCTACTGACGCTCCCACCACAGAGAGCGAGCCTCCACCGCCGTCCGCGTGAAGTCGGAGAAGACGCCGTCCACCCCGGCGTCGAAGAACGCAAGGTACTCGCCCACGGCATCGCCGTGGGCGGCCTTGTCGGTGCTGGTCCGCAGGTTCGTCGGCAGGAAGTTGTTCTCGTTGCGCATCGTCCAGATGTGCACCAGCAGCCCGACCTCGTGAGCGTCACGGATGAGTGCCGTCTGGCCGGCCAGCCGGTACTTCTTGTCACGGGCGATGACCTGGCTCTTGTTGGGCCCGATCCCGTCGGCGTACGCCGCGATGGCCGCCAGCTCCTTGGGGGCCATCAGGTCCGCGTACGTCCGCCGGTCGCGTGCCTCGACGAGGTCGTACGGCGCCCCTTGCCGGTCCATCAGCTGGATCAGCGGCAACGGCGTGCGGTCGCGGAGCCTGCGTAGGTTGGCGGTCTCCATCGACTGGATGATGACCTTGGCGCCCACGTGGTTGAGCCGGCGACGCTCGAGATTGGCGATCAGCAGGTCGTTGAGGTCGTGGCCGATCCCGGCGAAATAGGTTGGGTGCTTGGTCTCGACGTAGACGCCGATCGGCTCGTCGCGGCCCTCGTTGGCGTCCTCGGCGATGTTGAGCACCTCGTCGAACGTCAGGATCTTCTCGAGGCGCTCCAGCGGCAGGTTCTGCGGACGCAGCGCCGGGAGCCGCTCGCGTACGCGCAGCGTCTTGATCTCCTCGAGCGTGAAGTCCTCGGTGAACCACCCCGTGTGCGGGATGCCGTCGATGAACTTGGAGACCTTGCGGTCGAGGAACTCCGGGCGCTCGGCGACATCGGTCGTGCCGCCGATCTCGTTCTCGTGCCGCACGACCAGGACACCGTCCTTGGTGCTCACGACGTCCGGCTCGATGTAGTCGGCGCCCTGCTCTATCGCCAGGAGGTAGGACGGGCGGGTGTGCTCGAGTCGTTCGCCGGGCACGCCGCGGTGGGCGATGACGATGGGTGTCGGGGACACACGACCATCAAACCGCATCCGTCCCGCGCAGAGGGCCAGCGCGCACGAGACGTACGGCACCATCGCGGCGCGGGTCCGCGGCGGCCACCAGGTGCCCGTCGTGCCGGCGCAGCGTCGCGGCGACACCGCCGTAGTACATCGTCAGGTCGGTCTCGGTCTTGACGACCTCCTCGGGACGACCGGCCCGGTGCACGTGGACCCGCGGGTGGTTGATGGCCTGCTGGAGGCCGAGCCTGCCGTTGACGAACCCGGCGAGGGCCTGGACGATCGCCGTGGTGATGCGGTCGGCGCCGGGCGAGCCGATGGCGATCGCCGAGCCGTCGACGTGGCGCCCCACGGTCGGGGCCATGTTCGACAGCAGCCGGGTGCCCGGCGGCAGCCCGTGCAGACCGCGCGCGTTGAGCTCCTGCTCGCCGAGGCAGTTGTTGAGCCAGATGCCGGTGCCCTTCGCGATCATCCCTGAGCTGTAGCCCGACGACACCGTGACCGAGCACGCGCCGCCGGCGCTGTCGGTCGCCGAGACGTGTGCCGTCGACCCGGACTCCAGAACCGCCAGGTGGTCGTGGTCGACGAGCTCGAGGAACGCCGCGGCGTCCCGCTCGAGGTCGTCGGTGTGGTCGAGCACGCGGAGTCGATGGCCCAGCACGGCCCGCTGCACGCGGACCAGATGCTCGATGTCGTCGTTGTCCCACTCGCCGTACGGCCGACCGTCCAGCAGGCGCAGCATCGCCGTCACGCAGACCCCGCCGACGGACGGCGGAGGGTTGGTGCCGAACGTCCAGTCGCCGACCGTGCTCAGCAGCGAGGGACGTACGACCGGGCGGTATGCCGCGAGGTCGGCGGGTCCCAGGATGCCACCCCGCTCGAGCACGTCAGCGCTGATGAGCCGGGCCAGGTCGCCCGTGTGGAGCGCGCTCGGCCCTTCCTCGGCGATGAGCTCGAGGGAGCCGACCAGGTCGGGCAGCACGATCAGGCCCGTCGTGACGAGGCCGTCCTCGTCGTGGACCGCGGCGTCGCTCTCGTCGTCCCAACCGAAGATCAGGTCGTGGACGTGCTCGAGGTAGTAACGCGAGGCCGACCCGAGCCTGAACCCGCCGCGGGCGACGTCGATCGACGGAGCCACGATCTCGCGCCACGGCAGGCGCCCCCACCGCGCATGCGCCGCGCCGAGCGCGGCGACCGAGCCATGCGCCGCGACCGACCCGGGCCCGATCGTCACCGTCACGCCGTCGCCGTACTCGGTGTAGACGTCCCACGTGCCCCCGCCGAGCTTGCGGCCCCGGCCCGGCATCTCCATCCAGCCGTCGACGGTCTGGGGCGCACTGCCGTTCTGGGGCTGGACCGTGATGAACCCGCCCGAGCTCAACGAGACGATGCCGATCTCGTTGACCATCGTCACGAGAACAGCCGCGAGTGCCGCGTCCACGGCATTGCCGCCGGCGCGGGCGATCTGCTCGCCGGCGTCGGCGGCAGCCTCGTTGGGCGCGGCGATCGCGACGTCCGGCATGTCCGCAGGCTACTCGCGAACCGCCGCTGGGAGTGACGTTTGGGTCGCCGTCTCGCGGTGTGTCCCGACCGCAACGTCACTGCCAGCGGCGGGTAGGGTTCAGAACAGGTGAGCCGGGAAGTCTGGTCGGCATGTTGTCGCCGACCCCAGGGAGCCCCATGCCTACCCGTTCGCCCCGCCTCTTCGGCCGCGGATCGTGGCCCGAAGCCGCACGCATCGCCGACATCCTGCGTCAGGAGACGATCGGCGGAGCGCTGCTGATCGGCGCGGCAGCGATCGCGCTGGTCGCCGCCAACACCGGTGACGGCTACGCCGAGCTGCGCGACACCGTCGTGGGCCCGCATGCACTGCATCTCGACCTCTCCCTCGGCACGTGGGCGGCTGACGGGCTGCTGGCGATCTTCTTCTTCATCGCCGGCCTCGAGCTCAAGCGCGAGTTCGTCGCCGGTGACCTCCGTGACCCGAGGCGAGCGGCGATCCCCGTCGTGGCCGCGGTGGGTGGCATGGTCGTACCGGCGCTGATCTTCACCGCGATCAACGCCGGCGGCGCCCTGCGCGGCTGGGCGGTCCCCACCGCGACCGACATCGCGTTCGCGCTTGCGGTGCTGGCGATCATCAGCACCCACCTGCCCACGGGCCTGCGCACGTTCCTGCTGACGCTCGCGATCGTCGACGACCTGCTCGCGATCACCATCATCGCGGTCTTCTACACGGCTGACCTC